>JAUIKE010000203.1 GCA_030430845.1 Bacteroidia bacterium | reverse complement strand
CCCTTTATTCAAGGGGGCGCGAATATCTCCAAGAATTGGTAGAATGGTCAGATACCCTGGTGATCGACGGACGCATCAATACCGTTATCTCCGGCACTGCTCAACAAAGAGCCGAATTGCTCGAAGTACTTGATGAACTCGAAAAAAAGGAGGAGCTGCTGTACGGGTATTACATCAGCCCCGAAACCATCATGTCCTGTTACGTGCGCAGAAAAGAAAAGCAACACATTCATTTTGTAGACGGATCAGAGGGCGGTTATACGAAAGCCGCAGGGGTATTGAAAGAAAAATGGAGCGCTATCTCATAGCTTTCCAGATATCCGCTTCCAGCCAATCGCAGGTTTTTAGCACCTTTTTTTCCAAGGCTTGCCTCACCGCTTCTTTTTCTTCCGCTTCCTGACTATTTAACATGTGAACAGCATTTTCCCAGACCGACTCTCTCCAGCGAGAAATGAGCCCCACCAGCAGTTTTTCATCCAGCCGCCCCATAAAGCGGTCGATGATGTTCATGTAGGGTGAGTACTGCTCAACAACCTCGTCCTGCACCACATCAATGGTTTCGGCAATAATAGTATTGACCAATACATGATCCTGATAACGGCTATGGCGTTCCTGAGGCGATAGCTTATTCCAATCGTTTTTCAGCATATCGTGCAGGCTCAGGACCAGGTCGTAGTTGATATGGGCATTGACTCCCAAGAGCAAGTGCTGCAAAACATGAAGTTTCTTTTGAGAAGACAGTTGGTGGACCTGCTGCCAGACTGCGGGTACTGTCTCGCCGCAATCAAAACAGGCCAAGGCATCAAAGTAATATTCGGCAAAGCGATGCAGCAGTTTATTGACCCATTCCTTGTTTTGGAACCTGTTGTCGGCCAGGGCCTGCAGCATATTAGCCGACATCATACTGTAGCAGCGCAGAAAGATGGCCCTGGGGTCTTTCTGAGTTTCCCATTGGTGAGCTCTAGTCTGCATTTTTTGTATGATGCTTTGCTTATGGTTCATTGGTATTTGTCTGGTTTTTTAGTTTATACGGCTTAATTTGAAATAAGGTATGAAAAATTTAACCAAGTTGGTGGCGGTCTTCCGATCTACGGTTGGGACGGAACGGGATCTTTCACGTTGGTGGCAGTCTCCCGACTGCCTCACCCATTTCACGCCGGTCTCCAGACCGGTAGATCTACTTTTACTCAAATGAATCGTATCCATTTGTATTATCTCCGGCAGTCAGGAGACTGCCTGAAAAAAGGTTAGGCGGTCGGGAGACCGCCACCAACGGTCCTACTAAAAAATGCAGTTGAAGAAAACCAATCTTTGTTTTCATGACGTAGTATAAAATAAGAGAATAAATCAACTTTGGTATATGTAAACACCAGGTCACAACTATCAATTCCCGGACATTCCAGGAGCTTTTTAGAATTTGGTAAGGATTAATGTGCTATAATTGGGATTGAGATTTAAGCTTTTGTAGACAATTTGTCTTTTCTTTGCGCTTCTTAACCCTTTTAATCAATTTTCTGTTATCTCTTTTTTCACCTGCTAAAGAAGACGGTATGAGAGTCATTCTCTGTACACTTGTGTTTTTTGCTTTTACTATTTCCCTTTTAGCTCAGACGCGTCAAATTCAGGGACAGGTTGTTGATAACAACAGCCCGGTATTTGCAGCTTCTGTATTTAATCGGAACTCTGGTAAGGGCGTTACTACGGACCTCGAAGGACGCTTTCGTTTGGATGCTACTTCCGGTGACATCATTGAAGTAAGCTTCCTCGGCTATCAACCCTTCCTCTTTACGGTGGATAGTCGCTCTGAGTATGAGATTAGGTTGAAGGAGTCTGTCCTGGGCCTGGATGAAGTGGTCGTTACTGCCCTGGGCCTGGAAAGAGCCTCCAAAGATCTGGGCTATGCTATCCAACAGATAGACGGCAATGCTGTCAAGGAGGTCAAGTCCGTCAACTTCCTGGATAATCTGTCGGGCAAACTGGCCGGCGTGATCATCAACCAGGGCGCCACCGGGGTCGGCTCGACTTCCAAAATATCCATTCGGGGCGAAGCTTCTTTTACCAATAACAACCCTCTTTTTGTAATTGACGGCATACCCATCAACAACAATACGAGCTTTAATTTTACCAATGATGCCGCCGCCGGCTTTCAGGAAGTGGACTTTGGTAACGGAGCGATGGATATTAATCCCGATGATGTGGCTTCAGTGACGGTTCTGAAGGGGCCGAGTGCAGCCGCCCTTTACGGTACCCGGGCATCTAATGGGGTCATTATTATCAAAACCAAGGATGGTTCGGAAAAACAAGGCCTCGGGATCAGCATCAATTCTTCTACCTTTTTGGATCGTCCTTTTCAACTGCCTCAATTCCAAAATCAATTTGGACAGGGCAATTCGGGTCAGTTTGCCTTTGTCGACGGACTGGGAGGCGGAATCAATGATAATATCACCTATAGTTATGGACCTGGACTGGATCAGGGGCTTTTGATTCCTCAATATGACAGCCCTGTAACACTGCCGGATGGACGAGTGGTCAGAGGCGGAGATGTAGCCGTGCATGGAGGCCTACCGATCACACCTACGCCCTTTGTTTCGAATCCGGATAATTTGAAGAATTTTTATGAGACGGGCTTAACGACTATAAACAACATAGCGCTCTCAGGGGCCTATCAGAAAGGAAATTATCGGTTTTCCTTCACCGATATGCGCAGTGAATCGATTATTCCTGGGGTCAATTTGGATCGAAAAACAGCGGCGGTGCGTACCAGCTTCCAGCCTACGGAAAGATTGCGGGTGTCAACGTCTATCAATTACATCAACTCCCAAAGCGATAATCGCCCAGGCAGCGGCTATGGTTCTGAAAATATCAATTACTCGCTCGTCGCCTGGCTGGGCCGACAAACAAACCTGGATCCATTAAAAGATTACTGGCAGCCAGGACTGAAAAACGTACAGCAGTACTCTTACAATTACACCTTTTTTGACAATCCTTATTTAATTTTACTGGAAAACCGAAACGCATTTAACCGAGACCGGCTTTTCGGTAATATTGCTGCCCAATACGACTTCTCTCCACACCTGAGCCTTACGGTGCGTTCGGGCATGGACTATTCCAATGAGCAACGGCAATTTCGCCGGGCCTTCTCCAGCAACCGTTTTCGCAACGGAGCCTATGCCGAACATGATGTGAGCTTTCGGGAGATCAACACTGATTTTTTGTTGAACTATACCAATACTATCGGCGCTTTGACGGCTGATGTATCTTTCGGAGGAAACCGGATGGATCAATGGGCCGCCACTTCTCAGACCCAGGCGACCTCTCTGGCCCAACCGGGCATCTTTAAGCTGTCTAATGCGGCAGCTCCACTGGAAATCTTTGAGCAAAGTGCCCGGAAAAGGATCAATAGCCTGTATGGTTTGATAAAATTAGGCTATAAAGACTTCCTGTTTCTGGATATCACCGGCCGCAACGACTGGTCGAGCGCCCTGGCCACCCCTACTTCAACGGATAACACCTCTTTTTTCTACCCGTCTGTTTCAGCAAGTTGGGTATTGTCGAAAATCCTGGACCTGCCTGAAACTGTTTCATTTGCTAAGCTAAGAGCCAGCTGGGCACAAGTGGGCAATGATACCAATCCATTCCAAACGGCGGGTGTCTTTTTGGCTCAGACACCTTTTAACTCGCAGCCTACTTTTAGCGATCAGCCTTTTATCCCAAACAGCAGTTTGAAGCCCGAACAAACCAGTTCCATAGAAATTGGAGCCGATATACGCTTCTTTGATGACCGACTGGCCATTGATGTGACCTATTATAATGCCCTTACGGAAAATCAAATTTTATCGCTGCCTATTGCCGTTTCCTCTGGTTATAATGAGCAGGTGATCAATGGTGGGGCGGTTCGTTCAAAAGGAGTTGAGGTGCTGCTGAACCTGATGCCGGTCCGAACGCCTAAATTTCGCTGGAATACGCTGCTGAATTTCAGTACGAACCGGGCTACTGTAGAGTCTCTGCCGGAAAGTACAGAAAGACTGACCCTGGCTTACAATCGGGTATACGATAATATCAACCAGACTGTCTGGTACCAGGTTCGCGAAGGCGATCGCATTGGCGATATGTGGGGAACCGGCTACTTACGCAACGAAAATGGCGATTTTGTGATCTCTGAAAACGGCGGATTCATCGTTGATAATACCTTAAAAAAACTGGGCAACTACAACCCTGATTTTATACTCGGCCTGACAAACCATTTCCAGATTAATCATCTCAGTCTGGGCTTCGTCTTCGACTGGCGACAGGGCGGACAATTAGTTTCCCGCACCCAGGCATTAGCCGGCGTGGCCGGGCAATTACTCGAAACGGTGGACCGGCCGGAGGGCGGGATCGTAGCCGAAGGCGTAGTGAATACCGGAACGGCCGACAATCCCGTTTATACGCCCAATACGAAAGCCATCCCTGCGGAGACCTACTACCGCCAGTTTTACGACCGCAATCACGAAGAGAACAACACCTATGATGCTTCTTATTTAAAATTGAGAGAAGTGAGCATCGGCTATACTTTTTCGAAGGCTTCCTTACAAAACAGTTTTTTGAAAGGCCTGGAAAGCCTGCGCCTGTCATTGCTGGGCCGAAACTTATTCGCCATTTCTGATATTCCACACTTTGATCCTGAGCAAATTGCTGTGCAGGGCCAGACGGTACTGAGCGGGGTAGAGGATATGAGTTATGCCACGACGAGGAGCTTTGGTTTGAGTGTTGGGTTGGAATTTTGAATTTCTTGTTGTCTGAACCGCGGATTTCCGTGGATTCAGCGGATTACACAGAATAGATTTTTGCCTGTTGGGCAAAAATCACCTCTGTGCCATCCGTTCAATCCGTGAAAATCCGCGGTTCAGACAAAAAAGAACAAACGTCAATAAAGAAATAACCATGAAATATAAATATTGCTTAATCCTACTCACCAGTCTCCTCTCCTGCACCACCAACTTTGAGGAGCTCAATACCAACCCGGATGCGCCCATCGATGTGCAGCCGAGCCTGCTGTTGAGGCAAGTTATTTTTGACTACGGAGAACAGATGTCCTACGAAGGTTTTGTGGCAGGTAATCTGCTGGGCCAATACTTCACGGCCATCGACTTCAACTTGTTTGACCGGCACAGCCTCACCGAACCACAGGTTGGCGGCAACCCCTGGCCGGTTCTGTACACCAATCTGCGGGATAATGAAATCATTCTCGATAAAGCCCGGACCAATGCGACCTTCAGCGTCTATGAAGGACCGGCCCTGATCATGAAAGCCTACATGGCAGCGGCTCTGACCGATATGTTTGGCGA
Organism: Bacteroidia bacterium; assembly: GCA_030430845.1. Lineage (GTDB taxonomy): Bacteria > Bacteroidota > Bacteroidia > Chitinophagales > Saprospiraceae > JANQPA01. The sequence continues at coordinate 9,970 of JAUIKE010000203.1, read as the reverse complement.
TGTGCCCTACACGGAAGCTTTGAAAGGGAAGGAGGGCATTGTCAGTCCCGTTTATGATGAGCAGCAAAGTATTTACACCGGTCTGGACGGCATACTGGATAATTTGGAAAAAGCCGTGTCAGCTTTGGAAAATTATGAGGGAGCCACTCCTCTGGAAGGAGACATCCTATTCGGTGGCGATCTGAATAAATGGATCGCGTTTGCTAATTCTTTGCGGATAAAATATCTGATGCGTATTTCGGGGCAGCTGGATGTCAGCAATGATTTGCAGGCTATTTACGATGAGGGCCGCTACATTTCTTCAAATGCCGAGAATGCCGTTTTTGATTTTACCAACACGGAGCCGAACAACTTCCGGATAGCGACGGCCCGTACCGGCGACTTTAATTTGTTCATCATGTCGGAAACCATCGAGGAGATCCTTAAAGAATTCAATGATCCCCGTATAGCCGTATTTTTTCGCCCTACAGCCAACGAACCGGATGCATTTGCCGGCCTTCTAAATGGCCCGGATGCTTCTCAGTTATCCATTTCTGTAGCCGACTATTCGCTAACGGGCACCATTTTTCGGGAGCGAACCGGCGATCTGGACGCCAACTTCATGACGGCCTGGGAAACGCATTTCCTGCTGGCAGAAGCCGCCGAAAGAGGACTGATCAATGCTGATGCCAAGATGCTTTACGACATGGGTGTCCGGCAGGCTTTTGAGTACTGGCTCACCGAAATGCCGGAGGATTATTTACTGGAAGGTCCGGCTGCTTATGGAGCGGATGGACAAGACAAGATCGAGCAGATCATCACGCAAAAATGGCTGGCGAATATTATCAATGGATACGAGGGCTGGATAGAATACCGGCGCACGGGTTTTCCCGAATTAAAAACCATCTCGGCTAGTCTGAATAACGATCTGATCCCGGTTCGCTTGCCGTATCCGACGGATGAGGATGCGCTGAATAATGAAAATTTCACCAAAGCGGCAAAGGCAACTCGGGGGAATAGTGTTAATGCAAAAGTTTGGTGGGATACAAATTAAATTAACGTGAGTCATTCTGAATTTTTTTAGGATGCCGAAACAAGATAAAGGCAGCTGCGTGCCAAAAAGAGCCTTAATAATAGCAAGATCAAAATTCAGGGCGCCTCATGTTTTAAGAATATTATGGATGTAAATACAATACAATGGATCATCATCATCACCTCCAGTCTACTCCTCTTCTGGATAGCCCCCTGGGCCAAGTCCGCCAATGACTTTTTTAGAGGCAGTAAACTAGAGAAGGAACCCGGCTTTTGGATGCTGACCAGCAGCCTGGTCATTTCCTGGCTATTCGCCAAGTCGATTACGAATGCGGCCAACCTGGGCCTGGCCTTTGGCATGCTTGGAGGGGTGGCTTATGCGACCTATTACCTGTCGTTTTTAACCGCTGGAGTCATCATTTATCAAATGCGAGTGAAGGGGGGCTTTCGATCGCTGCATCATTTTCTGGACAGTCGATTCGGAAAAGGAGCGGTAATGCTGTTTTCTCTGCTGATCAGCTTTAGACTGTTGAATGAAGTGTGGTCCAACACCATGGTCATCGGTACTTATTTTGGAGCGAAGGGGAGTGGCGTGTATTATTTGGCCATAGTCGTATTTACCTTACTAACGGTGGCTTATACCCTTAAAGGAGGCCTGAGAAGTTCGCTGCTCACCGATTTGATCCAGATGGTGCTGTTCGGTATCTTATTGTTTGTGATTTTAGGCGTCATTCTACCGGAGAAAAACGGGGATGTAGGTTCCTTTGTACGATCCGGTGAATGGACCATGGCCGGTGGTTTGAACTTACTGTTTGTCGCCCTGCTTCAGGTATTCAGCTACCCTTTCCACGATCCGGTGCTGACAGACCGGGCCTTCATTGCGTCGCCGAGAACGACCTTGCGAAGCTTTGTCGTGGCTACTTTTGTGGGAGGCGCTTGCATCATCCTGTTTAGTTTTGTGGGGATCTATGCGCGTATGGAAAGCTTGGAAGGACAGGCTGCGGTGGAAGTCAGCAAACTGTTGGGCGTTGGCATGCAGCTCATGATGAACTTTATCATGGTCACCTCCGCCGCTTCGACCCTCGACAGCACCTTTAATTCCTTTTCCAAGTTGGTGGTGGTAGATTTAAAAAAAGAAGCCCAGCCCTCCATTAGCCTGGGCCGATGGGTGATCGTTGGGATTGCTGTATTGGGTACTATTCCCATTTTTCTGGGAGCGGAAATTCTGGCGGCTACTACCATCAGTGGTACGATGGTCATCGGTTTGACGCCCATCTTTATTTTTTGGAAAAAAAATGCGTCGCCCTTATCCTATTTCCTAAGCGTCGGAACAGGCATATTCTTCGGCATTTGGCTAACCACCGGCAGCTGGCCGGCACAATTTGTGTTTTTTGAAGGAAAATATGGAGACTTATTATCGGTCAACATTATTGCATTCATCAGTTGTTTACTAGCCTATGGAGTTGGTTCTATCAATCCGCGCAAATCTGTAAAATCTGCGTAAATCTGTGTCAGAAAAAAGGAATAAATGAATAATGAAATTAAAAATATTGGCACCCTCTCCAATGAACTCCTCCTCTTCGGAGGCATCTACAGCAACCTCCAGGCCCTGCAAAGCCTTAAGCAGATAGCCGAAGAACAAAATATCCCTCCTACTAACATCATCTGCACAGGCGACATTGTCGGCTACTGTGCTCAGCCCGAAGAATGCCTCCAACTCGTCAAAGACTGGGGCATCCACTGCATCGCCGGCAACGTAGAGCTCAACCTCCGCGACGAAGCCGACGACTGCGGCTGCAACTTCAACGAAGGCAGTCGCTGCGATCTATTCTCCCGCCAATGGTATCCCTATGCCAAGAGTCAAGTCAGTGAAACCTCACTGGAATGGATCAAAAATCTACCCGAATTGCTCGAATTCAGCTATGCCGGGAAAAAGGTGGTGGTGCTGCACGGCTCTGTATTCAACACCTCCGAATTCGTTTTCAAATCCACTCCCTGGAGCATCAAACAAGCCAATTTTGAAGAGACACAGGCCGACATCATCCTCGCAGGGCACTGCGGTCTGCCTTTTGCTGAGGAACAAGCAGGAAAGCTATGGCTCAATGCCGGAGTGATCGGCATGCCAGCTAATGACGGCACGCCTAGAGTCTGGTACGCCCGGATGACCGAGCATGAAGGGGTAGGATATGCATTTGAGAGCCTGGCGTATGACTATGAGCAGGCCAGTCAGCTTATGCGAGAGCGGCCCTTGCCCACGTCCTATGCGGAGACTTTGGTGAGAGGTATTTGGGATAATTGTGAGATTTTGCCGGAGGAAGAGACGAGGGAGCAGGGGAGGGAGTTGGTTTTTTGATGGATGGTGACCGGTTGTAAATGTTTGTAAATGCATGTAATCGATGGCAATTGATAGTAATCGGTTACAAACGGTTGTATGCGGTTACAAACGACTACAAACAGTAATAGGCCTTTACCTTTTGACCATTTTTTTCTATTGATGGAGGGGAGTTTTCCTTGTTTTTTTGGATATTGAAAAGGAAAATTAACATATAAGGATATACCCGCCATAATGGCGGATGCAAAGGTATTAGCGGCAACCCTTCGGGTAAAAAACTCAAGACTAAGAAATGTTGTATTTTTGTAATCAAATAGAACAAAAATGAAGGCGTTATCTATATTTAGTGGTTGTGGAGGAATGGATATTGGAGTAGAAAGCTCCGGTTTTCAAGTAGTTAGAGCTATTGAGAAGGATGTTTTTGCATCAGATTCTCTTTCAAGTTGGTACAGCAAAAAAGGACGAAAAGGCATTGTTTTAACTGATGATATCAGAAATATTGATCCAGAGGAATATAAGGATGACAAAATTGATCTATTATTTGGCGGGCCACCTTGCCAAGCATTTTCTTTAGCAGGTAAAAGAAATGCATTGAGTGATGAGAGAGGACAGTTGTTATTTGAAGTCGTAAGATTTGCTAAAGCCATAAAGCCTAAAGGACTACTGATAGAGCAAGTAAAAGGGTTGTTATCAGCTAGGGATGAGGAAGGAAATAAAGGTGGGGTTTTTCAGAGGTTTATTAAGGAACTATCAGATTTGGGATACATATTAAAGTGGCAAGTACTTAATGCTGCTGATTATGGTATCCCTCAAAAAAGACAAAGGCTATTTATTGTAGGGACATTGGGCAAAAATGGGTTTAAGTTTCCCAACCCTACTCATACCCCAGAAAGTAAGAGAGACCTTTTTTTTGAAACTAAGTCATATGTTGGAATTGCATCATATTTACTTGATCTACCAAAGCCCGTCCCTAAAGGCGAAAAGGAAGAAATACCAAACCATGTTGATGTTACCCCGGAAAGAGATATAGAAAGAATTTCATACGTCCCAGAGGGAGGACACTTAGCAGCACAAAAAGGAATTGCGCCCGATGATGTAGTAATGCGATTGACAAAAAAGGATACTACAAAATACCGAAGATTGAAGTATACCGAGCCATCCTTGACTCTAAGAGGGGGAGAAATATTTTTTCATCCTATAGATGACAGATACCTCACACCCAGAGAATACCTAAGAATTCATACATTTCCTGATGATTACGAACTAAAAGGGCCAATTAGAAGCCGTTCAGGAAGCGTTAAAAACTTAGATCAACATAGACAAGTAGCAAATTCAGTCCCTCCGCAGTTAGCTGAGTTAGTCGCAAAGGAACTTATCAAAGCAATATGAAAAATCAGATTTTCGAACTTTTTGGTTTTAGAGTTGATGATCGTACTCCCAAAGCAGAATATTATCGGAAGAACTGTATATGCCCTTTTTACGAGAGGGTATGCGATGGTGGAGGTAATAGATACCAGTCATTCATATCTAGTAAAAAAGCTAAAGAAGAAAAATTAGATGAATATTTTGACATCAGTTTGGATAAATATCCACCGGGAGTATGTTCATTGAGAGTCAAAGAAAAAAACTGGATAGTCTGTCCGAGACGCTTATTTTCTTTTGATTCTCAGAATTCATCTGGTGAACACTTTAATTTCATAAATAAACTAATTTACAACTACTGTGAAATTAATCATGGAGATAGATTTGCAGTGTGGGCAGAAGTGAAGGTAAAGTATAGTGAGAAAAGTAATGGCTTCGATAAATCCTTTGATTATACTTTTGATTACATTGTATCGCAAGTTGGACCTCGATTAGTTAAAGATGTTGCGAAAGAGCTTTCAATCTCTGAAGGCTCGTTAATGAATAAGTGCAGTAAAAATGGAGTGGCTCTTTCGAATAGAGAGGGGGAAAACTACATCGAATTCTACCCAACAGGTAGACTTCATATAATTGAGGTTATGACCTCATCTACATCTGGGGGAAATAAAAATAAAGGTACTACAATTCAACAGAGCTTAATTGATGCTATAAAAGGACAGGAGCACGAATCTCCAGGTATCAATTACAGGCAAGTGTGGGCTAGAATGGTTAGTCAACTAATTGTGAAGTCTCAGATTGGTAGAGAGTGGGGAAGTCAGACATTATGGATACTTCAAGATTTATTAACTGATTACATTTCAGTTAGCACTGACTTGAATCTCAAAAAACTGATTTCAGAAGTACCAAAAGGAGTTAACATGGTCAGTATAAAGTATAGTGACCAAACCGATAAAAATGGGTGTTTAAAATTGGAAGAAAACCATCTATATTCTGGAGAAGTACCAAAATCAGACTCTGATACCGATTTCAATAAACTGCTTCAAGCTTCGATAGTTCCAAAACAATCCTTCGTAAAGAACAAAATAGTGTTGAAGAAACCAGTTGTAATAATTTAATGCCGCCAATAACTAAGAGCGAAAGTTGGCTGCAAGCCAAGACTTTCCGCTCTGGTGTTGTACAGCCCGTCCCGCAGTATTGCGGGAAAGCCGGAGTTAGGGGATGGGAAACAGTCCTATGGGGTAATCAATATACCTTTTATTTCCGTTCGCATGCTCCCCCAGGGAGTTAGCTCAGTGATCTGGCTCGTATTTCTGAGTACCCTTTCCCAAAAACAAGCTCATCCTTCTATTCGAAAGCCGTCAAAGAAAAGATGCGACAAACCCAAAAAAGTGATAACTTAAACATTCCTGCGTATATTGTAATCGTCGAGTTTAGTCAACCAATTATGAAAATCAAAAAAAGATAATGCGATGAAATCAGCAATTGATGAACTACATGACAAAGCGATGGAACTGGCTGATGAAGCGTATTACGCCAAGAAAAAGGATAAACTAGAAGAAGCCCAAACTAAATATCTATCCGCTTTTGAGTATGAAAAATCAGCAGCGATGCTATTAGTTAATGATTATGCCCAAGAACCTACCCGCTCTGTACTTTTCCGTAGTGCAGCTTGTCTTTTGTTAAATCTGCCTTTTCCAACGGAGCAAAACTTTCGCCAAGCTGAAAGGATAGTTGCTTATGGGTTAAGTGGGAATCCTCCAAAAGAAATTGCTGAAGAACTACGTGAGGCTTGGCGTAAATTATTGACCTCTTTTGCTCAAAAGGTAGCCTAAAAAACGATCATCAACAAAATGCACACCGTCCTGCTTGTCTCCTTAGTCGTCAAGCACGGCGTGCTCAAATGCCGTTATCTACAAGTATAGAAAAGTCAAAAAAGCATGAGCTATATCAATACAATCGATTCGAGTGAATGGAAGATGATTAGGTCTATAGGAAAAATGAGAAAGCTAAAAAAAGAGGAAGATTTAGTCAAGCAAGATTCTATCTTCAATAAAGAGGTATTCATTGAAGAAGGAATAATGAGAGCATGCATTATAGATGATGAAGGCAACGAGAAAAGTGTGGCATTTTTCCAAGCAGGTGAATTCATGAGTACATCTACTTTAAGGACAAAAAATGGTAGATCAATACATCATTATCAAGCAATGTGCAAAACAAATGTATTGTTATTTGAACCTCAAGAACTCAGAACTTTTTTATCTAAAAACAACGCTCTTTCTGCAATAGGAAAAGCAATAAAAGAAAATGAAATTGAAAGAATGAACAATAGAGATAAGTGCCTCTTACAAGTTAAAGCCAGAAACAAATACTTGAATTTTCTAAAGTATTATCCAAATTTGGAAATGTCCATCTCCCAAAAACATATCGCTTCCTATTTAGGTATTACATCAGTTTCTTTGAGTCGCATCAAATCAGACCTAAGAAATATTAAAACTGATAACAATTGATAACAGAATAGAGCGAAGCAGGAAATAATTTTGTGCTATTATTTCACGAAATTATTATCAATGAAGAAGCTACTGGATTTTTTATTCAAAAAAGGAAAGTATAAAATCGCAATTCCTACATTAATCGTTGGATTTATTTTGCAAAGCATTTTAATAAATATATACCTTCCTGAATTTCTTATCCATTCCAACAACATAAAAAATCCAGACCAATTATTTTCCTACAACTTAGAATATATAAAGACCTTGTATCAGGCATTAGGAATAGAAGGGAGAGCATTTTATGTAGAAATGTTGGGAATTGACTTTTTGTTTGCCGCAATTTCAGGGGTTGGTTATTCACTGTTGCTTGCAACTTTAATCAAAGAAAGGAGATGGTACATTTTGATGCCGATAATATTAGCGATTTCGGATATTTTAGAGAATATTTCACAACTATTTCTAATGAGCCTTTTTCCCGACATCAACTTTTTTGTAACAGGTATATCAAGTCTCTTTAGCTCAACTAAAATGACGCTTAGTATCATATGTGTGGCACTAATCTTATTCTTCATCGCCAAGACTATTTACCTATGGGCAGCAACAACTATCACTCATCGAAAATGAGAAAAGAAAATTATAGTCCCCGGTATTCCGGCCATCTGACCCCCTGGGATGTTAATAACATTCCGGCGGTTTGACCCCCCCCTTAAAAAAAATACCGATTCGTACGTCAAGAATGCCCAACTTCGGTCCCAAAATGGATCGATGGCAAAACGAAAACGTATGGATCAAATCAAATCTGTTTTACGCAATTACCTGGTCTGTGGCTCGATCAAAGGCACAGCCCGGCAGCTGAAGATGTCGAAGAATACGGTCCGGGAGTATCTTCGCCGGGCTCAAGCACACAGCAGCGACCTGTCCGAGTTGTTGAATCTGGATGATGAACAACTCCATCAGATCTTTTATCCTTCTGAAGCTCAACAAGCTTCCCATCGCTCAAAAGTGTTTGATGAGCAAGTGGATTATTGGCTCAAAGAACTAGGTCGAGTCGGAGTATACTTCTATTGCCCAAAACATAAAAAAACGCCAAAAAACACGAGTAGGTGCGTTTGCTAAGGCTCTCAAATAATTGTATTTTAATCCGGTTAATGAAATCAGGAGTCAGAAAGCTGTAAAATGGAGCATTAATTCAATAAAGTGGATCAATACTTTGCCCATAAGTGCTTCAATGAGCGGGCGGCTCCCCCGATGCACAGATCGGGGCAGGCTATTCAACATTCAGGTAACCACAAGACGCCTCCGGCCTGGCCTGCGCTTACCTGACTTAATGTTGTGCACAATGCGAATAAAAAGCAGTGAATGAACTGAAAACCATAAGAGAATATTACAAACCAATTCAACCAACAGTTTCGGGTAACGATAACAAAATAAGTTATCAAGAAATCCAGCCAAACAAGGAAATTGAGAATTTCATTTACTGTTTTTGGCAACTCAAAACACTGAAACTTCTAAATCAAGATTACAATTATCGAGTGGTTTCTGATGGTTGTATCGACATATTTTTTGACCACAAGCAACCTACTGAAAATTTTGTGATGGGATTTTGCCGAAAGTTCGTTCAATTCCCAATCGGCAAAGAATTTGATTATATCGGCATTCGATTTTTACCTTCTGCTTTCACACATTTGTTCGGAGTTGATGCCAAGACTTTAAGTAATCAATCCCAAGAACTGAACAAAATTTTGCCGAACTTTTCCGAGTGGATTAATACCGGAATCCAACCAATAGATTCATTTGAAAACATCACAAAAAAACTGAATGAAAAAATATGCGGATTTTCAAAAGCTCAAGAAATTAATTACGACCACCGTTTTTTGGATTCACTAAACTTGATTTTCAAAAAGAACGGATATTTGGACACCGAAAAAGACCTTAATACAGGTTTGAGCCCGAGGCAACTTCGCAGAATTTTTAACTTTTATATCGGAACGACTGCAAAATCCTTTAGTAATGTTGTGCGTTTTCAGCATATCTTGAATGCAAAACCTTCAAAACAAAGCCTAAAAGAAAACAAACTATACTTTGACGTTGGATTTTTTGACCAAGCCCATTTCATTAAAAACTTCAAAACATTTTATGGAGTAACACCTTCCGAAGCCTTCCGTTAAGTTTGTCCGATTTTTACAATTCTTCGGCTTATAGCCAGCCTAAATTTGTAGCAACAAAATCATAGAAAATGAGAACATTATTATTAATCGTGTTTGTTCTGACAGTAGCTTGGGCAAATGCACAAACAACAAACAAGATGAAGCTTAACGCAGGAATAATTACCGAAAAATTGCAGGAAACCAAGAAATTTTACACAGAAGTTTTGGGCTTCGGAGTAACTTTTGAAAACGAGTTCTATTTACTAATGCATACACCAAATGAATCGGCTGAAATTGGCTTTTTGCTACCGAACCATCCAAGCCAAAAACCAATTTTTCAATCAGCATATAATGGTAAAGGAGTTTATTTGACTATTGAAGTTGAAAACGTGGATGAAATTTATAAGCAACTAAAAGAAAAGGGAGTCAAAATGGAAGTCGAAATCCGAAATGAGCCTTGGGGCGACAGACATTTTGCAATTATAGACCCAAACGGAATTGGAGTTGACATTGTAACTTATACAAAACCTGAGGAATAAAGCACTATGCACAATCGAGTAGACGGCCCTGACTCAAGGCGTTACCCCTGCCCATAAGAGCCCGCCCCGAATGAACTTCGGGGGACTTGC
>JAUIKE010000005.1 GCA_030430845.1 Bacteroidia bacterium | reverse complement strand
CTTTTCACACAACCAATAATATATTTTTTGGAGGTGGTTTAAAGCCCGTACGGGCTTTAAACCACCTCCAAAACAAAATTATCTGGGGTGGGTAAAAACGAGGAACGAGTTTTTACACAACCCCAAAAGCCAGTAATTTTATTCGAAAATCTTCTCGATCCGATCAATACAATCCTCCAAATGTACCCGGCTCATTTCATCAGAAGTCCCTTTTACAGCAGCTTTCAGATCTTCCTGCAAAGCCTTTAATTCCGATTTCACAACGGCCCGGATGTCAGACTGGCTGACATCTACCCGCGTACCGAAACGGGCTGCAGCCGCTGACTGCTCTTCCGTCAATAAATATTCCATCCGTTCTATGTAGGCTCTTTGCAGGTACCTGCGTCCAATATCGATGGACTGCTTACGGTCAATCTCGCTCCAAAGACCTTTACGCAAGGTACGGCACATATCCATCAAACCATAAGCCTGAGGACCTTCAAAAGCTTCTGCCTCGATCAATCTTTGCATGCGTCCCATATCCAGTAAACTGTTCAAGTATCCCGTTTGAAGAGACCGCATGCGATCGACGGCGCCGCCTTTTTGGATTCTCATCAATATATCCTTATCCATCAGCCAGTAGGGCGTCCGGAAAGCCTGGTCATTCAAAAATTTCATGGCTCTGTCCTGTACCGAAGCCGGAACAGGCTCGTAAACGGCTCCTTCCTGATCTGCCGTTTTTAAGGTTTGGTAAACGCCTCCAACATTGGTGATCACATGGCCAACATAACGCCTCCAAACCCCTAATAATTCACCATACAATTCTTCCAGGTCTTCGTAATCTTCCCCATCAGTAGTCGTCCAGTCAATCAAATTAGGAACTACCTTTTTGAGGTTGGCAATTCCCAACTCACTAGCTCTCATATTGTCATCACCAATATTTTCAGTCTGAGAGGTGGGATCCACTCCATCAGAGCTACCAAACATATATATCGGATCTCCTTCATGCTTGTCGATCCAGCTGTTCAGAGTCGATTTTTCCTCATCCGGGCTGTCCGCTCCGGGGATTACCCGGTACCCCCACTCGATGGAATACAGATCATAAGGGCCGATCTGGCGGATGAAACGAATATTATCGTCGCCAGGCTGAGCAATGTAATTGTAGCGCGCATAATCCATGATAGTCGTCGCAATTCCATACTTCTGAGTGAAGCTTCCCGAACGAAGGGAATCAACCGGATAAGCGGAACTGGCTTTCATATTGTGAGGTAAGCCCAGTGCATGCCCTACTTCATGTGAGATAACGCGCCTCATCATCTCTCCGATCTCTTTTTCCGGTGTATTCAAAGTCCGTGCACTTGGATTTGCTGCGCCGGTTTCGAGCATGTAGCGGTTGCGGTAAGAGCGAAGGTGATTGTGATACCAAATAATATCACTTTCCAGGATCTCGCCGGTGCGCGGGTCTGACACACTAGGGCCTACCGCATTTCGGGTGGTACTGGCCACATATCGAACTACAGAATAGCGTGCATCCTCTGGACTGAAATCAGGATCTTCTTCCGGGCTGGGCGGGTCTTTGGCAATGATGGCATTCTTAAACCCGGCTGCTTCGAAGGCTTCATTCCAATCTTCGATGCCTTGTCTGAAATAAGGTCTCCACTTTTCAGGAGTAGCGGGGTCCAGATAGTAAACGATCGGTTTTACAGGCTCAACCAGTTCTCCGCGAGCGTAAGCGGCAGGATCTTTCGGTTCTAAACGCCAGCGACGAATGTAGGTTTTACGGTCTGCTTTTAAGGCTTCTGAGCCAAAGTCGTACTGACTAATCGTAAACCAGCCTACTCTTTCATCATGATAGCGTGGCATCATTTTATCCTCCGGCAGCAGGATCATGGATTGGTTCATCTGCAAAGTAATGGAACCGACTTGCTGATTAGAAGGAGGTTCCGAGGCATTATAAGTCAAGGTATGGGTTACTTCCACATTAATCGGGAATGCACGGGCTGTATCAATCATAGAGCGCCCGGCATCCAGCCTGCTGACCTTGTAAGCCCTTCTCAAGCCGGCACTGAGGCCCGAGATGGCGGAGACATCCTGAGTGAACAAGCCCGTTGTTTCAATAACCAATGCCGTAGAATCTTCGTTAAAAGTTTTGATATCAAAAGCCTCGACGATCGGCTCCAGGTTGTTGTACTCAACGGATTGGGCAATGGGGAGCTCCTCATCTGCCACATTGGTATAGGAAACAATCCTTAGAAAAACCTTTTTTCCTTTTCGCTGCCAGCGCATCACTTGTTCTCTGGCCTTGGAGCCGGCATTGGTGTAGCCCCCGCCAAGCCCGGTAGGTAATTGTACAATTCTGCTGACAACCAGGATTTCCTTGTTCAGCTTGTCGAAAGGAATCTCGAAATACAATTTGTCATCCACCATATGAACAGTAAAAAGTCCTTCATCAGATTTAGCATCTTCGGTGATGATTTCGCCATAATCCTTAAAGGGGCTCTTTTTCTTCTTTTTGTCGGCCGCTTTTTCAGTTTTTTGTTCAGTGGTATCCGATTTTGTTTCCTGAGCGGGTAAAACAAAGGAATACCCTAAAAACAGTAATAAGGGAATAAGGAGGCGGAGTGATTTCATAAGTTATTTTTATTTAGTGAGTGATTTAAAAGAGTATTGGGCGGAAATGACCCATCTCTTTTTTTTAACGGCAAAAAAAATCTCCTTTTTTCCTCATAATACAAAATAATGGGCCAAAATATTTTTAATAGAAAATACTTAACTTACCCTCCTTTAAATCATATCCATTTTGAAAAAAATTTTTCTCAAGCAAAAGAAAGAGGCTGCAGTACGCCGATATCACCCCTGGGTATTCTCTGGTGCCGTTCATCGAATGGAGGCTATGCCGGAGGACGGAGAAATAGTTGAGATATACAGTCAAAAAGGCAGCTATCTGGCTACCGGCCATTACCAGGATGGAAGTATTTGCACCCGAATCATCAGCTTTCGGCAACAAGCGATCGATCAGGGTTTTTGGAATGCTAAAATTCAGAAGGCCTATGAGTACCGAAAGCTACTTGGTTTAGTGGATGATACTTCAACCAATTGCTATCGCCTGGTTCATGCCGAGGGAGATGGCCTGCCGGGCCTGATCATTGACGTGTACGGATCAACGGCAGTGGTGCAATGCCATTCTATAGGGATGCATAAAAATGCCCCTCAGATCGCCCATGCCTTACAACACACTTTGAGCGAGCAGCTTTCGGCGATTTATGATAAAAGTAAAGAAAGCCTTCCCTCCAATTATGCAGGCCGTGTTGAAAATAATTATCTGTGGGGGCAAAAAGCAGAGGAGGTCGTTAAGGAGCATGATGTCCTATTCAGCATAGATTGGGAAGGTGGACAAAAAACCGGTTTTTTTCTGGATCAGCGAGAAAATCGCCGGCTGGTTCGCCAATATGCTCCCGGTAAAAACATCCTGAACACTTTTGCTTACAGCGGCGGCTTTTCTATGTACGCCTTAGCAGCCGGAGCAGAGCAAGTGGATTCAGTAGATATCTCCCAAACGGCCGTAGACCTGATCGGAAAAAATATTGAATTGAACCATTTTCAAGACAAGGCGCACCGATCATTCAAGGCAGATGTACTGCCTTTTTTACAAAAAAGCGAGACGAATCAATACGATCTTATTATTTTAGATCCTCCTGCATACGCCAAAAGTCTGAAGAAGCGGCACAATGCAGTTCAAGGATATAAAAGGCTAAATAAGGTAGCGCTGGAGAAAATTAAGCCCGGAGGTATTCTGATGACGTTTTCCTGCTCTCAGGTGGTGGATAAAAAGCTTTTTTACCATACCATTGTTGCAGCTGCTCACGAAGCAGGCCGGCAGGTCAAATTAATGCATCAGCTTTCTCAGCCGGCGGATCATCCTGTTAGTTTGTTTCATCCGGAGGGAGAATACCTGAAAGGCCTGGTGCTTTATATTGAAAAATGAATTTAACATGGACAAGATCAACTATCCACTGCTGTATTATCAATTAAAGGACGATATGATCCTCGGCATTCTGGTAGGTACCACTTATCAGGTGGTGGACAGTGAATTGCGAAAAATAAAATCCATACTGCACGATCATTTACAGAAACGGTATAAGAAATTAGACGAATACCCCTATTTTGACGTAGAAAAACCCAAGCTGAAGGTCATTAGCGTTAAGATCCAACCTACTTATCGAGACAATACAACCTCTTACCCGCTGGGATACGAAGTGGAAGTGCCGGTGCCTATCATTTATGGAGAGATCGAGCAGGATTATTACGAGTGCTTTCTGCCACTTTGGGGACAAAGTTTTTATTATTACGACGCTCAGCAATTTGATTCGCTGGTCCAGCATTTTGTTACCAACCTGCTCAATCAGCAACCCCCTGAGCAGCTCTTTAAATATTTGCAGTATCCAAATCCACAGATGGATACCATCAGCTTGAAGGTCAATTACAATCGTGAGTTCGACTGGGAGAACAACCATTTCAAACGAGAGTTTCCCGGCCTGACACGCCTGGCCGAAAAATTCCCTACCTCCAAATCAGTAGGTCGTACTGTATCCGCTCTGCCACAAGCAGCCTGGGAATTGGAAGACAAGGTTGCAGAGGTTATGGATAAGCTTATTTCTACTCGTTCCAATGTTATTATCGTTGGCGAATCGGGAGTAGGAAAAAGCGCAGTACTGATGCAGGTGATCCGAAAGGTCACCCAGCATATGAAGAAAAACAAAATTGAGAGTTCGTTCTGGCGAATTATGCCTCAACGTATCACCGCCAGTTCAAAATATCTTGGAGAATGGGAAGAAACCGTGGAGAACCTGGTCGGGGAGCTGAGCATGGCCAATGGTGTTTTATGGGTCATAGACATGATCCAGCTGCTGGAGATCGGCGGATCGGGGCCGGAAGATAGCGTAGCTGCTTTCCTGATGTCTTATCTACAACAGGACAAGCTACAGATCATTGGAGAAGCCACGCCGCGCGAACTGGATAGCATGCGACGGCTGTTGCCCGGCTTTGTGGAGACCTTCCAGATCGTACATCTGGAAGAATTGCCGGAAGCCAAGATTCAGTCCATTCTCGATAAATTTGCCCACTATATTGATCAGAAATACAAGATCAAGATCACCGGGCAGGCCATGAGCCTGGCCTATCGCCTGCTTAAGCGATACTATCCCTACGAAAGCTTCCCGGGAAAAGGGATTAAATTTTTGGGTCAATGCTTAAATGAGACTCAACTTAACCAGGGAAACAAGATTGACCGCAAGATTGTCATAGAGAACTTTGTCAAACAAACCGGCCTGCCGGAAATGTTGCTGAGGGATGATCTGCTGCTGGACACCAAAGAGTTAAGCAATTATTTCAATCAAAGGATCATCGGGCAAAAGATGGCCGTTGATAAACTTTGCGAAACCGTAAAGATCTTCAAGGCTGGCCTCAACAACCCCTTCAAACCCATTGCGACCATTCTGTTTGCAGGGCCTACCGGGGTTGGCAAAACCGCCAGTGCCAAAGCTTTAGCAGATTATTTTTTCGGAAAGGGTCAAACACAATCTCCTCTTGTCAGGATTGATATGAGTGAATTTCAGCATCCCAGTCAGATCACTCGACTGGTAGGCTCAGGCCGGGAGGTTGGCCAATTGGTAAAGGAGATCCGAGACAAGCCTTTTACGGTACTGTTGCTGGATGAGGTAGAAAAAGCGGACCTTTCCATTTTTGATGCCTTACTAACTGTTCTGGATGAGGGCATCATGGTGGATGCTTATGGCCGCACCACTAACTTCCGCAATACGATCATCATCATGACCTCCAACCTGGGGGCCTCCAATCAAAAATCTATTGGATTTGTGCAAACTACTGATCCTCAGGCACAATACCGCTCTGCCATAGAAAAGCATTTCAGGCCGGAGTTTGTTAACCGAATTGATCACATTATCATGTTCAATCCATTATCCCAGGAGGACATCATTTTGATCGCCAAAAAAGAGCTGGAGGAGTTGAAAAAACGCGAGGGCTTCCTGAAGCGCAATTTAAACATACATTTTTCAGATCGAGTCATCCAACATTTATCCATTATTGGTTTTGATGAGCGTTATGGAGCACGCCCCCTACAACGTGCAGTGGAGCAAGCATTGGTCAATCCGATTGCCAGTTGGCTTCTGGAACATCCCAATATTGAAAACCGGGATATCACGATCGATTACGACGGCACCTTAATAATAAACAGCTAATATGATCTGGACTATTTTACAGATATTGATCATTTTGGGTGTCCCCTATTTAAGCAATCGGCTCGCGGCGATTTCTAAGAGCAGTATTCTCAGTCCGGTCGTTCTGTGTTATGCCACGGGTATTGCACTTCGCAATGTGACGTCTTTCCCTGTTGATGAATCTTTGGCTGAAACCCTTTTTGGAGGCAGTATTATCCTGGCCATTCCTTTACTATTATTTTCAGCTGATCTGGTACAAACCATCAAGTATGCAGGAAAAAGTCTTGTTTCTTTTTTGGTCTGTGTTCTTTGTGGTATTATTTGTGTGAGTATAGCAGCCTTCTTATACACAACCAAGATTCCGCTTATCTGGATCATGTCCGGCATGATCATTGGGATCTATACCGGCGGGACTCCTAATGCACAAGCCATTGCCATTGCTTTAGAAGCTTCAGAGGACACCATGGTACTCGTTTATGGAGCCGACACCTTAATCGGGGCCTTTTTCCTAATTTTCCTTACCTCCTTTGCTCCTATGCTATATGCACGGGTGTTGCCAAAGTTTCAAAAAGCCCCTAGTACTGCTGCTCCATTAAAATTAGAGGTATCTGATCAGTGGGTGCCGAATGAAACATTTAAAGGAATTGGCCTGGCCATTTTAATTGTAGGTATCTGCGTCGGGATCACCTATCTTCTTTATGGAGGCCTTCCAGAACAGAGTAATACTTTTTTAATTCTGGCATTGACCACCTTCAGTATCATTGGCTCCTTCTCTCCTACTATCCGCAACTGGCGAGGAACTTTTTTGACCGGAGAGTACCTGCTACTAATATTTTGTGTAGCGGTAGGCATGTGTGCTGACCTCGTAGTCATCCTTAATACGGGCCTCAATACCCTAGGCTTTTATGCACTCTCCTTTTTCGGAACGGTCCTTCTGCATATCTTTTTCTCCCGTCTATTAAAAATAGACCGTGACACGGTGCTCATCACTTCCACCGCTGCTTTCTACGGCCCGGTTTTTATCGGACAGATCGCGACGACAATAAATAATCGCAGCCTGATCTTCACCGGCATTGCCCTCAGTATTTTTGGCCTGGCTATTGGAAATTATGTGGGTATCGGAATGGCATTTTTATTAGAATATTTTCTTCAATAAGAGAAGGTTCGAAAGGTCAGCCTGAACATTTGAAATCAATATTTTCCTCAGACAGGAGAAGGCCTGTTAAGTTCTTCACAATATGGCTCCCGAGGAGCCTAATATCGGTAACAAAGTCCTGCGCACTCACCCCAAAGATCTGGAAGAGCGTCATATAAAAAAACATGCTGGCTTGCATATAACGTTCTTCCTGAGCTTCATAAGAGGTAAAGCTTGATGCTAACAGGTAGCCATCTCATCTTCTCTTACTTATGGCGGATATCCCGATAATGCCTTTTCAACCAGGTCGCCAGTCCATCCAGGCCTGGGAAAAGTACCCTTTCATTAATATTGGCCTGATCTAATTTATCCCGGATCTCCCATTTTAAGGTGGAAGGAATAATGATCTTAAAGTAGCGAATATCCATATCAGGCAGCCAATCCATGAGCTTCAGGTCAGGGTCGGACATCATGGAAAAAACGGCATATTGGTTGACGATACGTTGGTCGAGCGATGGAGGTTCGAGGAAAATCGGAAAGTTCTCTTTTTTAAGATCGGAAAGTCCATGTAAAGTACTTACTGCCCTATCCAACATTTCAGCTGTAAAAATATGTGAGCCTTCCGCCTGAATGATCACAGCCAGTTGATCCGGCAGGTACTTCATGGAGTCCACATAATTGATGGCCCAAATGGCACCGTCTTTTCCAAAGTTCAGAAAGTTGGAAGTAGCAAAATGAAGGGCTACTAATGGAGAATAGGTCCAGTCTAAAAGCCTGGTTGGTAAGCCGTGATGCTGAGCCAGGGCCAGCCAGTTCCAGATAGACTTGTCCTCATCTTCAATTTGAGAGTACTTCCTGAAATTACGGAGTAAATGCTTTTCAAGATGAGATTCCCCCAGTCGGTTAAGAGTAGTTGTGAGTTCGTAGTTTTTATTCTCCAGACCCCGATATACATACGAGGACCGGAAACGCTGAAGGTAGGTATTGTGCGAATCATGGTAGAGTAGCTCCATCAATTCAGCCCAGGTCGTAGGTTGAAAAACTTTTGTTGCCATATCCTAAAAATAATAAAAAAGAAGGCCGGCGGAATCCGCCGGCCTTCTTTTTTATTTCACGAGTATCATTTTCCTTATCGCCTGATGTGCCCCACTCTCCAGTCGATAATACAGAAGTCCTGAAGGCAGCTCACTGGCGTTGATTTGGAGGCTATTTGCTCCCTGATCATATTCGCCCCGGATTAGCTTGATCATACGGCCATTGGCATCGTAAATGCTCAGACTAGCCGTCCCCGCTTCCGGCAATGTAAAGGAAATAGTCGTTTGATCATTAAATGGATTCGGTCGGTTCTGATCGAGTTGGAAGGCCGGCTGTACCGATTGTCCGTTTACTTCCTGGAAGACCAGTTCTATATCCAGATCCTCCATCCATTGGTTGTAGGCCTCCGCCTGCGTCAATCTGGAAGAAACACGCATGACTTCACTTAAGCGGCCGTAGTCCTTCGCACGAAGTACTAGTTTGAATAGCATCCCTTCAGAATCGACTTCATCTTTCGGATACCAGCTGGTCGTTATCAGACCCTCATCGATGAAACGGAAGCCAAAGTCTCCTGCCTGAGCCAGACCGTATTCAATATCCACCAATTCTAATTGATCCGGCAATAATTCGAGGGTAAACTGATACCCGGCGATATCAGAAATTATTTTCGAGGAAAATTCAACCTCCAATAACTGTCCTGGCTCCATTACCTGATCGGTAGCTTCGACATTGAAAGTGCCGACAGCAGATCGCGGCGAATGGATGAGGCTGTTGGTTTGAGCATTCAAATTGACATCCCCGATTTTGACACCCACAAAATTAGCTGATAAATCGCCCGTCTCAATATTGTTGAAATTGACCACTTCTTTCAATGGCTTTAGCCAAGGATTCAGCTGGTTGGGGAATTCCTGTCCGGCATCAATAAACCGCCAACTACTATTGTTGTCAAACTGGTCGGTCAGAGCCAGGATCAACTTGCGCATCTGGATCAGGTCGAAAGTCGTCACACTTTCTGAATTATTGATATCTCCGGCGATCATTCGATAGGCCGTCGGCAGGTTTTCCGTTCCCAGAATATGCTTACTGACCAAAACCATATCGATCGTGGATACCCCATTGCGATAATTATGGTTTAATTGTGGCCGTATAGAGTAGTCATAATCCGTTTCCAGATCCTCGAACATATAGTATCCATCCAGGTCAGTTGTCAGGGAATCGGAAAATGTTCCGCTCAACTGTACCATGACTCCTTCGATCGGTTGGCTCTCTTCGGTCATGATCGCCCCGTCAATCGAAGCAAAATTAGCTTCCTGACAAACACCAAACTGATTGTCCTGCAGAACCACGAAGGTTTCACAGAATCTATAATTGGGGCCACCAACCGTGCCATCCGGCTGAACGGATAGAGGATTGTAGGCATTATCCCAGACATAAACGAATACAGGAATGGTAACATTAAGAGAATCCTCACAAGTAAAGATGACCTCTGTCTGATTAGGATCGATGCTCGTCTCGTCGGCACGATGCACGGAGTACTTCAGCGAGCCGGAGCAATCATTCAGGCTATCTATACTTTCCAGTAAAGCCAAAGCAGGCACGACAGCCATGCCAGTATCCGGAACGCCGTCCTTATCCGTATCTATGGCCATGATTTCGGCATTTACCCCTTTACAAATAGGAGCAGCTACTTTACAATCGACCACCTCAAACGGAATAGTTGCAAGACCTATGTTGCCACAAGGATCCGTCACCCGGACAAACAACTGGTGAGCACCAATAGGAGCCGGGCCTTCAAATACATATCTGCCATTTACTACTTTCACCTCGGCAGTACCGGTTTTATTAATTCGGTTGTTGATGTCTTTAAAAGGATCCAGGAACACTTCTACACTTAAGTCACTTGGGCTACAGCCATCACTCACACCAAAATCTATGCTTACCAAACCATCACAGCTGCCTGCGGTGTCTCCATACGAGCAGAAAGGCTCTGCGGGTTCTGAGTAATCCACGACCGGCTGCTCGGTGTCATAAACATTAATGATTTGCGTATATTTCCAAAAACCAACGGAAGTGATTTCTCTGATAAATCCGTCCGTTTCATCATTATTATTATCCAAGAATACTCTGTTGCGGCGTCGAAGTATATAAATTTCTTCACCTGGAATGCCGTCGCCGTCTTCGTCCCTGCTAATTGTAAGGGGCTCATCGATGCCATTGTGCTCACACCAGTTAATGATTTGATAAGTACGCAGGATCTTGTAGCATTCGTTACCTGATGGAGAGAAGCGATCCTCTTTTACATTAATCAGCAATTGGTCACAGGCAATCTCTTTATATTCTAGGGTATCGGCATCGAATACGCCGCACTGAGCCGACAAAGCATCCATTGGGAATTTAATCTCATAATTATTTTTAGAGATCACATTAATGACTTGCTGCACCACCCCGGATACATTACCGGAGGCATCCCTGGCCTGGAATTTTCTGGTGATGGTACCCACTCCGCAGTTATCCAGATTGACCACAGGAGTTAGCTCTCTTGTAAGCGCGCTGCAATTATCCGTAGCCTGGGCATTACCAAATTTTTGCTGTAATTGCAAGGTGTCGGTCAAGTCTGTAATACCATAAGTCAAGGTATCACAGTCAGCAGTAACTCCCGGAGGAGGTAAAATAAGCGGCGGCACCTTATCCTCCACGGCAATATTAATCCAGCAGAAGTTAGAGTTACCGGAAGGATCAGTTACCAGTAATTGAACCGTTACATTACGCCCTACATCACAACAGAAGAAGAATAGTTTTTCATCATAACTGGAGTAGTACTTTCCATTTTCAAATACCAGCACCAGCTCGTTGTTGAAATAATATTGATCTCCTTCTTTATCCAGATCGGCTAGCGTCAAATCGCCGTTGATCTGGCGGCCAATCACATCTGAGACATATCCATCGAGGCAATCTTCATCAATCTCTCTTCTCATGAGCAGGTCTATCAAACCGCAATTATCGCGGCTTCCCTGGTTGACATCATCGATCAATAATTGCCCTATGCCGTTACCTCCGATAGAGAAGTTGATATCGTCTCCGCATATAGCCACCGGTGCGATTTGATCTTCAACCCTTATTTTGTACCAGTAAGGTTCGGCTATGTTTTCACAATCGTCGGCTACCTTATAAACGATGTAGTGTTCGTCTCCTACGGGCACATTGGAAGCGTAATATCCGGTACGGCTATTTCCAGTGATGCTCGAACTGAGGGTAATGGTATCTACCTCACCTGGAATCGGCACGCCGAATATATCCACAGCCTGAACAACACTTTTTATTTCTACGGAATAGGTAGTTGAGTTACAATCATCAATAAGTGGCTCCGGAACCCGAAAGGCTGCTGTACAATCAAAGGGGCCGGTAGAGAATACAGGAACATCCGTACCATCTACAGATACCTTTGGCGGTGTCATATCCCGTACTCTGATCACCTGTACAAACTGTTTGACCGGTTCGTTACTACAGGGGTCCGACCACTGCCAGGTTCTTAATACTTCATAAGAAAGGCCGCAATTTTGAATGACATTATCACTGTAGGCCACTGCAAAGTTGCAGGTAGCCTGGTTATGTACAAAAACAGTATCTCCAAAACCATTGATGAAATAAGGCGACCCACTCACTCTAGGGTGCGGACGCCCCTGATTGTCCAAAGGCAGTTCTTTATCCCCACAGATATTCCATTCAAAAGGCTGCTGGATCAATTCAGTCTGTAAATCTGGAGTTTTTAAGATAAATTCAATCCGGCATCTTTCGGCAATATTACCAGCTTCATCAAAGGCATCGATGGTTCTTACAATTTTCCCAAAATTATCACACTGGTTGGATGAAGGGAAAAATTCATCCGTCCAGTTAACCGTCACATCGCTTCGATCATGGCAAGCATCATAAATATCTGTTTGCAGATCAAAACCAATGGCCTCAAATGCATCGACCCGATTGAAGATAGAGTCATAATCTGTACAGGTAAACTCGAACACTTCTCCGGGGCAATTAATTACCGGAGGAGTTTTATCTTCCATGATCAACTGACCTTCACAATAATTTCCGGAAGGGACATGCTCGACAATCACATTGAGCGTTTGTCCGAAATATTCAGCAGGAATGGGATTAGGCAAATACCCTACTCCTCCTTGTTTGTAAATACGAACGACGTAATCATCCAAACAATTCAGACGGGCATTAATAATCATATCAGCCGTAACAAAGGCCTCACATTGGTCCGTAGCATTAACCCGAACCAGGTCATTACAAGAAAAATTGGGAGTTGAAGTTGCCACTTGAACGGGCAAGGAAATACTTTCTATACAGCCAATATTATCAGGCCTGAGCTCTCCCGCCGGATTACCGGCATCCCAGGTAAATTCTACTATATGAACCCCTGAACCAAGGGCCATCGGATCAAAGGTAGTAGTCACCTGACCATTTACTTTAAAGGTTCCCATTCCTTCATTTCCCTGACCGGCCGTTCCTTCTAATTCAAATGCCGGCGTGGAAATACAATAACTGGATTCCAGGTTTACTATGGCTGGTTTGGGATAATAACAAGTATTTCCCATAGACAAAGTACGCCCTGGATAAAAATTACTGCGAGCAGTTATGGTATATCCATCCCCATCCAAATGAATACCTACTAAGATGTACAAACTAGAATCATTGCGATAGGGAATTTCCTGAAAAGCAGTACCTGCTGGAATGGGGGTTTCATTTTCGACAGATAACAAATTGGTTTCGCTAACCACCCAGGCTTGTCCCGATTTAGTTGGGCCGATCACCACTTCTTCTGAGAACCGGCCTTCGCCCATACAACTACAAGGATCCCCTATATCGGTATCCTGCGGCAAGTTTTCCAGGTCTATGTCATCACCATTGTTAGCAATCTCTGGAATTTCACAGCTATTGGAGGCCCTTACGCCAACCGTCAACTCACAGCTTGCGGTATTGCCGGAAGGATCCGTAGCTGTTAGGTTTACAATGTTATATCCGACGGCATCACAATCAAAAAACCGACGGTTCACTTCAATGTTACTGATACTACAATTATCAGATGCTAAATTTGTTAGTTGCTCATTTTTTAATTCGGCCACTCCATTCTCATCAACTGTAACAAAGACCACCATTCCACATTCCAATTCGGGCTTTGAAAGGTCCTTTACCTCCACGTCAAAGGAACAATCGTTTTCATTGCCCGCCCGGTCAGTAGCCGTAATCGTCACAAGTGTACTAGATTCAAGGGAGGTACCTGCTTCAGGAAACTGAGTCAGTTGAAGTCCTTCCTGGCAGGCATCCGTGACAGAAATTTGATTTATGAAATCTGGCAAAATAGCCACACAGTTATCATCGATATTAACAGTTTGCAGAGCAGTCGGACATTGCATTACAGGCCCCTGATCGTCTACTAACCGTAATGGAAAGCTGCACTCAGTTTCATTTAAAGCTTTATCTACCACTACGATTTTCACTACCGTATCAGTAGTGATATTCGCCCCTGGAGCTGGTATCTGAAAGATGGCAAGGTCTTCATTTGGGCAATTATCCTGTATGGATATTTGTTGTGTAAAATCCGGCACGATCCCAATACATCCGTCCAACAGAGGAGTGGTTTGTGCGTCCAGACATTCAAAAACGGGGGCTTTCCCGTCCTTTATTATGACCTGAAAAGAACAATCTACTTCATTGCCGGCCAAATCTTTCGCTTTCAGTGTCACCTCTGTATCCTGATCAATAGCGGTACCCGGGGCAGGTAATTGTTCGTAAATAATTGCTCCTCCACAATTATCTTCGATAGTGGTCTCTGCAAGTAAGGAATAATCAAGTAAAGAAAAAGAACAATCCTCAATGAGCACAACCTCTACATCATCTCCACAATTTAAAACCGGCGGAACCGGATCAGAAATGACTACCTTGATGTTCATGCTTGCTACATTGCCGGCCATGTCTCTTCCAAATAAAGTAACATTATTTTCGCCCAAATTAGAACAATCAAAATCATACTGGCTCAGCCAGACGGTGTCCATCTGGCAATTATCTACATCTTGGAGGACAAATGAATTGATCGCCAGGCTCACCCTGCCTTCCTCATTTAACTCCAACTGCAGGTTTTCTGCAAACAAAGCGGGCGGAAAGGTATCCGTTACCGTTACAAGTGCTGTACAGCTAGCACTATTACCGGAAATATCCGTTACCTTAAGGTTTACTTCCTGAGTTCCCAGATCAGTACATCCAAATTGCTGGATGTCTATCTCCAGTAGATCAACCTCACAATTATCTTCAGAGCCTCCATCAACATCTTCCGGGAGCAAGCTCGCTTGGCCCTGTTCATCCAGAAAGATCTCTATGTCTTTACAAACGGCGGCCGGCCGAATGGTGTCCGCCACTGTTATAGTCGTTTCGCAACTAAGAATATTCCCAACCCGGTCTTCTGCTGTCAGTGTAACGTCGTGCTGCCCAAGCTGTGTGCAATCAAAAGTAGTCGTATTACCAATTCGGAGCTTGATATCTCCGCAGGCATCATAGGTGCCGTCATCGATCATCCAGGGCTCCAGATATGCCAGGTTGGTTTCTGTAGTTAGATAAATAGTGGTAGGTTTACACAGGACAACCGGTGGGAAAGGATCTGTCAATAGCAAGCGAAAAGCGCAGGTATCGGAATTATTATTTTTATCCCAGGCTATGATTTTCACTTCCGTATTTTCAGAAATAGGCGTATTAGGAGCCGGTATTTGCTCCAGAACAGGTTCATCAACACAATTATCCATGGCCACGACCAGGATCCGATAATCGGGCAAAATGAATTCGCAATTTTCATCCACTACCCCAACCTGATCGCCAATACAAGAAACAGTAGGAGGAATGGAATCTATTACTGTAACGGTAATGGTTTGACATTCCAGGCCGTCGGGAAAACATTCTCCCTCACCTCGCATATAATAGGTGGTAGTCGTATCTGGCCTCACTGTAATAAAAGACCCTACGGCCACCGGCTGCTCAGTGCCGCATTTCCCGATATACCAATACCAGTTTTGGGCATCGTTCAGATCCCCGTTTACCCGAAGAAAAACACGCTCTCCGCTACAGATAGAATCGGTAGAACTGGTAATTTCCCGAATGACCGGCTCCACACAATTTAACGTGGCTTGGGCCAGCTCGGAAGTGGTCTGCTTACTTGTTGTGTTGTGATGTACGATACGGTCCGGTCTGAATTGAGCGGACAGAAATGCAAAGAAGATTAAAAAATGTGTAGACAAAAAACTCGTATGTTGAAATCTTTTCATGTTAACCGGTTTGAAACTTGCCGTTTTTAACATCTGCTCTTACTTTGGACGTCGGTCTTCGGCAGTAGATACTTAATTTGTGTTCTCTCTCAAAAGCTTAGCCTCTCAAAACCCAGTTCAACATTCTGACTAACAGATGCCGAAAGGGATCTCATCCCGGTTTAGGAAGAAAAGAGGTAAAATGGGTTAACAGTAAAAAGATTTGCAATAAACGTGCCAGATCTTCGGCGGGTTAGTGAATATATCACAGCCCGAAGCGGCGACTGAGTGAGTCGGTAGATTTGTTTCATGGAGATTATAATTAAAATTTTAAAAAAATATGTTCAATATGTTCAATTCATGTTCAATGCTCAATATACGAAGCTTTTGCCTCAGTTCTATTGGGATAGAGCACTTTTACGGGCCGGTGGAGAAAATGTTTGGGCAATACCATATCAATATTTACGACTGAAAGATAAAATTATTATCTAACAGCTACAATAGTTGCTTAGGCAAAGCTAAAATAAGGGGTAGCAAAAAATGGTGAAAGGATTAAAACTGAAAACTGCTACAAATATATAAATATTCAATAATAAATGCAGCTTTATCTACAAATTAAAAGTTTTAAAATTTCATTAAAACATAAGTCATCCCAAATTTTCATTTTGGGAATAATGTCAAGCTATTTTTTGAATACTGCGGCAATACATGGAAATATGGCCGGGGCGGCCATATTTCTATGTATTGCTCTATAGTTCAGCTCTCTTTTCCTCTAATTCAAAATAAGGGCTGACTCAGGTGCTTAATCGATTAGAAGCATTTTTTTCACATCCTGAAATTCTCCTGACTTTACAGAATACATTAATATTCCGTTGGGGAGGCCTCTTCGGTCCAGTCTGATTTCGTTCAGTCCTTTCTGATAATGCCCTCTAATTTCCTTAACCAGCGCTCCTTTCATATCCTGAATTAACACAACCGCCTCTGCAGATTGGGGCAGATAAAAACGAATATAGGTATGATCTTTAAATGGATTGGGATGATTTTGTAACAGACTGAATTCAGCCTCTTGAACTATAGGTTCCTTGAATTCAATTTTTACATCACGGAAGGTTCCGTTGAAAGAGTAGGCCTCCGCAGTAGTCAGTCTTGAATTGATTTCCAGCAGTTCTGCTAGTTTTCCTTCTCTCAGGGCCCGGAACGACAAGGTAAGGAGCTTTTCCTCCTGCCTTTCAGGCTGAAGCTGGTTCCAACTGATTGTTATCAGGCCGTCATCGAGGTATTTTAAGCCGATGTGTTGTTCTTTGAGCGTTCCGTAAAGGATATCTTCCAAATCAAGTACTGCCGGATCAAACGAAAAAGTAAACTGGAAGCCCATCGATTGGTCAAGGTCTTTACTTGTTAGCTCAAGCTCGTACTTTTGCCCAGGCTCAAGTGCATAATCTGTTGTTTCAATGATTAGAGGATCAGCATGGCTGCGATCTTCATTCTGCCCGAGGGTCTGATTCAGGCGGGCACTCCGATTGATATCACCGATCTTGATAGCGACAAAATTTGCCTGATCAAAGGTGCCGATTAAGTTATTCACATTCACAACTTCAGGGATGCCGCCTACCCAGGGTCGTTCTGTTTCCTGGAAAACGTGGTCCCGGTCGACAAAGCGCCAACTGGTATTATTAGGGAAGGTATCATTGATACTAAGGATCAGTTTTCTGAGGTGGATCAGATCCAGGGAGGTCACAGAGTTAGAACGGTTGACATCCGCAGCAATCACCTGGTAAGGAGAGGATAATTTCTCAACTCCCAGAATATGCTTACTGACTAAAACTAAATCATAGGTAGAAACACCGTTTTTAAAGTCTCCTGTTAAGGCAGGCTCCACTGAATAATCATATCCTTCTTGCAGATCCCTAAACTCAAATATTCCATCCAGATCTGTTTTTACGGTAGCTGACTGATTGCCGCTTAAACGGACTGGCACATCTTCCAGCGGAATATCTTCTTCAGTATATATGGCTCCGGCAATGATCCCGTTTTCTACGCCTCCGCTACAAAACTTTCCGTTGTCCTGCACAACAATAAAGGTTTCACAGGCTTGATGATTTCCAAGTGGATCCCAGGCATGAATTTCTACAGGTAGCGTTTCATTTTTAGGGTCCAGGCAATTCACTACCAGGCTGGTCTGGTCCACATCAGCCGTTTCTCCTTTACGGTTGATGGAATAGGTCACTTCACCGGAACAATCAAATACGTCACTCCCGATCAGAGAGCGGGCAGGCACCAGATTCATTCCAAAATCGGGCACTCCGTTACCGTCCTGGTCAACAGGCATCAGTTCTACAGTTACCCCTTGTATACATATGGGGAAAGGAGCTTTGCAGTCTATTACTTCAAAAGGAATGCTTTTTACGATAAAGTTGCCGCAAGGGTCCACTACCCGAGCCTGCAATCTATGAAGACCAATAGGAAGTGAAGCTGTGAACACAAACTCCTGGCCGTTCTTGGACAACATTGACGAATTGGTGATTTCGATCATAGACTCTCCATCGCTTCCCTCATCCAGGAAAACTCTGGTTTCCAGTTCCTCTATGGTGCAATTATCACTTATGGTGAAGGGGATCAGGACATCCCCGTTACAAATATCGTTAGGACCGTCAGCTGAGTCGTAGCTGCAGAAGGGTTCCAGTGGATCGTAGCTGAGCGTCGGCGCTATTTTGTCATACACCTTTATGATCTGTGTGTATTTCCAGAACCCTCCGGATACGCCGGTTCGGAGGAAGCCATCTTTTTCATTATTATTTTCATCAATGTAAAAGCTGCCGTCCCGTCGTCTGAGTAAATACACTTCTTCCCCTACTACCCCGTTTTTATTTTCATCCCGACCGATCTCCATCGGATCTCTAATGCCGTCGTATTCACACCAGTTAATAATGGTATAAGTACGGAAAATCTTGTAGCAGGCATCATCCGCAGCGTCAAAGATCTCATCTTCCACCTCAATCGCGAGGTCCCCACAAGCCAATATCTGATATAATAAGGTGTCAGGGTCTTGCACACCGCAAATAGCAGAGGATTCATCGGCCGGAAACTTAATCTCATAATCAAAAATCCCCACAATGGTGATCACCTGTGTGCAGATCTCAGATTTATTTCCGGAGCCATCCACCGCCTGAAATCTTCTGGTAATGGTCCCAAAGCCACAGTTATCCACATCAACAACCGGCTCCAGTTCTTTTACGTAAGCCCCGCAGTTATCCGAAGCCGTTGCCTTGCCGTAGTATTGCTGCAAAAGCGTAGTATCAGCATATTCATTCCGATTGATGAGTGCCGTATCGCAGTCTACCCTAATATTATCCGGTGCATGGCAAACAGGAGGGATCTTATCTTCAATCTGAAGCAATGACCAGCAACTGGTCATATTTCCTGCTCTATCACTGATGCGCATTTCCACACTGACGATCGTACCAATATCACAACAACTCACAATTGCCTCATCCATGTATGCAGAGTAGTATATACTTCCCTTTTTGGTAATAATGATCTCCTCTTCATATTTCCAGATATTCTCACCCGACACCTTCTGAAGGTCTGCGAAAGTAAAGAATCCTTCTCCTCCGCTCAAAACGGCATCTACATAGGAGTCCAGACACTCTTCACTGATCTCCCTGCGTAATTTTTTCTCAACAATCTCGCAATTGTCCGTACTGCCCTCATCTACTTCTGAAGCCGGCACGCTGCCAATTCCTTTCCCTCCTAACGAAATATTGACAAAATCGAAGCAAACCGCTACCGGTGCGGAATTATCCATCACTTCAAATGGGCAAAACAGCGGCTCTGCAGTATTACCGCAGGCATCCGTAACTTTATAAACAAAGAAATGCTTGCCAACAGGAATGGAGGTCGCCAAATAACCATCCGTGGAATTCCCTACAATGGGTTCATTTCTCAAAACCAGAATCGAATCGCCGGTGGGTATGCCGAACACATCCAGCTCCGGTTCTTTGGTGTAGACTTGTACTGTATACGTCCAGCCGGGATTGCAATCGCTAACAACAGGAGCCGGCACCTGAATGCTGGCCGTACAATCAAAAGGACCGGTCGAATAGGTGCCGTCATGGGTGATCGGGTAACTCACCACTGGAGGATCAAAATCACCGTATTTTATCAACTGTACAATAGTGTCTCGTGGATCTTCCAGATTACACCAGTTGGTGATAAACCAGGTTCTTTCCAATTTGTAACCACAATCAATAGCCACAGAATCATCCCTGAAAGAAATGGCATAATTACACACAGCCGTATCAGCAGCATATAGGTATCGCTTTTCACCGAAGGCGTTCAAATAATAAGGCCCTCCTACTTCTTCGGGGGTCAAGGTATAGTCTTCTCCGTCTGTACAGACACTTAGTTCTCTATCAATCAGTTCTTCCAGCCTCAGTTCCGGTTGGATAAAAACGAAGGTAATCGTTGTAACATTTGACACATTACCCTTTTCGTCCGTAGCACGGATGCGTCGTTCAATCTTTCCAAATTCTTCGCATTCGCCTTCCGAAGGGAAGTATGAATCGGTGATGACCAACTTAAGCAGAGATCGATCTGTACAATTATCCGTGATGGCCGTGTCAATATCGATGATATTGCTATCGCGCAGGCGCTGCCAGACGACGCCACCAAAATCATACAAGTCTCTGTTAAAAATGGAATCTATATCTGTACAGGTAAGCGTATCGTTTTTTAATGGCTGAGCGACAACCGGAGGCGTTTTATCTTCCGCAATGATATTTCCCCAACAAACCAGTTCATCATTGCGGTCAAATACCTCGTATTGAAAATTACCGCAACCGCTCACATAATTGACCGTTTTTGTACCACCCGGATAGTTAACCACTACATTGAAGCCCGTCAGCGTATCTACTCCTCCCCCTTTCAAGACCATTGGAACGGTAACATTCGCCCGGCAGTCGTCTCCCAACTGAACGATCACATCCCCGATACAGGAATAGTCATTTTCCGGCACGAAATTTGAAGTAAATGAAAGAGAATTCGTCGAGTAGTTACTTTCGGTAAGTGCAAGCACAGAAGCATCGCTTACAGCAAGATTACATAGCCAAAGCACCAATGTCAACAAACATGTAGTGGTGTTACGGTTCATTACGTGTAAAATTAGGTCGCAGTCACGAGATAGATGTCGTCTTCCAGCCTCTTATTCGTCCAACTCTAGTTGGTACGAAAATACTTTAATTTTCTCTAAATAAAAAAAATAAGGCTTCATTGGTTGGGCAGATGGCAAAAAATAATAGAAATAGGGTAGGATACTGAGCGGAAGCAGGCAATTTCATTATAGTTTTATACCGAAAATTAATCCAAAATCAAGATCATTATTAAAACTTTGCAAAACGCCGTCCACTCTAAATATTCTTAACGGGCCGATCCCGATGTTGTCTATCCCTACACTCCATTCGGTATACCCTGGCTGCTCAGAGGTTTTCAAGTATTTCACACCCGCCACCATCATCCAGCCGAGCTTTCTGATCGCAGGAAGTTTGTCCAGTACAAAACCTTCAAAATAATGCTGCACATGTAATTCCAAATAGGCATCCTGGGTGCTAAAATCATAATACGGAAGCTTAAAAAAGGAGGAATTGTACCGGGCAGGATAGCCGATACTGGTTTGGTTGCCGTTAAAATGCTCGTAATCGATAAACTCCATCTCGGTATTGTTCAAAAACTTCCCAGCCTCCAGGCGGAATACACTCCTGCCCCATACACCTGCGGGAATGTAGTAATCCCGGATCTGAACTGCCAATCGATCATAATTTACATCGCTTCCCAAAGCAGCTACCCCTTTTTTATAAACCAACCACAGATCGGGCCATTTCGACCCTTCAATGTACTTACGGCCCGGGAAATTCGAATATCGCTGATTCAGCCGAAAACGCAGGGCCAGGTTGAGCACCAGGGCCTGGTGAGGGTTAAAAGCAGCTTCAAAGGAATCCGGATCTATAGGATTATTGGAGGAATATTCGATTTCATCCCGAAGCCGCCAACTGTAATCAGTCGTGTTCGTCAGTGCTTTTCGACGGGCATATTCCACCGATCCTGTGAAGTATATTCCATTAGAAATTTCGTGATTCAGTCCTGCGGACAAAAACTCTTTTTCATAAATTTTCATGTAATTATCTCTAAACCAGAGTGTAAACTGGGTGTTGACAGTTGGGCTAATCGGGTTTACACTGTTATACTGGACCGTCGTTCTTCCTCCGGCCAGGGTAAGGCGAGTAAATTTTGTCCGATTAAAGTTATAAATCACACTTGCTGAAACTCTTAATTGCCGATCTGAAAAACCGTAATTGATCCTCGGACTCACTGAAAACCAACGCATACTGTAATCGTCATAAAACCGCCGGTAAGCAAAATCCAGATTCCCATTCCACCCTTGAACCGTGTTGAACTGTATGGTCGTCAATGGTGAGCCAAATGAGAAATACTCCTTTCGATAGGACCGCTGATAATTGTATCCAAATAAAAGATCCAGGGGCTTAAACCGATTGTTCTTCTGATCCACGGAATCCAGGTAGGGCTTGGATTGCCGAATTTCCTGAAGACTATCCTTCCTCACATAATCGATCGATTCTTCTTCCGTCAGGGGAATGGGACGTACTTCTTTCCAGTAATCGAGCGTCCGTTCATTGGCTTCCTCTTCCACCAAAAATATTTCATTATCGAAAAAACCTTTAGGTACCTCCGGCTCAATTTCATAATCGGAATAAATAGCAGTAAAAGTCCCTCGCAGTTTAAACCCAAACAATCCGGCTTGGAAATCAATGGTTTGCGAAAAGATCCTCCAAACATCCGGTTCCTCAACCGGCAGGTATTGCTGCTGGATCATCAGGGAATCCAGGCCGGGTATCTTCATAGCTCCTGACATGAGTGTCAGATCCACGCTCTGAATATTCCAAACATCCTCTATTATATATATGTATCCCTTGTAAACGGGATCTTCACTTCGCTTCGGTATCACCTCAATTTTATTGATCATATGGCCTTCCTGATCAAAGAAGGTGCCCTCCAAACGATATCGGTAATATCCCAGAGCGTTAGATGCAATGGGGGAAATGATCTGTCGGTTGTACAAGGCATAATTCCGGTAGAGATTAAAATCCATTTCGGAGGCCTGATTAAAGCCAAAGCCGTTATCATTCCCGCTGACCTTGGTGGATTTCATGATCTCCTTGTATTTGTCGGGCTGTTTGAAATAGAGCTTAGCTTCGGATTCCGACAAATAAATAATGCCCTGCCGGTTAGAATCCAGGTTGCCGTCCATATCGCCGATTTCCTGGCCGAGAAACTTTTCAGGTGCGTTTAAAAACTTAATGTTCCCTTTAATGTAGACATCACAAGAATACGTATCGACCAGATCGAGGAAATATTTTCGTTTGGCAATGGCCTCTCTGATCACTCTGTAAGCTGGGTCTTCCTGATCAGCACGCACTACGACTTCTGCTAATTTTACAGCTTCCTCTTCCATAACCACCTCTAATTCCAGGGCTTGGTCGCCAACGGCTACTTCTTTGATCAACTGTTTGTATCCGATGTATTGAAAAACCAACTCATGGACACCTTTATCTACATTCAACGTAAATCGACCTTCCACATTGGAGGTCGTTCCTCTGGAAGTCCCTTTAACATAGACGCTGGCAAAAGGAAGCGGCTCGCCGTTTTGATCCAATATCCTGCCATTTACCTGAGCGGTGAGGATGCTCATTGAAAAAAACAGTATAGCGCTGAGGAGAACAATCTTAGTTTTCAAGTTGTATTGGGTTGTTCGTTTAGGGAAACTCGATTTAGTGGTAGTTAGTTTGTTTACCAAATCATTTTACAAAACGCAGTGCTCCCTGTTTTAATTGAAAAAAAAGAAAAGAATTAACATTTACCCGATCATAAAGACGGCAAATGAAAAGATAATGTTGGTTGTCAATAGTTTATTTCCGCAAGTTTCTCAAACTTTCAGCCAAATAATACCTTTTTTCCCACAGGTCCGTTTCAGATAATAGCTTTTCCAAAACAGGACGCAGTGCTTGCAGCCGATGTTTTCCGGTCAGTTCAATAGCTTCCAGCTGAAGGCCTATATGCTGAGAATTCAGATAAGGTTCCAATATCTTAATTTTCTCCTCATTACTCAACTCAACATAGTTCATATAAAGCGGTAAAACTGCCAGGGTAAAATCATCGGAAAAGTTAACCTTAATGGCTTCTTTATAGAAAGGAGTCAAAGATTTTTTCAAAGCATCCTGATCAGAACGTTGCAGTGCTTCCAGGATAAGTCTCAATTCCGGATACTCATAATTATCCAGCACAGAACGGAGGCAATCATCCAATAATGATTGAGCTTTCTCATAGCCGTAATGAGCCAAAAGTGCTGAAATGGTCAGCCACTTCCAGCGATCATGAGAAAAACCTCTTTTTTCTTCGGCTGTTTTTTTGAATTCCAGGGCCATGGTTAGCAATTCAGGGAGCATGGCAAGATCGTCGATTTGTATCAGCGTCCGGGCGATGAGGTGAGGTTCCATCTCATTGTCCTTCCTCCAAAAGTCCAATATTGCTGGGGCGGCCGGCTGATATTTTGCGAGTCCTAAGCCCTGAATGGCTTTCTTCTTCTGGCTGGGCAGGAAATTATCCGGTTCTTTTAAGACCTGAATAGCCCGGGTGAGCTTCCGGCTTTGTTGTGTTCTGGCGTCCTGAGCCACCGCCTGAATGAATGAATCTTGATCTTCTAAAAGAGGCTCAAGTAGGCGTTTGGTTTCATCTGAAGGCCAGAAAAAACCATTGAAAGCATTTAAAGCCTGCACGATCTTATCTTCAGCAGGGTTTTCCAGCCATTCCACTAATTGAAGTCTGCTCAACCTATCCGGCTCAAAAATAAATTTTTGCCCCTTTTTTTGTTCCAACTGATCCAGCCAATCATTAAAGTTATAATAATCGTCTTCAGAAATAGTAACGGCCTGCGAATACCATT
The DNA here is from genome assembly GCA_030430845.1 of Bacteroidia bacterium. GTDB lineage: Bacteria > Bacteroidota > Bacteroidia > Chitinophagales > Saprospiraceae > JANQPA01. The sequence goes on along the minus strand of JAUIKE010000005.1, from coordinate 70,744 downwards.
TTTGCATATTGCTGAACCCCAGTATACCTGTAATATCTGCTTCCCAATAATCACAGATGGCCTCTGGTAAAGGATTGGCCCGGATGAGAATGCCCTTTTCCTCCCCTGCCTGGATGACAACAGGCCGAAGTAAATTACGAATGGTTTCCACTTTGTCGACTTCAAAGTCCACCATATGGCTTTCCGAAAGGTGTACTGTCTTTTCTGCCCGATTACAAACATCCAGCGAAACGTAAGAACTGGCGATTCCAATGGCTTGAATTTCGACCGTTTCCGTACCCTGGTTTTCCAAAAAAATATGGAATTCGAGCTTAGAACGGTCAAATTTTTGCTCATTTACCACAATCTGTCCCCAAAAAATAGTGGGACACAACAGTGCAAAAAAGAGAATAATGTTTAAGCGCATGAGAAAAATCTTTATTAAAAATTCAACAAAAGGCCTTAATGTTAAGGTTCCGAATTTTCCAAGGGAAATGCAGAGAGAAATGTTTTTGAGCTGGGTGACATTTATCACCAAGATCAGCTGGTTTATATGGTAGTTTTATGGTGTTTTTGAAGTGATAAGTCAGCAAGAATTATTACCTTTCATCGCACCTAGATCAATAAAAGCCAATTTAAAAAGTAATTACTGAAGATGGACATTCAAGCCAAAGAGGCACATGGAGAATCAAGGGTTTCAGTAAATAACTCCTGTTATCACTGCGGAGAAGCTTGTGACACAGAAAAGGTGGTATTGGAGGACAAGGCATTTTGCTGTGAAGGATGCAAAACGGTCTATGAGATCCTGAACAACAATGACATGTGCCGGTATTATGACCTGGATGAGAATGCCGGTATTTCCTTAAAGGGGAAAGCCAGTCTTGAATATGCTTTTTTGGATGATCCCTCCGTCACAGATCGCTTACTTGACTTTACAGATGGGAAGACCAGCAAAGTTAGCTTTTACCTACCTCAAATTCATTGTGCGTCCTGCATTTGGCTACTGGAGAATTTATACAAGCTCAATGACGGCATCACCCAATCCAGGGTAAATTTCCTAAAAAAAGAAATATTCATTACCTACCTGGAAGAAAGCAGTTCGCTGCGCAAGATCGTGGAATTGCTGGCCAGTATCGGTTATGCTCCAAACATCAACCTCGGAGATCTTGATCAGGAAGAAAAGCCCGTGATCGAGCGCAAGTTCTATTATAAAATGGGGGTTGCCGGTTTTGCTTTTGGCAACATCATGCTGCTGAGTTTTCCGGAATATCTCGGCTTGAATAAAACCACTGACGGGATGTTCTTTCAGGTATTCGGCTATTTGAACATTATTCTGGCTCTTCCGCTGGTCTTTTACAGTGGCTCCGATTACCTCCAATCAGCCTGGCAAGGACTGAAGCAAAAAACATTGAATATAGATGTGCCGATCTCTTTGGGCATCCTCACTCTTTTTGGGCGTTCTGTTTTTGAGATTCTAACGCATACGGGTTCCGGTTACCTGGACAGCCTGGCCGGGCTGGTCTTTTTCCTTTTGATCGGCAAGTGGTTCCAGCAGCGCACCTATCATCACATATCCTTTGAGCGCGATTATAAATCCTATTTTCCAATCGCGGCGCTGTTAAAGACCGAGGAAGGCACGGAGTCTGTTTCGTTGGATCGCCTGAATCCGGGCGACAATATCCTTGTCAAACACCAGGAGTTGATCCCGGCGGATGCTGTACTGTTAAAAGGAGAAGCCCAGATTGATTACAGTTTTGTCACGGGCGAATCAGCCCCTGTTAGCTGCAAAACCGGCGATAAAGTATTTGCAGGAGGCCGGCAGGTCGGCTCCTCTCCTATTGAACTGAGCCTGACCCGAAAAGTATCTCAATCCTATTTGACCGAATTGTGGAACGATGAAGCCTTCACAAAAAAAGTAGACTCCAACACCGTTAAGCTGGCCGACAAAGTGGGAAAAGCCTTTACTATTGTGATCTTATTGATTGCATTTGCCACCTTGTTTTACTGGCTCACTACAGATACTTCCATTGCGATCAATGCTTTTACCGCGGTATTGATCATTGCCTGTCCTTGCGCAGTGGCGCTGGCTATTCCTTTTATTTTTGGCAATGCGATCAGGATTTTGGGGCGGCACGGTTTTTTCCTAAAAAACACTTCCATAATCGAGCGCCTGGCACTGATAAAAGATACGATATTTGATAAAACAGGGACGATCACCATCCGGGAAGGCGGGCAGGTGGAATTTGTAGGAGCGCCTTTAAGTAAGGCAGAACGCCAGGCCATTATTCAATTGACGGAGCGCTCGGGACACCCTGCCAGCAGAAGGATACATCAATACCTTTCAAATTGGCCTGAGGAAGAAGTTAGGATGGACAAAACGGAATTAGCCACTGTTTCGGAATGGAAAGAAGTAATAGGAAAAGGAATACAATCCCTTGTTAATCAGAACTTTACAAAGATAGGATCTGCCAGTTTCATGGATGATTTACTGGAAGATGACACTCCTGAAGAAGGCGGTGTTTACCTCCAGGTCAATAATCAAATCAGAGGTTTTTTCCGGATGGATAATCTTTTTAGAGAAGGCACCTGGGAAGTATTGGAGTACTTCAAAAACAGGGGTCAGGTATATCTCTTATCCGGGGATAATGACAACACGAAAAGTTTACTAGCTCCCATCTTTAAAGATGGACAATTGTACTATCGGCAAAGCCCGAAAGACAAGCTTCAATTCGTCAAACAGCTACAGGCAGAAGGCAAAGAAGTCATGATGTTAGGAGACGGGCTCAACGATGCGGGAGCTTTACAACAAAGTGATGCCGGGCTGGTCATTTCTGAAAACACCAACAATTTTACGCCGGCTTGTGATGCGATCCTGGAAGCCCGACGGTTTTCTGCCTTACCGACCTTCATGGAATTCAGTCGCTGGAGTATCCGATTGGTGTACTGGGCCTATGCCTTTGCATTAGTGTACAATATTATAGGATTAAGTTTTGCCGTTCAGGGGGCCTTATCACCGATTGTGGCGGCGATATTGATGCCTTTGAGTTCCATTTCCATCGTTACATTTGGCATGATTTCGAGCAATGTGGTGGCGAGAAAAATGGGCTTGTGAGAAAAAACAGAATAGAACTAAATAATCATATAAATATATTTATATTTAAATATTATAATAGCGAGATTAAGATTTTGGGACTAAACATGGTTTTAGGCTGAAGATTGGATCATTGAGGAGACATAAAAATGGTACTTTTTACCATTATAAAGGTACTATTCACTCCCCGATAACGGTGCTGACAAAATGATGACAAAAATCACTATTTGATCTGATCATTATCATAAGGCAGCGGAATCACGGCCGGTATCTTGCACAAAATTATCTAAAAATGAAGGTAATTATACTTTTAATCCTTTTGAGTTTGGTTATTGCCCTTGGCTTTCTGATGGCCTTTTTGTGGGCGGTAAAGAGTGGACAATACGACGATGATTACACCCCATCGGTAAGGATTCTGCTGGACAAGGAACAACAAACAGAAAACAATAAATCTTAAAAAATTCTGACCTAATGGCACAAGTAGAAAAATTTGCGTACGACAATGCCATTGTTCGCAACTTTGCGGTAGCCACTATTATTTTTGGTGTGATTGGTATGCTAGTGGGCTTGATAGCAGCTCTTCAACTGGTTATGCCGGCGCTAAACTTTGGAATCGCAGAGACGACCTTTGGCCGTATTCGTCCGTTACATACCAATGCAGCGATTTTTGCATTTGTGGGTAACGGTATTTTTATGGGCGTTTATTACTCTTTGCAGCGTTTGCTGAAGACTTCTATGTATAGCAAGTTATTAAGTAACCTGCACTTTTGGGGATGGCAAGCCATTATTCTGGCAGCTGCAATCACCTTGCCGCTTGGTATTACAAGCGCCAAGGAATATGCAGAATTGGAATGGCCCATTGACATTGCAATTGCAGTGGTCTGGATCATTTTTGGTATCAATATGTTCGGTACCATACTCAAGCGCCGGGAAAATCACCTTTATGTAGCGATTTGGTTCTATATTGCTACCTGGGTAACCGTCACGGTGCTCCATGTTGGAAACAACCTGGAAATCCCCGTTAATATGTGGAAGTCATACCCTGTTTTTGCAGGTGTTCAGGATGCCTTAGTTCAGTGGTGGTACGGTCACAATGCAGTGGCATTCTTCCTCACCACTCCATACCTGGGCTTGATGTACTACTTCCTGCCAAAAGCAGCTAACCGTCCGGTTTATTCCTATAAACTCTCGATCATCCACTTTTGGGCATTGATCTTCATATATATCTGGGCAGGACCTCACCATTTATTGTACACCTCTTTGCCAGACTGGGCGCAGTCGCTTGGCACGGTATTCTCTATCATGCTGATTGCTCCATCCTGGGGTGGTATGCTGAATGGCTTACTGACCTTGAGAGGAGCATGGGACCGGGTTCGCCAAGATCCTATCCTTAAGTTTATGGTAGTAGCTGTTACCGCTTATGGTATGGCCACCTTCGAAGGTCCAATGCTTTCTTTAAAATCTGTTAATGCCATTAGTCACTATACGGACTGGACCATCGGTCACGTGCACATCGGCACCTTAGGCTGGAATGGATTTTTGACCTTTGGTATTCTATACTGGTTAATCCCTCGGATCTTCCAAACCAGGCTACACTCCATGAAAATGGCTAACTCCCACTTCTGGATCGGCACCCTGGGTATCTTGTTCTATGCCATCCCTCTTTATTGGGCAGGCTGGACGCAGAGCTTGATGTGGAAACAGTTTACTCCTGACGGATTCCTTCAGTACGGAAACTTTCTGGAAACGGTGACTCAGCTGATTCCGATGTACGCATTGAGAGCATTAGGAGGAACCCTTTATTTTGCTGGTATGATCATGGCCGTTATTAACTTATGGAAGACGATGTCCAAAGGAAAATTACTGGCCTATGAAGAGACGGAAGCACCTGCGCGTGAAGTACACGTTAAACATAAGGGCGAGCACTGGCACAGATGGATTGAAAGACGTCCTGTACAATTATTGATTGGAGCAACCATTGCAATTCTCATCGGAGGGATGGTTGAGATCTTCCCAATGGTAATGATCGACGAGCAAGTGCCGAAGATTGAGTCTGTCCAGCCTTACACGCCGCTTGAATTAGCCGGACGTGATATTTACATCCGCGAAGGATGTTTGGGTTGTCACTCTCAAATGATACGTCCGTTCCGCTCTGAGACAGAACGTTACGGAGAATACTCCAAGTCTGGTGAATTCATTTACGATCGTCCATTCCTATGGGGGTCTAAACGTACAGGGCCGGACTTACACAGAGTTGGTGGCAAATATCCGGACAGCTGGCATTACAACCACATGCTGGACCCTGAAAGTATGTCACCGAACTCGATTATGCCTCCTTATCCCTGGCTGCTGAGAAGAGAACTTAACACCAATTCAATACCTGACAAGATCCGTACGCTTCAGTTCCTGGGTACACCATACCCTGCAGGCTATGAGGAGATAGCTGTCGAAGACTTACAAAAGCAGGCCCGAATTGTTGCTGAAAGTTTGCGGAAGGACGGTATTGAGCAAGAAAATCTGGAAACTCGTGAAATCATCGCATTGATCGCATACTTACAAAGATTAGGAACAGATATTAATCCAAAACCACAAGCTGGTAATTAAGAAAATGGAGCTGCCCGTGCGGGCAGCTTTCATTAGCGTAAAAACAAAAGTTATGTATAAATATCTTTTAGAGAGTGCGGGGGAAATCAACTGGATGGCCATTTTTGCCCTAATCACCTTTTTCACCATTTTCACGATCAGTGTGATAACCGCTTTCCGCACAAACCCTGATTTTATTAAAAAGATGTCTAATCTTCCACTCGAAGACGACATTCCGTTAACATCTGAAAATAGCGATAATGAAAAATAAAAATATAGCCTTTATCCTTGTCACCTTCATCTTTCTGATGCAGTCGGCCCAGATGTGGGCCCAGACGGAGCAGGAAGGTGGTTCATATTTCTACGATAAATTCCTGGCTAACGGCTTGCTGTTAATTGCCGGTCTGGCCATTCTGGCGGCCTTCTGGGCCTTGTTCCAACTGCTCAACATCATGGTAAAGGTCCAGCAAATTCGGATCTATGAAGAGCAGGGAATGACCGAATTCCTGGAAGAAGTTAAGAAGCCCAAGAAAAATATGTGGCAAACTCTGTATAAGCGTTGGACCAATGTCGTGCCTCTAGAAAAAGAGAAAGATGTGTTGATGGATCATGACTATGACGGCATCCGCGAATTGGACAACAGCCTGCCGCCCTGGTGGGTTGCCATGTTTTACATCACCATCGCTTTTGCAGTGGTATATTTCGGCTACAATCACTTGACCGGTTATGGACTTAGCTCTACCGAAAAGTACGAGTTGGAAATGGAAAAAGCCGAAGAACAGGTACAAGCTTACCTGGCCAGGCAGTCCAACCTGGTTGATGAAAGCAATGTAGAGGCGCTCACAGACCAGGCCGACCTCGATGCCGGTAAAGTCATCTTCGACACGCAATGTGCCGTCTGTCACGGAACCATGGGTGAAGGTGGGATCGGTCCTAATATGACCGATAATTACTGGATTCACGGTGGGTCCATTAAAGACATTTTCAGAACTGTGAAATATGGCGTTCCCGAAATGGGGATGATCTCCTGGAAATCGCAATTAAGCGCAGGTGATATGGCCAAGGTATCCAGCTATATCCTGACATTGGTAGGAACCAATCCGCCCAACCAAAAAGAACCACAGGGCGAACTGTATCAGGAACAAGTGGAAATGGAGGCACAAGACACCACCAGTAGCGAGGCCATAGGAATGGTTCAGTAATTTTTTTTGAAGGCAAAAGGGCTGTGTCCCTTTTGCTTTCAAATACAAAAAAGTTTAGTAACGACATGAAGCCAATTCAAGATTCGGAAGCGTATCGGGACAAAATTGCTACCGTTGACGAAACCGGAAAACGGTTATGGATTTTTCCGAAAAAACCCAAAGGACGCTACTATAATGTCCGAACCATTGTCAGTATCGTTTTACTGGCCTTTTTATTTATCACCCCCTTTATCAAAGTAAACGGAGAACCCTTCTTATTATTCAACATACTGGAACGTAAATTCATCCTATTCGGCTTGCTTTTTATGCCGCAGGATTTTCACCTTTTCGTTTTGGCTATGCTTACCCTAATTGTTTTTATCATCTTATTTACGGTTGTTTACGGACGTCTGTTCTGCGGTTGGATCTGTCCGCAAACCATTTTCATGGAAATGGTTTTCCGCAAAATAGAATACTGGATCGAAGGAGATGGTAATGCTCAAAAAAGACTAAATAAAGCCCCCTGGACCACCGATAAAATCATAAAAAAAGTATCCAAGCAGGCGATCTTTTTCGCCATTGCCGTTCTTATTTCCAACACCTTTTTAGCTTATATTATAGGCATCGATGAGGTAAAAAGAATTGCAACAGAACCTGTTTCTCAAAACTGGCAAGGCTTTATTGCCATGATCCTGTTCTCTGGAGCTTTCTATTTCGTCTTCTCCTACATGCGCGAGCAGGTATGTATTGCGGTATGCCCCTATGGACGCCTGCAGGGGGTCATGTTAGATAAAAACTCCATTGTAATTGCCTATGATCACATCAGAGGAGAACCCCGGGGAAAGATCAGAAAGCAAAAAAACAAAAAAACGAGTACTGCTAAAGCCGCCACGACGCCAGAGTCTGCAGTTGATATGCTGCCACCTCTTGGAGATTGTATCGATTGTAAACTATGCGTGCAGGTTTGCCCTACCGGTATTGACATCCGGGATGGCACTCAATTGGAATGTGTGAATTGTACGGCCTGTATCGATGCCTGTGATGAGGTGATGGATAAGATTGACCGGCCACGCGGATTGATCCGCTACGATAGCTTTGCCGGAATTGAAACCGGTAAGAAAAAGCTGTTTACCCCCAGAGTGATTGGTTATACTATTGTATTGGGAGTGTTATTGATCGTGAATGCATTTTTACTGACCAGCAGGACAAATGTTGAGGTATTGATCCTACGAACACCGGGCATGTTGTACCAGGAAGTGGATGATACCTATTTAAGCAATCTATACAACTATCAGATCATCAATAAAACGAAGGATGAGTTTCCGATAGAACTCAGGTTAGTAGAGGAAGGAGGACGGATCCGCACCGTCGGTGAAATTCCGAATACCAAAGCAGCAGATGTAATTGAGGGGGCCTTCTTTATTGAAATGGATAGGAATGTATTGGAAGGCCGAAAAACACGGCTAACTATTGAGGTATATTCTGAAGATAAACTGATCAACCGGGTGAAAACCAATTTCCTCGGGCCGGTGAAGTAGAAGGGCGAAGGACGAAGGGCGAAGGACGAAGGGACGGTCCGCTTTCGCTAAAGCTTCAGCGGACGGAGAAGAGTGAATGGGTAATAGAAAAAGTTTTTAAAATTAAAAGTACAAAAATATGAAACTGAACTGGGGGCATGGGATAGCCATATTTTTCACGCTATTTGTGGGTTCATTGGTTTTTCAGGTGATAAAATCTACGCAATACGACAACAGCCTGGTTTCTGATCATTATTATGCCGATGACATAAATTATCAGAAACATTATAACAAGCTGGTTAATAGTCAACAATTGGAAGAAGATTTAATTATCGAAAAAACGGAGAAAGGGAATTTTGTAACCTTGATATTCCCGGAGGAATTGTCAAAGGTAGAAGGCAACATACACTTTTTTTGTCCTTCTGATAGCAAGGTAGATTTTAAACTACCCATCAGCATTACTGCCGGCAAACAGGTCGTACCCGTTGAAGGATTAAAAAAAGGTTTGTGGAGGGTTAAAGTAAACTTTGAAGCCGGAGGAAAAGCCTATTACAAAGAAGAACCAATTATTTTATAATCAGGCCAAAGGCGAGGTCCTTCGACCTTCGACCTTCAGCCTTCGACCTTCATTAAGATGGTTTGGTGGACCGCATTTACATTGGGGCTGGTAGGAAGTTTGCACTGCGTGGGCATGTGCGGCCCAATCGCTATGGCCCTACCCTACCAGAGCAGTTATCGTTGGCAGGTAGCCGGTAAAATGCTACTGTACCAGAGTGGCCGGATACTTACCTACACCCTGCTGGGAACGGTCCTTGGCTTGTTTGGCATGGGTATGTTCGTGGCCGGTCTGCAGACCTATGTGTCCTTGATGCTCGGCATTCTGATAGTCGTGATCGTTCTATTTTCCTGGAACATGGAGAGTCAACTTCTGAAAATTCCTGCTCTTCAAAAGCTCAATAACTGGATCAAACAACAACTGGGGAACCTATTGCGAAAATCAGGATACACCAGCTTGTTTTTAGTGGGTATGCTGAACGGCCTACTCCCCTGTGGGCTTGTTTATATGGCTATCATCGGAGCCCTAACAACACACAGCATTGTGGAAGGGGCCGTGTACATGGCCAGTTTTGGACTCGGGACCCTCCCACTCATGCTGGCTACCTCTGTTGCCGGGCAGTTCATTGGCATCAGCTGGCGCAACCGGCTCAGGAAGTTAATCCCCGTCGTTTTATTGGCCATAGCAGCCCTGCTGATCATACGCGGCATTAATTTTGTGGTTCCTTCCGATTTGCGCTTTTTGCAGGATATGAGTGAGGTACCGATGTGCCATTAATTTTTGTGATCCTTTTAAACGGTAACGAAAAACAGTAAGTGGCCTAATTTTTTAATTTACTTCCTTTTTCTTTGGTTTAATTTGAGTCTTTTCAATCTCCTTTGTACCCAACTTCTCCTTCCATAAATAGCAACGTTTTTTTCGAAAATTCAGAGAAACCTTTTTTTGGAGCAGCCATTCCATACCAATAATGCCATCCAGCTGAGGTCCACACAAGCTATTATTAATAGACTCCAAAGAAGAAAAAACACTTAACATAGGATGGCAATTTTGATCAAAGACCTTCATCTTTTCAACTTGATAAGCCACCGTTTGCCGGCTTCTCCAGCCGGAAGTCAAACTAGCCAGTTTAGACCATTTAGGAGTCACCTTAATTTGGTCTCTGTATTTTGGTGCTATCACATTACACTCAGCTCCTGTATCTAAGGCAAACAAGAGTTCTAGGTTATTAATTTCGACCCTTAAAATCGGAAGATGGCCTTTTGTTTTGAAAGGGATTTCAAATTGGGGAGGCTCCTCTAAAGTAGATAATCTGTGCCCTTTTTTGTCAGTTGGAATGAGTTGGGTGGAATAATTAGGCAGGTCAAATAATAATTCGTGCCGTTTGAACATACATTGCCCGATCAGTCCCAACAGTTGGATGTTTTTACTCTTTTCAATATGCGTGAGATCAACAACCAAGGCATCAACGCCCTGTCTAATCCCTTCCAGTTTGATATCTGTTACAAGTAGTCCTACCTGTCGGGCCCGGCCATTGATTCCCACTACTTGATCGGTAGGAATGACATCTGAAGATTCCTTAAAATATCGCTCATTGAGAAAGATGCCGGGAACGCCGGTGTCTAAAACAAAGACACCTTGAATTCCATGCACTTCTGCTTCAATTGTTATGAGCTGGTCGGTTATCGAAAAATGTAAGTTGAGGATGGTATCTTTTTGAGCAAATACCATAGTCGTAAGCGCACATGCCAGGAGGCATGCAGCCATGTTTTTGGTGTTTTTCATGTTTGGGGTGTTAGAACGTAAGTAAATAGGGTTTTGATGGAGCCTATTTACTGGTTAGTACCACTGAAGTTAGAATGGTAACTAAAAAAACGGGGGATTAGCTTGAAAACAGCAATAGCATAATCTTTTCAGCTCTTATTTCATTTATTTTGTTTTTTTTCAACAAGGACTTCTCCCTTAATCGAATACCGATCCCAGATATAGAGCATTTTTCTCTTGAAATTAATAGAAATTCGATTTTGTACTATGAATTCCACCCCTAACAGCCCATCTATATCTTTACCTCTCAAACCATTGTTCAAACCATCCATGCTTGCAAATATCGTCATCATGGGCCAGCAATCTAATCCATCGACTCGAACACCTTTAAGCCTTGCCGAACGAACCGCTCTGCTTTGGCTACCATTAGTTAATATCGCTCCATTTTGCAGACTTAAATATTCAAGTAGCTGGGATTGGTATTTTCGGTCGATGACATTGAATTCAGCTCCTGTATCTAATCCTAATATTAATTCATGCCCCCCAATTTGAGCAGTCAGAACAGGAAAATGTTCTTTCTGCATAAACGGAATTTCCATTAAGGGAAAACTGAATGCTCTGGACAAACGATTCCCTGTTTTATCCAAGGGGATCAATAAAATAGTTTCGTTGACCAGATCTAACAACAGTTCGTGCTTTTTAAAAGCAGCTTGTCCAATTAGGCCAAGTATGGTCAGGCCCTTTCGTTTTTCCAAATGACTTAAATCCATTACTTGAGCATTATGAGCCTGGTTCAGATCCGCCATTTTCAGACGAGTTTGATAGAAAAAAATGGTTTGTTGTTGGCCGTTAATACCTGTGCTGCTGGCTTCGAAGGGCATTCCAGTCTGGTTTTCAAAATGTCGGCCATTCAAACATAGACTGGGAAATCCGGTATCTAAAATAAAATTACCTATTTGGCCTTCTACTTCTGCCTGGACCACAATCAGGTTACCGATCTTTTTATAAGGAAGCGAGCTCACCGCATTTGAAAAAGAAAGGGAATAACTTAAAAGAAATAAAGTCAAAAAGGCTAGGGAATTAGACATTTTTCGGTTCATGATCTTAGGTGTTTTGGTATTCAATAAATCGACCGCTTTGGGTCTACCCTAAAATTGTCTAAACACCTAGCCTTTTTCTTTCACTCTTGTTCCAAAGGTTTGGATTATTATTTCAAAAAAAAGTTTTTCCGTTAACGATAGCGCTGTTTTTTTTACACTATTGTTCAAAAAGTACAAATAAAAAGACCTAATAAATTAACTATCAACCATTTATGTGTTCCATAGAGTCATTTGTGACAGTCCGAAGACCCACGTTGAGGGAATTATTGGTTTTTTGCTCCCCACCGTCTGTACCAGGATGCACTCTCCTTCGGAGGGCCGGCAGGATAGCCGGGATGACCAGGATGGGGAATTGCAAAAGGAAATGGGGGCTATGTAAAAAGTCCTTCGGCCTTTTTTCCCAGCCAATAATATTTTTTTGAGAGCTTTTGAGGGAGAAAAACTTTGTTTTTCTCCCTCAAAAGCTCTCAAAAACAGAATTATTTAGGTTGTGTGAAAATGAGGAACGAGTTTTCACACAACCCCGAACTAGCATCATTCCTTTCTATACTCACTCGGCGTTTGGTGAAAAGTCTCCGTAAATACCTTCGTGAAGTAAGAAAGCCGGGAAAAACCTGATTGGTAAGCGATTTCAGAAATATTCAGATCAGTTTCTCTCAGGAGTTGCCGGGCCTTACGCAACTTTATGTCCCGGATCACATGCGAGGTAGGCTTGCCTGTGAGGGCCTTGAGCTTCATATGCAATTGGGTTCGGCTGACCTGAAGATCCCGGCATAGGCGTTGGATGCTGTAAGTTTCATCTTGTAAATGGGCCAGGACGAAGTCTCTTATTTTTTGAAGAAATTGTTCTTCGGGGTCAATGGATTCAGAAACAGGTCGATCAAGATCAAAGCTGCTGCTGTATTTATCGCGTAGTTTTTGACGCTGTTGGATTAGTTGCTCAGCTCGTACCAGCAACTCTTCCTCCTTGAAGGGCTTAGCCAAATAAGCATCTGCTCCGTATTTCAATCCTTTTATTTTGGAATCCAGATCTCCTTTGGCTGTTAGTAAAATGATGGGAATGTGGCTGGTGCTGACGTCCTCCTTTAGCGTTTCACAGAGTTCATAACCATCCTTTTCCGGCATCATCACATCGCTGATGATCAGGTCCGGTACTAATTCCAGGGCCGTGGCAATGCCCTCAGCTCCGTTGTAGCTGATCTCAAGTTGGTAATGATCTTCCAGACAGGAACTTAGGTAACGGACTACATCCTTATTATCTTCTACGATCAAAAGCTGAGGTAAATCACCTGCCTGATCCAGACCCTGCTCAAGCGGCAATAATACAGATGAATCTCCCTGGCCTTCTTTTTTGATAATAGATTTAGAAGAGATCAGTTGCTTTTCATTGGTCACTGGCAAACTTAAATAAAAAGAAGTCCCTTCATCCACCTGGCTTTGGACAGACAAACCGGCTTTCATTAACCCTGCCAGTTCCTTGCACATAGCCAGGCCGATCCCACTACCCTGTCCGGCTTTGCTTAGGTAGCGATGTGCCTCTGTATTCACCTGATAGAATCGGTCAAAGATGTGCGGGAGTTGGTCGGAGGGAATGCCGATGCCGGTGTCTCGGACTTTTATTTGAAGGTCGAAGGGTGAGGGTCGAAGGTCAAATTCTTTATTCCCCAGCCTTTCGCCCTTCGTCCTTCGCCCTTCGTACTTATTGACGGAAACATATACATCCCCTCCTTCCTTATTATTCTTGATCGCATTGGACAGCAGATTATTGAGGATGTATCCCAACTCCTTGGGTGCAAAATCCATGTGGATCTCCTTTTCCTCGGTGATAAAATGCAGGCGAATGTCTCGCTCCGCGGCCAGCGATTGAAATGCATTTAGCTGGTATTGCAAAAAAGGAAGGATATCGGTCTGCACCATGTCCATAGTCAGTTTTCCGGCCTCCAGCTTTCGAAGGTCCAGGATCTGGTTGATGAGTTGGAGTAGTTGTTGACCATTCCGCCGGATCATCCCCAGGCCTTCGTTGAACCAGCGGGTGGGATCTTTTTTTATTTTATCGGTCATCCCCAGGATGATGGTCAGGGGCGTTCGGAATTCGTGGGTGATGTTGGTGTAGAGCTTGGTTTTGACCTCATCCAGCTCGCGCAGGCGGCGAGCTTCCTCTTTTTCCAGGCGGCGGTTGAGTAAAAACTGATATAAGCCATAACTTAATAACCCAACAACCAAAACATAGCCCAAATAGGCCCATATTGTTTGCCACCAAGGGGGACGAATCACAATATTCAAAGCAATTTCATCTTCGCTCCAAATGCCGTCACTATTTGCTCCCCGTACACGAAATACATAATGCCCGGGATCCAGATTCGTATAATGACTGGACCGGTCAGTTCCGTTCCGTTTCCAGTTGACATCATACCCCTCCAGGAAGGTTCGATATTGGTTTTTATCCGGGTTCTTAAAATGAAGAGCCGCAAAGTGAATAGTAAGATCATTTTTCCAGTAAGGCAGAACAATTCCCGGTACCAATGAAATATGTTTTTCTAAAAGCCCCCCCTGCTGAGGCTTCAATGGCTCATCGAATATCTCCAAAGCTGTAAAAACCAGTTGCGGTCCTTTTTTATCAAACTTTATCTGCTTGGGATCAAATATCAGTATACCATTGTTACTACCAAATAATAGACGCCCATCCCTATATTTTAAGGAGGAATTGTTAAAAGAATTGAATGGAAGTCCGTCAGAAGTGAAGTATCGCTTAAAGTTTTGGGTATCTGGATCAAAAAGATTAAGACCATTGTCCGTTGCAATCCATAAGTGGCCTTCTGCATCCTTCAACACAGAATTAATTACATCATTAGAAAGGCCTTCTTTTTGGCCATACCGTTTCCAACTACCGCCAATTGGATCCAAATGAAAAAGACCGTCAATGGTGCCCAACCAAACTTTTCCATTTTCATCTTCTGCAAAACCATTCATTTTTGGGAGTTCAAAATAAATAGTAGAATCAACTTGTGGATCGTATAGAATACAACCATACTTATTGTTAGGATGTGTACCTAACCATAAGCGTCTTTTGCTATCTTCAAAAATCTGTTCTATCCAAAGGCGTCCCCCCGAGTTAGGATTATCCGGATGAGTGATCTTGACTTTGACAAAATTATTGCTGTCTGTGGAAAATTGAAACAATCCTCTTGTCTTTGCGGCATAAATATCGCCGATGGAAGTTTGAAGGATGGAGAAGGTCGTTCCCCCACCATCATAAGCTTGATATTGCTTTGTTTGAGGATCATATTGAAAAATAGAAAATCCGGCCCCCATCCAAATGTTTCCTGCAGTATCTGTCTCTATACCTGTCAGTTCTGAAATATTTCTGTTTCCCTTTAGAGATTGAATACTAGAAAAAGTATTATTGATTATATCCCACTGATTGAGTCCACCTCCATAAGTAGCAATCCAGATTTGACCTTTGTCGTTTTGCTGGAAATCAAATACTGCATCACTTGAAATAGAATTCATAGCTGCAGGATCAAATTTAATCCATTTAAACTGATTGGCCTGAGGACTGCATTTGATTAGGGAAGAGCCTTCACTTGCGATCCAAATATTATCATCATTATCATATAAAATACTGTTGGCTTTTACCTTCGTTGTGGAGAGCCCATCATCTAACTGAAGTCTAACATTCCAAATTTTCCCTTCCTCTAAATCCAGCGACATCAAATTACCAGCCCCATTTGGAGTGCCTAACCAAAGCCTTTTCTTAAAGGTATCCAAAGCGCAACTTCTGACATAGTTGGAAAGATCAAATTGAAAATCACCAATGGGTTTATAAGTCCCAAGCTGAGGTTCAAATCGGAATAAGGGACCTCGCTCTCCGGAAAATGCATAGAACCAACCATCTGGTGACTCATGAAGAAAAGTGATCACAACAGGTTGGGACATCTCTTGATTCCCTTCCCTTGGAGAAGGGTAATAAATTAAAGAATCAGCAGATGGAACCCACTGATAGATTCCGCCTGCCCCAGGAAACCAAAGCCTCTGTCGGCTGTCTTTGAAAATAGAGAAAACATTAAAATTGTGAAAACCTGTATCTATCTCCTTAAATATTTTGATGGCGGGATTTTGAGCGGTATCGGCCTTGTGAATTTGTGAAGCTAAGTCAATCCTGTACAACCATCGAGCATCTATCCACAGATATCTACCATCAAAGTGTAAATTCATGACATCGCTTTGTATCAGGCTCTGTTCCTGAACAGAATCATAAAAGACGGGGATTAGTATTTCGGTAGCACGATTAAAACGGAAAAGGACCGGTTGGTTTTCATTTATATATTGGCATCCTATCCAAAGATCACCAGATAAGTCCTCGGTAATGCTACTTACCTCAAAATGAATCAAGATTGAATCTTTCGATGGATAACGGTAACTAAGAAATTGATAGCCGTCATATTTGACCAATTCATTGGATGTTCCCAGCCAAATAAATCCTGTTTTGTCCTGATAAACTACCTTAATATTTTTTTCAGGAATGCCTTCTTCCAGACCTATTTTTTCTGCTCTGACAGACAATTCAGGCAGCATTCCAATATTTTGGGTATATACCTGCGTGAACACAGGTACAAACAAAAGGACGAATAACGGTTTGACCAATTTCCAAATGGGCAACATGGGCTTAGATTTAGGGCAAGGACTAATTTTTTCTTATGATTAAATTAAAAAAAAATTAGGCATCCTTTACTAATTGCCCAAAAGTAGTCGGTCGCCGACAGGAAAATGGAAATTTATTTTTTGAAGACCAGTAAGTTTGCTGCCCTAAAACATTTAACATTTGATTTCCAACTCTTTTCCTCCTCACCCATCTTCATCCACCCATCCATGAACAAATGATCATACAAATATGTAAATTTAACGTTAACACTCATTATTAGCAGCAAACATATATAGGTTTATTGTATTTATTAAAATTATGTTATTTAGTGTTAAAGGCATACCAAAACATTTTTCCCAGTATTGAAAAAAAAGCCATTTTTATTTGGTTTTTTTGACACTTTACAAACCTAAATCTTGGGTTATGACGTTATTAATGTGTATATTTAGTAAAAATTTTGTTAACCAAACCTGTATAGGGAATGAAGAGATCGATTAAACGAAGGCTGATCAGAGCCAAAATCACACTCAATTCAACACTTCAAAAGATCCTCGACATCAACCGGTTACGCAAACAGCTCCCCTACCTCGACAACCCCCTTCAAACCCAAAGAGAACTCAAAGAAGAACTCCGCGTTCTGAACAAAATCGCGGAGAAACAGGCACTACTCATCAGACATTATGAAGAGCGCCTGACTAACCGAGGTAGAGAACAAATGTAAAAAGATATGCCGCCTGGAGCGGCATATCTTTTTTTTACTTCTTCCTTACAAAAATAGCCACGATCGCTGAGGTGAGCACACCCATGACGATCGCTCCTATTGCAGACTGAATCAGGTAGTTGTTCAGACTGAAATAGGCTTCTGCTGCCGTTTGCTCCATTTTGCCGTTGCTAACCGCAAACTCAATGGCGTTGGGAAAGTAGTCTGGTGTGACGACTTCGTGTGTCAGATATTGGGCTAATGGCGTTAGCACAGCAACAATCACACTAATAATG
Source organism: Bacteroidia bacterium (assembly GCA_030430845.1). Taxonomy (GTDB): domain Bacteria; phylum Bacteroidota; class Bacteroidia; order Chitinophagales; family Saprospiraceae; genus JANQPA01. The sequence continues at coordinate 53,338 of JAUIKE010000005.1, read as the reverse complement.
ACTCCGGATACAAAGCCTTGCATCCAATTCATTTTTCCGTTGTAAAAGTTCTTCCGTTTGTCCAATAAGGCAAAAACATATACCGCGATTGCAATGATCGCAAAAAAGTTGGTGTAAACAGGGTGCTTATCAATGTGGGCATCATGCAGCCCTACCAGTTTTTCCAGAAATATCCAGATCAGACTCACAATGAAGAAAATGACAGCCCACTTTAATTCAATTTTGTACTTTCCCATGAACGGTGATTTTATAGGTTTTTAAGTTTTTATCACCACTAAATTAATCTTTTTGTTTAAAAAAATAAAAAGTTAAAACATTTTGATGATACCTTGCCAAAAGAAAGCTGCCCGAATTGTTTAAATCAAATTGCCCTACACACAAGATAAATCTCATTTGAGTGGTTAAAATGGAGCCAAAACGCCCAAAACTGGGAAGGAAAAATTGCTTTTCGGTTTTTTCAGTAGGGGTTGGGAGGAATATGTTTCATCTTATTAATCCATAAGGGTATGTAACTTCAAGGTAGAAGGTAGAAGATTACTAAGCCCGAAATAAAATGAAGGGATTAGTAAGCTTCATGCAGAGAGTATCCTGACCGTAAGCGTCAGTAGAAGGTAGAAAGATTCAATATTTTGAAACCTGATTCGTTAACAGATAATGAAGGTAGAAAACAGCTGTTTCCGGCTATTTTCTACCTTCCTACATTTAAAGTAAATTATTAAAATATGAGAAAAAGTATGCATTGGGTTATTCTCCTAAGTTTCTGTAGCCTACCCATTTTTTTAAATGCCCAAAACTATCAAACGGGTATTGGAGTACGGGCAGGAGCATTTAACGGGATCACTGCTAAGCACTTTATCACTGGCAGTCATGCAGTGGAGGGCATCCTCAGCTTTCGGTGGGGAGGGTTCACTGCTACTGGATTGTATGAAGTACACGATAATGCTTTTGATGCCCCGGGCTTGCAGTGGTATTACGGCTTTGGTGCACACATAGGATTTTGGAACGGCCCCAGGGCCTGGTGGGCCGATGAAGGCAATAGTTACGTAGTAGTGGGTGTGGATGGAATTATTGGACTGGAATACACCTTCACGGAAGTACCGATCAGCGTCGGGCTTGATTGGAAACCGGCTCTAAACCTCATAGGTTATTCCGGCTTTTGGGCAGATGGCGGAGGGTTATCGATCCGCTATGTTTTTTAACATAGAAACATGAGTCATTCCGAATTTTTGACCTAATTTGTAAAGCATTATTTTTCAGTCATTTAGCTTTTTTAGTCGTTGTCCGTTGTCCGTTTACTCGCTGACAACGGACAACGATTTGAAAATCAAGGTTTATTTGAATTGCCTGTTTTTCTAAAGCCTCTTTTGAAAATAGGGCTAACTCATATTTCTATTTTTCTAAGGCTTTTTCTACAGCTTCTTTTAATTGCTCTAAATTTTTGGTGCCTAGGAAAAACTCTCTGCCGTCCACAGTTGTAATGTGTAGACCATTTCGGCCACAAAGCGTGAAACTTTGCTCATAGTTGAAGGTGATATTACCGCCATGCCACTGTGCAATGCCCGGGGTTCGGATAATTTCACAGCTGGCTACCATATTCCAGGGAATTTTCTTCTTTTTACTGTGAATGGGTTTCATCTTAAATTGGATGCCGTCTTCCGTCACCGCAAGATGCAAACGCAAGTTGATGAGATACCATAAATAGCCCCCCAGAATTAATAATAACCCCAGCGCACTCCATTCAATAATTGTAAATGTCCAATGGTGTTCCTGCAGTGCATTAAACAAGCTGAATATCAACAAACCCATTGAAAAAATCAGTATCCCAATTATTTCAATATTATTAAAATGTTGTTTTTCTTTAAAATATTTCTTTTTCATAACTTCCTCGATTTACATTTGATTAACACAAAGTTTACAATAAATTAACATTAAACACAACTAATTATTGTTAATCTATTTGCAAAAAAGTGTTAAAGGGCATGACTGGCTGAATGAAAACGAATTAGACATGGCAATAAAATACATACAACCTCTTCAATGACTGACAAGAAATACCTCCTGGACCGTTCCGACATACTCTCGCTGTCTGCCTTGCTTATCAGCGGTATCGCGTTGCTGGTATCTATTTATGAAGCCAATATCATGAAAGAGCAGCAAAAAATCATGTTCGACCAGCAACAGGCCGCCGTTTGGCCCTACGTCGATGGGCAGATAAACTTTAATTATCAAGATGACCGCCTTATCATAAACTATTCTTTGATTAATAAGGGCGTCGGTCCGGCCATCATACGGGATGGGCGTCTATTGGTCAATAACAGGGATCTTGAGGAATTTGAAGGTGGAATCCGGGCAGCTATCTCCCCTTATTTCCCAGAGGCTATTATTCCGAATATTTCTCTTTCCCTCCAGGAACACAAGGTTTTGTCTCCCGAAGAGGAATACCGGATTTTGAATATAAGCAGTAAACGCTTTGAGGGAGATTTTGAAATGGCCGGCAGCCTCAATTTGTCCTACGATGCCTGCTTTTGTTCCATTTATGACGATTGCTGGCAATTGAAGGAAGATGAACAAGGAAGAAAGTTGAATTGCGATAATTGACGTATAGATGGCGCCTCGGCGCCATCTATACGTCAATTACTTATTCCTTCCTTTCCAATAAAAATAAGCAGGTATTCCAAGAACCGTCACCCACAAACCAAAAAGAGATTCAACCGGTGATTCCATTAAGGTATTAAGTAAAAGCGCCAGGCAGGCCAGTATAAAAACAATCGGAGTCACCGGATAGCCCCAGGTTTTATAAGGTCTTGCCAAATCAGGTCTTTTTTTTCTAAGGGTAAAAACTGAGTAAACGGTAATCACCCAGAAGATGATCGCCGAAAAGATCATGTAGGTAAAAAGCTGTTCCACATTTCCCATAAAAACCAATAGGCCGGCCCAAAGGCCCTGTACAATGATGGAAAAACCGGGTGTCTGGAATCGAGGATGGATCTGGGCCATTTTTTTAAAAAACACCCCATCTTTAGCCATCGCATAATAGACCCTGGCTCCTACTAATACGCTCCCATTCAAAGAACTCGCAATGGCCACTAATATTGCTATGGTCAAAAAAAGGGTGGCCATAGGCCCCAAAAGTGCGGTAGAAGCCGATTCGGCAATCGTCACCACTCCAACGATTTGATCCATCGGCAATGCCTTGAAATATACGTAGTTGATCAATAAATAAACCAGGCTGATCAGACTGATACTTATGACAAGTGTTCGGGGAATATTCCGGGCAGGGTCACGGATCTCTCCAGCTACAAAGTTGACGTTATTCCAGCCATCAAATGCCCAAAAGACAAGTAATAGGACCGCACCAAAGCGTGTCACCCATTCCCCGAAATTAAGCCCTCCGGTATCCAGGCTCCATTCGATTACATTACCACTCGAAGCGAATAATCCAAAGAATATAAAAAATCCAATGGCGACTAACTTAATAACGGATAGCAGGTTCTGCACATTTTTCCCGAATAAAACACCTATATAATTAATAAGTGAAAATCCCATTACCAATACAAAGGCCAGCAGCTGCCCCACAGAAATGGAAAAACCTGATATGGCGAACCATTCATTTGAAGTGGAAAAAAAGGGAACAAGCGCTCCGAAATATTCCGCAAATGCCACTGCCAACATGGCAATGCCCCCGCACATGTATACCAGGAAAATTACCCAGCCGTTCAAAAAAGCTACCAAATTACCATAGGCTTCTCTCAAATAGATATACTGACCGCCGGCTTCCGGCAAAGCAGCTCCCAACTCTGCATACACCAAACCTCCACACAAAGTGATCAGCCCACCCACCAGCCAGGCAATCATGATCCAGGAGGCCGAAGGTAAGGATTCGGCCATGATACCGGTCGTCAAAAAAATGCCGGACCCTATAACAATACCGGCCACGATCATAATAGAATCAAAGAGGGAAAGCTGGCGTTTGAGTTGATTAGATGGGCCGTCGGTGGGAGTCATATATGTCTTTTTTTGTGGTTTCTGTCTTCTTTAGGAACTCTGGTGTTCTAGGGAGAGTCGAGCTAATTGGAGGTGTTATTTGGCGATTTTGCTTTATTAATTTGATTGTCATTGTCTGAACCGCGGATTTCCGCAGATTCAGCGGATGACACAGAAACGATTTTTGCCCTGCAGGCAAAAATCATTCCGTGAAATCTGTTAAATCCACAGGAATCCGCGGTTCAGACAACCAGACAACAAAAGATATATATTACCCTAGAACCCTAACAAATTAATATCCTTTTTGAATTCAGAAAAAGAATTGGGGAAATATTTATTTTACCCAACCAAAAAGTAAGAACCCTGGAACCTTGGAACTTTTGAACCCTGGAACCTCTAAATAAATGGGAAGAAGAATCTACATCATAGGGCTCGCCAGCATAGAAAGTGCTCCTCATTCAGAAGCACTGACCGGTCTTTTACAACCGCCCTATTCCAGGAAGCAGTTTTTAAAGCTTCGGGATCGGGTATGGTCTTCATTTGCCGAAGAGGGCATAGAATACCTGGGAGACCTGGAAATGGAAGAAATTCTGTCCATTGAAACGACCAATGCGGCCAATGTCTTCATGGAAGCGTTTCACAACTTTTTTCCAAACCTTGAAAATGCCAATATTCTTTCGGATTCGGAAGGCAGTTATTGGGTAAAACAGGAAGAAATGCTTGGTTTTCTGGATCACCTTCTGTGCCTGTGTGAGGTATTTCACCAACAGCAGTACGGCCTTTCCTTCACCGATGAATCAGAACTAGAAATGGACCCTGAAAAGGAAAAAGAGTTACTCGAATTATATGAACAAGAATTTAGCAAAAGAGAGGATGATCCGAGCGTCTATGAAAGCAAATGGGGAGCTGATTATTTTAATTTTTCTTTGTTGGGGTCTTTTGTTTTGAGTGGGTTGGAGATGGCCGAGGGGTATTCGTTTTTTTTGGTTTTTGATGCATGAATCATCTTATTGGTTCCAAGGTTCCATCCGCCTCAGTAGGACAGGGTTCCATCCTACTCAGGCGGATGGAACTTTGAAACCCTGAAACTTTGAAACTTTAAATCCAAACAAAATGTAAACACCTCCCCCCTATTTGTTATTAAAATTCAAATGCCCCATCCCCATACAATTCCTATTTAGACAAAATCTTAAGTTCACATGAGTTTTGATTCATCACAAAAACAAACACCATGTGGAAAAATCACCCGCTATGTTTCGCCCTCATTAGCTGCCTGTTTCTTGGAACACTGTCTTGTTCACAAAACGACTATACAAATACCCCAATTATTAATTTGAAAGAAGACAAAGCTTTTCTTACCCATCTCAAGGAAGTCAACTGGCCAAAGGCCTATCGGGAGCAGGACACCGCCCTGCTCAACCAAATCCTGGCTGATGAATTCCAAATGATCGATGCTTCAGGCAACTGGAGCAATAAGGCCCTCGAACTGGATTATATTTCCAAGCACAAACCATCCTACGACAGCTTTCGCTTCGAAATCAAACGCTTGGATGTTTTTGAGAACGGTACGGCCGTGGTGGCCGGTACAGGCCACGTGGAAGGAAGCGATAATAAAGGACCTTACAAGATGACCTACCAATCCAGTAATATTTTGATTAAACGGAATCAAGTGTGGAAGGCAATTTCTTCACATGTTTCAGGAATAAAATATGAATAATAATTAAGTTTGTTTTGGGCGGCAGCTGCCGCCCAAAACAAACTTAATTATTATGAAAAAAATCATCGCTCCAAAGGCACCCAAAGCCATCGGCCCTTATGCTGCCGCTATTCGTACAGGCAACCTCATTTTCTGTTCCGGACAAACACCATTGAATCCGGAAACCATGAAAATTGAAGGTACCAGTATTGAAGAACAAACAAAAGTAGCTCTAACAAACTTAGAAAAGGTATTGAAAGAGGAAGGTTGTGACCGGACGAACATCGTTAAAACCAGCGTGTTCCTGAAAAACTTCGCCGATTTTCCCCGGATGAATGCCACCTATGCCACATTTTTTGGTGAGCATACCCCTGCCAGAACGACTGTGGAGGTATCCCGCCTGCCTATGGATGCGCTAGTGGAGATCGAGTGTATAGCAGAAGTATAAAATTTGGAAGGGGGTTGTGTAAAAACTCGTTCCTCGTTTTTACCCACCCCATTAAATTTTATTTGGGAGGTCGTTTTAAGAAAAAAACAAAGTTTTTTTCTTAAAACGACCTCCCAAAAGAATATTATTGGTTGTGTGAAAAGGCCGAAGGACTTTTTACACAACCCCCTTCCAAAAAAAGATTATCTGTTATCCCAGCTCACCTCATCAATCGGACGAGCTACGGAGGTAATCAGTCCACCTGTGTCTCTCAGGTCAACATAATTTTCGTTTAAGCGACCGGTTCTTCTGAGATCTACCCAGCGATGGCCTGCCTCATTCCATAGAGAGTATCTTCTTTCATTGAGGATAGCATCGATCAATTCATCTTCTGAAGTACCGCCGGCATAATCAGCCAGGCCCCAAGTATTGCGAACGATATTGATCGCTCTGGTAGCTTCACCGGTATTACCCTGACGAGCATTCACCTCTGCATAGATCAGGATCAACTCTTCGTTGCGAATGAAAGGAATGTCCTCTCCCTGGTTCGCATATCGGACGTCCTGGTAGTCACCAACCAGCAAGTCTCCATTTGCATCTCTCAAACCACCATTGGTTTGAGGATTGTCAACCAACTGCATCACCTTGTCCAGTCTCATATCTCCAGCTTCCGCATCTTCTATCCATGCCGGATGGCAGATCAGGATACGAGCGGTAGGCTGATCGAAAGGAGCATAAAGAGGGTTGGTTGCATCGGGTGGATCACCATATACGTGTACAGGACCGACATACATTTTGTCAGAACTTCCGGCATCTACGTCCAGATCCATGAAAGATCCGTTCAGGGCAGTAGCGGCAGCGGCGTAATTTTCCGCATACAAGGCTACCCGTGCAGCGATGGCGCGATTCACCTGGGCCATCTTAGCTGGTGTATCAAATTCGGAAAAAGCACTGGTAAAAGAAAACGGGAAGCTTGCACCGGCAGCATTTAAATCATTCAATCCATCATCCAAAATTGTCAGGATCTCAGCGAAAGCAGCCTGAGGATTGTCAATACCGACACGAGGTCCAGGATTCAAAGGATCTGATACGTCGATACGAATACCATTATTCCACTGCTGTAGTAAAGGCCAGGTTAACTGAAAACCTTTGACCGTTTTGGCAAAACCACTGGCTCCGGCAGCTTGCTGAGCCGTTAACTGGCTACTGTTGGCAGCCGCCTCGATGATTACATTAGCTTGCTTAACGGAACGGTAAGGCGTACCATAAGTACCGCCTGATCCGAAAAAGCTGTTGTAGGTACTACCGCTCAACCAATCGCCCAAAAAGCGAGGGTCAGAAGCGAAATAAGGCCATACCTCACGTCCGAACGTACCGAACATCTGGCTGGCACTCCCATAATAGCCTCTGTTGCCACCTTCCAGTCCAGTCACCAAGAACTGAATCTCTACTAAAGAGGCATCACTGGTGGCTGATTGAACAGATGGGTTGTTAGGATCTGTCACCAGATCAATTTCACAGGAAGAAAAGGAAAGAAAGCAAAGAAGCAGTATCCCTTTCGATATATAGATTAATTTATTTCTCATTATAAATTCTTTTTTTAGTTAAGGATAGATTTTACTTCTAATTAAAAGTCCGCTTTCAAGTGGAAGAAAAATCTTCTTGAGCTTGGATAAGGTGTTACTTCTACCCCACCTGAAATAGGTTGAGCACCGAAGTTAGACACTTCAGGATCGTAACTGCCATAAGTGGTTGACAACAAAATGTTGTTGGCAGAAATACCCAGCTTCAATCTATCAAGGAACCCAATGCTGTTAACCACTTCTTGTGGGAAAGTGTAGTAAAGACCTATCTCTCTTAACTTCAAATAGCTGGTTTCTTCAATCCAAACACCGGCATTTTGGTTACCACCAAATGCTTCACTTGGGCGCTCTTGACCGTTGAGTACACCGTCGCCATCGTCATCACCATCCCAATCAGGAGTCGTACCTCCATCATCCCATAGGAAAGCAGATAGGTTAATCGCCTGGCCTCCTTCCTGACCTTGCAGTACGAAGCTGAAGTCAAAGTTTTTCAGGAAGTTGATCTGATTGATAATAGAGTACTGGAAGTCCGGCTGACGGTCTCCGTAAACGGTTTTTCCAACCGGCCCGTTTGGATTATCAGGGTTACCGATAACGGTTGTCGGAGAGTATCCTTCTGCAATAGCATAAGAACCTAAGGCCGTACCAAATCCACCAGTATTAAACTCAGGAACTACCAAGCGAGTAATCTCAGAGTTGTTATTCCAGAACAGGAATTTGGTGTACCAGTTAATGTTATCATTTCTTACCGGATTGATGCCCAGTCCAAGCTCCACACCCTTGTTAGTCAGGTCAGCTGCATTGGTAGCGATAGAAGCAATACCGGTAGAAGAAGCTGTATTCAAAGGCAGGATCAAGTCCCGTACCTCTTTGTTGTAATAAGTAGCTTCCAGAGTAATTCTATTATCCAGGAACCCAAGGTCCAAACCAAATTCTAATTCAGAGGCTGTTTCTGGCTCCAGTGTAGCATCTACCCCTTGGTTTCCGATAAAGCCACCCAGCGATCCGTCAATCTGAACAGAAGCCAGCGCCTCGAAAGTTTGTCCAAATCTTGGAAGACCTCCAGTTTCACCATAGGCAGCACGTACCTTCATCTGGCTAAACAAGCTAGAATTAAAGAATTCAAAATTGTGTAGGTTAACAGCCAAAGAAGCCTTAGGGAAAGCATAAAACTTATCCTGATCCGCATTCAGGGTAGACTTATCAAAGCGAATACCCAAAGAAGCGATGATCCGGTCCTGCCAGTTAATGTCTTCTTGTGCTACGATCCCAACATCTGTGATGGTTTGAACAGACTGTGCGCTGATGGTCTGTACAGCCGCCCAGTTCAGGTTGTTCTGACCGGCGGCAAGTCCTTGCCCGCGGTTAGCCACAAATTCTACATCCTGATCCAATCTTACTACCCCGATAGAAGTATTCGTATTGAATGCTCCTACATCGGCATTAAAAATGGCAAAAGCCTGGATATTGGTATTCAGGTTATTAGAGCTACCTCTAATAACATCTCCTGGGTTAGCCAGCGTTCTTTGGTACTGCATCGTCTCAGGGAAATATACCAGCGAGTTGCTGGCTACATAATCCGCACCACCATTGATCTTCACTTTGAAGAAATAATTAGGCTTCGTGATCAGATTCAGGTCAATAGCTGCTGCCGAGATGAAACGGTTAACAATGAAATCGTTCACCCCTACATCTCTAACCTCTACAGGGTTACCACCGAAGAATGGGTGGTTGGGATATACACCAGATTCATCAGGAAACTGATTGATGTAAGAAGGCAGGTAAGCAATGGCATAACCGATACTACCACCAGTGTTGTTCTGGTTTCCTGTAAATCCACGCTGTGTTTCGGTGCGGATAAAGTTATTATTAAACTTCACAGAAAGGATATCGCTGAATTTATGGTCGATATTCACACGGAAAGAATAACGGTCATAACCGGTATTTTTAATGATCCCGTCTTCTGTCTGGAAGTTACCCGAAGCATAAAACTGGGTACTTTGGTTACCACCACTGGCACTAACCGTTGTATTAGATAACAAAGGCGTTTCGCCATAGAAAAAGTCCTCCCAATCGATGATTCTGTCGGCTGCAACGGCTTCTCTATACAGAGCTAATTGAGGCTCTGCCCCGCTACCAAAGTAATTTCTGATCTTTTCTTCATCCCAGTCGTCAAATCCAACAAAGTTTTGGCCTTTGGCGAAACCGAGATCCTGGCTGAAGGAAACTTTTGATTTTCCGGCTGCCCCTTTTTTGGTGGTGATAATGATCACACCTGCGTTTGCACGCGTACCATAAATAGCTGCTGCGGAAGGCCCCTTCAAGATTTCGATCTTTTCAATTTCATCCGGGTTAATGTCAGAGATACGGCTGGAAACATTATCCTGGTTGCTGGAAGAGCTACCTCCTCCTGCTCCTGAAACGGAACTACGGAAGTTACGCGCAGCTGAATTATCCATGTAAACACCATCAATAATATAAAGTGGCTGAGAAGAACCGGCACCAAGGGTCGAAACCCCTCTAAGCTGCACGTTGATACCACCACCGGGAGCACCGCCGTTCGCAGTCATCTGAACACCCGGCACCTTACCGTACAAGGCATTGTCTAAGGTTTGTGGGTTGGTCTGATCACTCAAGGCATCTCCTTCAATTGAAGTAATGGCATTACCAGAATTAGATCTTTTCACACCGGAAGCCAGACCGGTTACCACGACCTCGTCCAAATTGGCAATGTCATCTTCCATTGTGATATTGAGCGTCCCGGTACTGGAAGTAACATCCTGCTCAATAGTTTTAAAACCAGTGTAAGAAATGAGTAAGGTAGCAGCACTACCTTCGCGGACGTCCAGGGTGTAATCCCCATTGAAATCCGTAACAGTTCCGGAGGTCGTTCCTTTCACGAGGATGGACACACCGATCAGCGGCTCTCCATTGCCATCGGTGATGTTACCGGAGATGGTAAATTGAGCCATCGCTGCGGAAGCAAAAAACAAACATGCTACCAGCAGCAAAGAAGCCTTTCCATACAAATACTTCATGCTTTAGTGAGTTTTAATGAAAAAATATGGACTTGGTGTCCATTTGGTCAATACAGACCATTGGTTAGGTTATCTATTATCCTTGAACCTTTTGGGTGTACATTTAAATACTATTGCATAACGAAACAAAGTGTCATTATGCGGCCAACCATTGATGAATTAATGTATAAGTCTGATTTTGTAGGCGTAAGTACGGTTAATGTTTTGTTTGGCCTATTAATTGTATGCAAGCATTCTACTTTAGAGCGAGTTGTTTTTCAAAATTTTTATCTGAGCAGATTTTGTGTTCAGGGGCTAATGTATGAAAAATTTTGAAATTGTATAAGTGAAGGGGAAAAATTAAGGGCAGCGACTGCTGCCCTTAATTTTTCCCCTTCACCAAACTACTGTCTATCCTGGCTTTCATCCTTTCTTCTCGCTCTTTTTGTTTGCGAGCTTCGATGGCTTCCACCTGCTGTTTGATATCAAGCGGTACTTTGTTGAGATAGCGATGATAAGATCGGATGAGCACCCTGGCCATATCATCAGGATGATGGATATTCAATTGTTTGAGGCTGTGCGACAGGCGAGAGCCGTCGTAAAATTGCCAGTTATAAATGATCCATCTGCCTAGACTAAAGTGAAGTTTATGAACCGCTTCTTCTTCAGCAGCAGCCTTAAATTTGGCCTTAGAGTCGGCATCGATGAGTTTGTTGAGCTGTAAAAAAGCGTCTCCCATATCCTCAGGGATGTACACATCAAACAGATATTCTTTCTGGATGCGTTCGTCGTATTCTTTTTTCCATTGCTGGTAGGCGGCGGAGTTTTTTTGGGCATGCAGGGAATTGGATAGTACAATACATAATACAATCAGTGACGTCCCAATTAGTTTCATAGAAGAATCAACTTTTTTTAATTTAATTATCCCGTTGATTTTTAGAACTTCTAATTACATAAAAATATTGTGGAAGGGGTTTCTTCAATCTATCCTGTAGAATTCTATCATTTTCAGCAGTTCTCCTGTTGTGAAGCTAGGCCCTCCTTTGTCCGCCTGAAGAGGCGTGCATTAATCAGTTATAATATTTTCCGACGCTCCAATACCGCAGAGTTGTTAAGTTCGTAGAGAACAAAAGCTCCAGCAGACATTTTGTCCTTGGTTACCGATAGGACGCTCCGCCGGAGCTTTGAACCGAAGAGCTTTTCAGATCTTCCAATACAAGTCCATACTGAGGCCTCAGAAAAAGACCTAGCTAATTATAAGCAATCGATGCACGATTCTAGCGGCATAAGGATGCTGGACGTTTGTTCATCACTAAACGAATGAGAACTAACTCAAATTTAACCATGAGCAGACGTTAGCATCATGCGGCTGCAGGCCGCATCAGCATCCCAGCATCGGCCCGACAAAGGAGGGCCTAGCATCACAACTTGATTAAATTACATCAAAAGCTGAGTTAATCGCAAAAAAGAAGTTACCACCTTATCAAAGCAGACCCCCATGTGAACCCACTACCAAAAGCAGCCAAACAAACGAGGTCTCCTTCCTTCACCGCTCCTTTTTCGACTGCTTCAGCTAAGGCAATCGGAATGGAAGCAGCCGTGGTGTTACCAAATTTCTGGATATTATTCCAAACCTGATCATCGCTCAGGCCCATTCTTTTTTGAACAAACTTGCTGATACGCAAATTGGCCTGGTGCGGAACGAGCATATCAATATCACCTGGCTTTAATCCGGCCTCTTCCAGCGCTTCCCTGATCACCTCCGGAAATTTCTGTACGGCTAATTTGAATACAAACTGGCCTTCCATGTCCGGAAAGAGAAGTCCATTTTCAAGCATGTGCTCATTAACGAACATTTCTCCATATTTGGCATCCGAAAAAGCATAATCGATTTTTTCCTCTGCATCTCTCTGATGGTAACCACCATGGGCTCCGGGGCTTATAAATGCCAGTTTTTCTGCATAGGTGCCGTCCGAATGCAATTTCGTCGTTAGGATGCCTTTATTTTCTTCTTCCGTAGGTTGCAAAACGACGGCACCGGCTCCATCTCCAAAAATTACGGTTACGTTCCGGCCTCTGGTGCTATAATCCAGTCCCATAGAATGCATTTCAGCCCCAATTACCAAAACGTTTTTATACATACCCGATTTAACAAACTGATCGGCAACAGACAAACCATATACAAATCCTGAACATTGATTTCTAATATCCAAAGCACCTGCCTCCTTACCTGTGATGCCTAATTCTCTTTGTACCAGGACGCCACAACCAGGGAAGTAATAATCGGGACTTAAGGTTGCAAAAATGATAAAATCAATATCTTCCTTATTGATCCCGGCATCTGCAATGGCCTTTTCAGCCGCCCTGGCCCCCATGGTGGTAGTGGTTTCCTCAAATTTTTTGCCGTATCTTCGTTCTTTAATCCCTGTACGTTCTTGTATCCATTCATCCGAAGTATCCATGAACTCGGTTAGATCATTATTGGTAACCACTTGTTCGGGTACATAATAGCCTATGCCGGCAACTTTAGATCTGAGCATATTGATTTAAATTTTTGTTTTATAAATTGGATTAGGGCTTTTAATTTACTGTTTAACCTATCGAAGTTGTTTAAAGTTATCGTACTTACCTGCGCGTGAAGCATTATGGCTCCTGGACGTCAGCTTTCCTGCCTGCCTGCCGGCAGGAAAGCTGACGTCCAGGAGATTCAAGAGTTTCGGCCGCAGCCCAGCCCAATAAGTTTAAATCAGTTCAATAAGCAGTCCGGGTGAAAATACGCTTAACTGTTAATTTATCAAAATAGTTTTCAATTGTAAACGTTTTAGTCCTAGCCCTCTTAGTGCAACCAAAAACCAGTACAATGGACACAATATTTCTAGGTATAGTTGAAGATGACCCCTGGATCGCCAAAAACCTGGAGTCCTTTTTTAAACTAAGCGAAGGTGTTGAAGTAATCGTCAACACCGAAAGCATGGAAAGTTTTCTGGAGGTTCTTCCTGACCAACCTTCTATTAACATGGCCCTGATCGATATCGGTCTTCCCGGTATGTCCGGCATCGAAGGCATTCCTAAAATACAGGAAGTCAACGAATCTATTGATATCGTCATCCTCAGTGCTCATGAAGAAAGGGATAAAATTTTTACGGCTCTTTGTAACGGAGCGGTGGCCTATATTTCAAAAAAATCAGAAATCGTAAAAATCCTGGATGGTCTGCGCATCGTCAAAAAAGGCGGCTCTTACATGTCACCTGAAATCGCTAGAAAGGTTGTTGACCATTTTGTAGTGAAAAAACCTCCCCTCTCTGCCCAGTTAACACCCCGGCAAACCGAGATCGTGGAGGCCCTCGTTAACGGCCTGAGCTATAAAATGGTTGCCCAAGAACTCAACATTTCTGTTGAAACTGTTCGGGATCACATCAAAAAAATATATAGAAGATTACAGATCAACAGCAAAGGAGAACTGCTCCGCAAACGAATGGATGGGGAAATCTGATTGATTTACCCACTTTTTTTTGTTATTTTTAAGTTTAATTTTGCAGAAAATTCGTAATCAATACCAAACCGCTGTTATATAAATTGTTGTCTTCTTTAAACAAAAGCTGTTTGTTGTTTTTTTACCTGAACACTAAGGAAAATAATATACCTTTCCCAAAACGAGAATCCGGTGTATTGCTTCTTAAGGTTCGAGTCAATAAAAAAACAACAAAGGTTTTGCGGGAATGTGACACATAATTAACAAACATGCTTTTTCTTTTGAGAACATGTATAATAGGGTTGCTGGCAACCTTGTTTTTGGTGGGAAAACTACAGGCACAGCCTATCGGCATTCGTTCGGAATATTACTCCTTGGAGAATGGTCTTTCCGAACGCTCTGTCACCGGTTTGCAGCACCTGGATCCGGGTTTTCTTTGGATCGCTACTCAAAATGGCTTGAATCGATTTGAGGGTTACGACTTTGTGGTATTTGATGAAAATAACTTACCGCCCAATTACATTTCCAAAAGCAACATCCGCCAGATGCTGATCAATCAGAATGGTCACCTAGTCCTTTCCTATAGCAACGCTCCCAATGACATTGATTTACTTGACCCCGTAACTTCTGAGCTTATTCAGATCCGCCTCTCTCCTTTTGAGGGACTGAAAGGTATCCCACGGGGCTTATTTTCCGACCGGGATCACCGGATATTTTTCACTACACTTCATGACGAGGAAGGCCTTCGCATTTATGAGTTGGATACAGCAGGGACTTATCAAGAGGTTTTTCACCTCCAGGAAGCCTACGAGCGCTCAACCATAGACGTCCGGGTCGTGCACCTCATGGATGGGTCTTTTTTGATCAATGATGAAGAAAAAGGATTGCGGTGGTTTTCTGAAAAGGGAGAAGCCCTTAAAATCTTTACAAAAAATGATTTTCCCGGCTTTTACAAGGGTTCCTATCCCGTTCGGTCAAACATCCTTTATGAAGATATTCGCGGACAAATCTGGCTTTCTTTCCATAAAACCAGTGGGATCTTCCAATGGCAACCGTTAAAAGAGGAATTGAGCCCAAGCCCTATTCAGAATATGGAGCTGGTTTATTTAAATGCATGGGAAGACCCTGAAGGCAATATCCTGTTCGCTCAATCGGACGGCAAAGGCTTTTTCCCAGCCATAAAAGGTATGTCATTACTTGACATGAATGATCAGTGGCATGATTTTTCTTTCTTGACAAGGGAAACCAGCCGGATCATGTGTATCGCGTCCAGTAACTCTTTCTTTCAGGACGTATTTTTAGGCATGGATACCGGCCTGAAGATTGTGAGTAATAAACGGTCAAGAGTAGAAACGCTTTTAGCAGATGAAATTGCGGATTACCTGCGCGGCGCCGTCATCCGGGGGATTGAGGAAGACTCTGAGGGTAACATCTTTTTTGCCCGGGAGGTCGATTCCTGGTACCGCTGGAACAATGATCAAAAAAAGCTGGATACCCTTCAGTTAGTGGATTCCCTAAGTGGGGAGGCCCTTCGCTTTAACTGCAGTTTTAACATTCAATTTGATGCCACTAAAGAGTATCTCTGGGGGATCAGTTGTAATGAGAATAATGAAGGGCAACTGCACAAAATGAACCCTAAAACAGGAAAAGTCATTACCTATACCTACCATTATCAGTTCACGGACCTACATATTGGACGCAACGAAAATATCTGGCTGCTGTATTACTCCGAGATCGGCACCAGCGGACTGCTCTCATTTAATCAGCAAACCGGCCGATTCACCAGCTATTTTGAGCCAAAAGATAATGAATTGGCCAATACCTACCCACGTATCCTTATGGAGGACTCGGACCGTCAACTCTGGGTAGGAACAGATAACGGATTGTTTCAAATCGATCCTTTGGATAAAACAGTTTTCCGCTATGGGAAAAACTCGGAAGACAAGCCTCATATTAAACTGAGCAGCAATGCTATTTATGAAATTTATGAAGATAAAAACGGGCTCCTTTGGCTAGGTACCACGGAAGGTATTAATATTTTAGACCCCGTAATGGAAACGGTCAACATTTATGATGTTTATGACGGCTTGCCCAATAACACAGTTTGTGGATTCATCCCCGATGAAGAAGGGAATTATTGGGTTGCTACTTATTCAGGCTTGTCTTATTTTAACACTGATAAAAAGAGCTTCAAAAACTTTTTTAAGGAAGATGGGCTGACCAATAACGAATTCAATCGCTTTTCTCATCATCGAGCACAGGACGGCATGCTGTACTTCGGAACGGTTAACGGCCTCAATATCATTGATCCGGAACAACTGCTCAATGACTCCACCAGCACGGAGATTTTTATAACCAAGTTCTCGTCTTACGACAGAAGGGTTGATTCTGTCAAAACGGTTTTTACTGACTTACAAAACATAAAGGTTTTTGAAATCAGCCCGTATGTCTCCTACTTTCAGTTTGATTTTGCCCTGAACGGTTTTGTCAGTTCCGAAAACAATCGATATTCCGTTAAGCTGGAGGGAGTAGATAAAGACTATTCATTTTTGGGAAAATCTAATTATGTACGTTATAATAAGGTGCCGGCCGGCCGGCATAAACTGTATATCAGAGGAGCTCATTCCAATGGAGGCTGGAGTGAGCCGGTGGTCGTAGAAATCCTTGTTCGAAAGTTTTTTGTACAGACGATTTGGTTCATCCTATCCTGCATCTTATTTGTGGGCCTGATAGCTTACGGCATTTTCAGATATATTCTCAACCAGCAAATCCGCATGGAACGGCTGCGAACCAAGCTCTCAAGTGATTTGCACGACGAAGTCAGTGGTTTACTGGCGGGTATCGCGATCCAGTCCGACATTCTTAAGTTGAAAAGTAAGGATGAAGATAAACAACAAAAACTAAAGCAAATTGGTGAGGTCAGCCGCAAAGCTATTTCGAAGATGAGCGACGTGATCTGGTCGATCGATTCTCGTAATGATCGGGTGGAAGATCTGCTTCAACGTATGAAAGAGCACCTCCACGAGGTGCTGGAACCCAAAGAAATCGATTACTACATCGAAACACTGCGCATCAACCCAAAGTCCAAAATTCCCGTCAATATTCGCCAGGATCTATACCTTATCTTCAAAGAAGCCATCAATAATGTAGCCAAGCATTCGGACGCCACTGAAGTCAGAGTTCGTCTTTCAACAGAAGCCAAGCATTTCAAAATGATGGTTCAGGACAATGGCAGCGGCAAGATCCCCTACAAAAACGGCCACACCAATGGTAAAAAAGGTCAGGGGATGGCGAATATGCGGATGAGAGCCCACCGCCTGAAGGGCGACCTGGTCATTTCCAACCGCAAAGGCTATATGATCAATTTGTCGATCAAAAAATTCGCTAAGTAAGTGTATCACACACACTTACTTAGCCCCTAAAAACCCCATCCTTATGGGGTTTACAAAGTCAAATCCAGTATATAAATTTGTGGGTATAAGATTACGAATAAAAACTGCATAAGTTTCATTCCTTGATCCTTCCTATTCACCTATCAACAAGAAGCGTGTTTACTTGTGGGATTTCCTAGTGGCCTATCCAGGAAATCCCATTTTTTTTTAAGAAAAAGGGTAGCGCCGGTGGCGCTACCCCTTTTTACGCTTTGGTTCATTTCTAAACGGTCCAATCTGCAACCTGCTCGTGGCCCGTACGAGCCACGAGCTGAGACCTGTCGAAAAACGGGAGGTCCGTTCGTTCCACAACCGAGTGGCATGCAATAAATACCCAAGTTCGAAGTTTTTCTTTTATGGAAAAAAGAACTATCCCCCTCATCCAGTTATTGTTATTCCTTATCCCCTTCTTATTTTTCAGCTGCGGAAAAAAAGGATTTAAAGCCCTCCAATCCTACGAGTTTGACATGGCGGATACGATCATCCATGTGAATTCGGCAAAAAGCTTTCGGTATACGTTTGAGGGTGGGATTACTATTCAATTAGATACAACCAGACTAGACAGCCAGGAATATTTTTATTATTCAATTATCAATGAATCCCCTAAACCTCTATGGTTTAATATGGGTTGGCAAACGAATCAATCTGATGATACCTTGAGTTTATATGCCTTTCCCTTTTGGCATTATTATAGGACTCATTTTGTAAGGATACGACCAGGAAAAATTTTAATGGATGGCTGTTCAATTTCAGAATACCCAACCAACTCTTTTACCTTAATTCTTTGTTTCATTGAAAACTACCAGACTTTATTAAAAGAAACGAAAGGTGCCCCAGAGGAGGTCGATTTGTTTAAAAGTGAATATGGCTGGGAGGTTTATATCCCTCATGAGAAGTCTCCTGGAAAAGGAATCTTTTTTATTTCCATTGAAAACTTTGTTCCGACTGATTCGAGTGCACAGGTAACGCTTAGGGTAAGTAGTAACTGAAATTATGAGCGAATCGTTCATGGGGTTGTGTAAAAACTCGTTCCTCGTTCTTACCCACCCCTGAAAATTTTGATTAGGGAGGCTTTTGAAGAAAAAAACTTTGTTTTTTTCTTCAAAAGCCTCCCTAAAAGAATATTATTGGTTGGGGAAAAAGGCCGAAGGACTTTTTACACAACCCCATGAACGGATACATTTTATTCGCCAGTTAGGAAACTGGCAATATTTTGCGTTCGGCGGTTTGGAAACCCGCCACGAGCGAGGGCCGTTTCTAAACGGCCCGGGACTACTTCTCCACCTCCAACTCCCTCCTTTTCGTATGCACAATAAGCGTCTTCTCCACCTCCAATTGCTCGTTCAGCACCCGGATCTTGGAATCCAGAAAACCTTTACCGGGCCGCCAACCCGTTTCGAGCACGTAGTAATGTCCTTTATACTGAAAAGCCCTTAGCGGATGCCAATTCCGGTCAGACTGGTAGATCAACCTCTTTTTACCGGAGGAGAAAACCTCCACTACCTTGCGATCTGCCGATTCCGTGACCATAGGATCGCCCTTTTCGTTAAAACCAATGCCGAAGAATATGTGATGGCGGCGTTCCTTAAATACGGGATGATCCGGCTTGGCGGGAATGAGGCCGCTGCAATAAGCTTGCAAAACCCCATTTTTATCCAACCTATACAAGGTCCCGTCCCGCTCGCGGGTATCCGCTATCCAAAGTGTTCCATTCTTATCAACAGCTATCGTACTGGCTCTTTGGAAAGTATGGTCCAACCATTTTCGGGTAGGCTGATTGGGAAGCGTTTTGGCATAGATATGGTTTTGGTAGGTATATAAAACCGTGGATAAGTCCCCGGTCATGGCAATATCTCCACCAAAATAATTCAGGTATCGATCAGAGAATAATAGGGTATCCAGCGTACCATCATCCGTATTAATGCGGATCAGGTAGTTGTGCCCCTCCCCTTCAATTTCGCCTTGCCGCCAGATATTGAGGCCTGCATAGATGTGCCCGTCCTTGCCCAACTGCATACTGTGACAATGAAAGCCGGTGGCCAGCACCTTCAGCTCTTCCGTCTTCAGATCAATCCGCATCAGGGTGCCGTCGCTCGACAGGAGGTCCACCAGGTAGATTTTTTCATTTTTGTCCATGATGAAGGCCCAGGAAGGATGGGCATAGATGGAGATATGATGTAAACAACAAATAAGAATAGTCCAAAATATTTTCATCTTCTAGGTTTTAAATTAATATTATACAGTGCTTTTCAGTTGTAGTCAGTGTCAAAAACGCTAAGCCCACTAAGCATTACTCAATCGCCAGATCTATACTTTTTCAGTAAATTTTTCAAATCAGCCAATACCCTCTCCTCTTTTTCTTTCTCCAGCCTGGCCTCCGGATGCATCCACAAATAAGACTTCAGCGGCATTTCATCTGTTTCGATTTCATGGATGACAAAATCGAGCTGGTCAATTCGCTTTTGTAAGGGTAGATTGGCCCAATCCGAGAAATTGAGATTCCCTCGGCCGTGCTTGATGTGGGATCGGATCCACCCGCCCACAGGCTCCACCTTTGCATACCAGGGCAAGTCCGCGTTTTTGCTGTGACAGTCATAACATGCCTGCTTGAGAAACTGCACCGTTTCCACATCCAGTTGATGGTCCGTTTTCAAAAAATCTGATTCAGCAATGGTCCCGGAGCTCTTAATTTCAGGTTGTTTGCGGAATTGGATCAGGAAAAAGGCCGCTAACAGTAATAATAAAACAACTCTTAATTTCTTTTTCATCAATGTTTTTCCCGAAAAATAGCCTCTATTATGCTCCCTTTTTTTCATTGTAGAGTATCTGGCGAAAGAAGTAGAGGAACGATCGCTTTCAGCCGCAGTGCCGCTGAAAGCGATTGTTCCTCTACTTAATCAAATAATTCCTCTACTTTTTCCCATGCTTGCGAAAGACTTCCGATATTAGAAGGATGAAAAAATGGGGGATCCATATACTGATTTGGGGAGCATATATCTTGATCGAATACCTGGCCAATTATTTTCACTACAGCCGGGAAAGTCAAACTTTGCTGTGGGTAAATATTTTACTTTACCTGCCTGCCATCATGCTGTCAACCTATTTCGTGGGAAGCTACCTCGTTCCACGTTTTTTATTAAAAGGAAAAAACCTGGTTTTTGCCCTGGGCATTATGGGTGTTCTGCTATTTGTATTTTTTTCCAGATACTATCTTTCAGTTGGCTTATTTTCCTGGGCAGAAGAGCGATCGATCCGGCTCCCTTTTTCCAAAATCACCAAAAACGTGATCAAGGATTATTCCATCATTGCCCTGGCCACTTGTATTTTAATTATCAACGACTGGAAGGAAATAGTCAAAAAAATGAGGGCCGTAGAAAAAACCAATGCCGAGTTGGAGTTAGCACTTCTGCTAAATAAACTACAACCACACTTTTTATTCAACACCTTTAACAACATCTATTCGCTCATCCGAAAAGATGCACAAAAGGGAGCGGAGGCCCTATTACAACTCAGCAGTGTGCTTGAATACATTGTTTATTTAAAACCGGCCGAAAAAGTAGCCATCCAGACCGAGTTGGAGGTCGTCCGGCAATATGTCCAGCTGCAAAAACTTAAATACGGGGTACAACTAGATTACCAGGAATGCCTGGACGATCGCCTGATGCCTGCTTCGATTCCTTCCCTTGTGTTGCTGTCCTTAGTTGAAAATGCATTTAAGCATGGGCATAAAGTAAATGGACATTTCCTTTTAAAAATAAGCATAAAAGCGCAAGCTGAAGGGATGGAAATAGCGGTGCAAAACGGCTACAAAGGTGCTCCCTCTCAAAATGGCACCAACAGAGGCAATCAGAATTTACTGGATCGACTCAGCATTTTTTACGGTCAGAAAGCATCCCTCGACTATTCTATTCAGGATCAATCATTTATAACCCGCATTAGCATTCCCAAAGATGAAGTATTCAGTCGTAATCATAGATGATGAAATATTGGCAGTAGAGTTGCTGGAGGATTATTGCAGCAAGTTGGACTACCTGAAGGTAGAAGGGGGCTTTACCGATCCTCTAAAAGCCTACAATTACCTATCCACCCATCCGGTCGATCTCCTTTTCCTGGACATCAACATGCCCGAGTTGGGCGGGCTGGACCTTGCGAAGGTCCTCTCCCCTGCCACCAAGCTGATTTTTGCCACTGCTTATCGGGAATTTGGTGTAGAGGCTTTTGAACTCAAGGCACTCGATTACCTGCTTAAACCCATCTCCTACCCCCGTTTCTTGCAGGCCGTTCAAAGGTTCATGGAGGTCAAACAATCCCACCATAATCCGGGAACTGAGCACTTAATAATAAGAGTAGACCGGAGAGATCATAGAGTTGCCTTCGCCGAAATCCTCTACATCGAGGGCTTGAAGGACTATGTAAAGATCCATACTCCGGGCGGTATTTTGTTGACGAAAGCTTCTGTAGGTCTTTTTATGGAAAAACTGCCTCCACTTCGCTTCCTCCGTATCCATAAATCGTATATCGTGAACAGGGAGAAAGTGACAGCCGTAGGAAATGAGGAAGTGTTGGTGGGGAAAAAAAGTTTGCCGGTGGGAATTACGTTTCGGGAGGAGGTGAAAAATATTTTCTAAAAAAGATATGTCATGTTTAGACATGTCATGTCTTAAAAAAATGTTAAATTAATATTTATAAACCACTGGTTTACAACAAAAAATTTTCAAAAAAATGGACATGACATGTCTAAGACATGTCATGTCCGAATAGGGAGCATATGACATAACTAGATATGACATGTCTAAACACCTGTCAAAACAATTTATTTATAATTATCCACTATCCTTATATTTTCAAAAAAAATGTTGATAAAAAGCCCTCATAAACTTTTACCTTTGCAGGGAAAAAAGTAACTTAACAATAAAACTACACGCATGAACGTACGCACGGCCAAGAAGGCATTAAAGAAGTATTTTGGTTATGACAGCTTTAGGCCCATGCAGCAGGAAATCATTGAAGCCATATATGACAATAAAGACAGCCTGGTGCTGATGCCTACCGGAGGTGGAAAATCCATCTGTTACCAAATACCTGCCATTACCATGCCCGGCACTTGTGTTGTAGTTTCTCCCCTCATTTCCTTGATGAAAGACCAGGTGGAAGGCCTGAAGTCCAATGGAGTAGCGGCCGAATTTCTCAACAGCAGCCTCTCTATGGCCGATCAAAGAGTAGTAGAAGAGCAGCTGTTCAGAGGAGAGTTACAAATGCTGTATGTTTCGCCGGAAAAACTAGTATCTCAAGGTTTTTTGCCTTTTTTAAAAAAACGGAAGATCAACCTTTTTGCCATTGACGAAGCCCACTGTATATCGGCCTGGGGACATGATTTTCGGCCCGAATACACCAAGCTGAAGTTCCTGAAAAAGGAATTTCCGGATGTCCCGATCGTGGCCCTCACTGCTACAGCCGACAAAACGACCCGGCAGGACATTCAAGCTCAGCTGGGCCTGGATGAGCCAGGACTGTTCATCGCTTCTTTTGACCGGCCCAATCTTTCTCTGGAGGTCCGTCCCGGCAGGCAACGCATTGAGCAGATCATCGACTTCATCTATTCCCACCAGGATCAACCCGGAATTATTTATTGCCTGAGCCGAAAAAGTACCGAAAAAATCGCAGAGAAACTCCAGCAAAAAGGCATCAATGCCATCCCCTACCATGCCGGATTAGGGGACGAGCCCCGGGCCCGGGCACAAGAGGACTTTATCAATGATAAAGTGCAGATCATTGTTGCTACCATCGCTTTCGGAATGGGGATCGACAAATCCAATGTACGCTGGATCATACACTACAACCTGCCCAAGAACCTCGAAAATTATTATCAGGAGATCGGACGGGCCGGGCGCGATGGAGTCGCTTCCGAAACCCTCCTGTTTTACAGCTACAGTGATGTCAGCATTTACAAAGACATTTTAGCTCAAAATGCGTCCAATCCTCAACATCTTGAGCTCCAGATGCTCAAACTGGACCGGATGC
Organism: Bacteroidia bacterium; assembly: GCA_030430845.1. Classification (GTDB taxonomy): domain Bacteria; phylum Bacteroidota; class Bacteroidia; order Chitinophagales; family Saprospiraceae; genus JANQPA01. The sequence continues at coordinate 29,707 of JAUIKE010000005.1, read as the reverse complement.
TGCAGTTTGCAGAAGCTTCCTTCTGCCGCCGACAGATCCTGCTTACCTACTTCGGCGAAAATTTCCAGGAAAACTGCGGAAATTGTGACGTATGCAAAAATCCGCCCAAATATTTTGACGGTACCGTCATTGCTCAAAAAGCCCTCTCGGCCGTTTATCGGCTAAAAGGACAAGTCGGTATGAACGTATTAATTGACGTACTAAGGGGCTCCCAGAAAAAGAGTATTTACGAAAAAGGTTATCAGAACATCAAAACCTTCGGGGCCGGCCGCGATATGTCTAATTTCGAATGGCAGTTTTTCATCACCCAGCTGATCAATACCGGCTACCTGGAAGTCGACTATGTGGATCGAATGAACCTCAAATTGACAGAGGCCAGTATGCCCGTCCTCTTTCAGAACCAGGAGGTTCCATTGGTCAAATTTGTACCAAAAAAGAAAAAAGAAAAAGCACCCAAATATCAGCCGGTCGAGCGCAGCCCGGAAGAGGAATTATTCGAAGTGCTTCGGCAATTGCGCAGGAGCATTGCCCAGGAAAGAGGCATTCCACCTTATCTGATCTTTTCAGATGCCACCCTGCATGAAATGGTCCGAATGCAACCTATGACGGACGACCACATGCTACAAGTATCCGGTGTCAGTCAGCGAAAGCTGCATCTGTTTGGAAATCAATTCAAAGAGGCGATCCTGGAATTCAAGAACAGACATTTCCGAAAAATGGGTGGCACTTCCTATGGGATCAGCCTGGAACTATTGAACCAGGGCCTTAATCTGAAGCAAATCGCAGAAACGCGATCTTTAGCCCTTGGAACTGTATATTCTCATATGGCGTCACTTTACGAAGAAGGTGAAGATGTCCCCATCCTCCGTTTTATTAACGAACAAGAGATAAAAGCCGTCAGCAAAGTCGTTGACAAAATGGAAGAAGTGGATAAACTGAAACCCATCTATGAAGCCCTTAACGGAGAGATGGAATACAACAAGATCAGACTTGTACTGGCTTACCTTAAAAAGAATGAGAAAATGCTTAATAACTGACCTTACGCACCTTGACCGAAGTGTCGCTGCCCTGCAGCTTTCAGGAAGCTGCAGGGCAGCGACACAATGAACATTTTTTAAAAGTGCGTAACGTCAGTTAATAATTAATGATCAGGTTTATGCGGCTCCGCCGCATAAACCTGATCATTAATTTCCGGGAATTCTATTCGGATAATCGGTAATAATACCATCCACCCCCAAGTCCACCAGATCTTCCATATCCTCCCTACTATTCACAGTCCAGGGAATGAGTAAGAGGCCTTTGTTGTGTACTTCTTTTACGACACCAGAATTCACCAACTTGTAGTGTGGACTATAAGTATCAGGGGTGAAGTTTATTTTTTCCAAATTTCCTTCAACACCATCGATGTTATCTACCAGTAGGGCTGTCTTGATACTGCTGTCAATAGCATGAACCGCATTGAGTGCACGGGGATCAAAAGATTGAATACAGGATTTATCCGTTATTTTCAACCTTTTTAGTTCCTGTATCATAATCTCAGCAAAGGTTTGGACATCCGGAGTGCGAATATTGTCCCATTCTGGTTTGGACTTGATTTCAATATTGTAAAAAGGGCGTTCCCGGGAGGTTCGGATACAGTAATTTTCAACCGCTTCCACTACTTCGGCCAAACTTGGTTTGTAGACTTGCATCGGAGTTTGCTCGGGAAACTGTTCGTTCCCTCTACTGCCACAATCAAACATTTTCACTTCATCATAGGTCATCCGGTAAATGAATAGTTCCTTTTCTTCTTCCTCCGTCACAGGCAAGCCCTCCATACGACTGCAAATGCTGTGAGACATCCAGGGTTCATGCGACAAAACCACTACACTGTCTTTGGTAATAGCTGCGTCCATTTCCAATGTTCTGACTTTCGAAAATTCCAGGGCTTTCAAAAAAGAAGGGATCGTGTTTTCAGGCAGCAAGCCTCTGGCGCCTCTATGACCCTGCCAATCAACTATTTTCATATCTCCTGTACGGTTTTCTTCCCCTTCCATTTGGGGTCCACAACTCCAAAGTATGGTCGAAATAAAGGTAAGCTGGAACAAATAAGAGATCCCGCGCATAAATGAAGCTCAGTTTGTTAGGCAATTAGAATTGAAAATTATTAAGCTATTCAAGAACGGACGGCCGCTCTTGAATAGCTTAATAATTTATCTTGAAAGTAAAAATAATGCTTTCTTCTCCGCGGGGAAAGTAATTGAGGAAGAAAAAGCTCTCGTATTTTTCTTCCTCAGATTATAATTACTGGCAATTCAGGTCTTGTTGGGACAAAGGATCATTGTTGGGGAAACAATTTCCAGACAAGACTTGCTCAGGCACGTATCTGTTTAGATCCGGGTCTCTCAATCCGTTTTCCAAAAATGTCACCAGAGCTTTTATCTCACCTTCACTTAAATTTAAAGGATGGAAGAAGGGAGAAATCTGCTCTTCGGGCACTTGTTCATTTTCTGGAATGGCAAGATTGAAATAATCGACTAGCTCACGTAATGAACGCTTACTGCTTCCATGGAAATAAAACGGAGAATCACCCATATTATAAATTTGAGGCACCTTAAATTTATACATGTCCTCTTCTTTTTCCGTAAAGCCCCCACGACCGAAGTTGCGCTTATCGTAAGGGTCGGTTTTGAGTCCTCCACTTTGCCATAAGTCATTCACGCCAAGTGCATGGAATTCATTTGAACTGAGGGCTGCTCCTTTATGACAACGAAAGCAGCCGGCTTTCCCGTAAAAGACCGTGGCTCCTAATTTCTCCAGATCCGTCATAGCTGTCAGATCTCCACGTACCCATCTTTGGAATGGAGATTGAGTCGGCAAAAGTGTTCTGATGTAAGCCGAAATAGCAAAGCTGGTAGTCAGCTTGGAATAACGTTCTTCCTCAGGATAATCAGCGAAGGCTGCATCAAAATAAGAGCGATAGCCCAAAGTATCCAGTACATATTCATTCACTTCCATGCGATGCAGGTCAAGTCCTTCTACATTCTGGCTCTCTATCCCTGTCATTCCCAAATGGTTAACTTCGGTCAGAGGATCACCTTCCCCCCATAGGTTTTCAGTCCCTACATTAGCATCATGTGCTCCAAATTTACCAGACCAGGTGGTGTTCGTTACAAAGGCTACATTCAACAGACTCAATGGCCTGGCACCTTGAGCATCCAGGTCTTCTTCTTCATAATCCTGAAGCTTAAAACGCCCCTCCCCATTCAATCCAAAACCGGCTCCGCCGTCTGCAATTCCTTGCGAACGGCCTGGCATAAAACCAGCCTCCGGAACATGGCAGGTGGCACAGGAGTAAGTTCCTTTTCCCTGTGCAAAAACGGGATTATTGGCAATTCCGGTTTCATAAAATAACAGTTTCCCTAATTTCACTTTCTCTGCCGTAAGCGGGTTAGCAGGTTCTTGTGGGATCTGCTCCAGATCCGTTTCCAAGGGCAGCTGAAAATAAGCTAGCTCACTGTCCGGAGCTAACTGCATCAGTCGATTACGCAACTCCCCATCCAAAGGGTTTGCAAGTTCATCTTGTGTACATGCCCAAACTACCAGGGCAATAAAAATGAATGTAAGTTTTTTGTTCATGGTCGGTTCTATAAGTAAACTTTTCAGAAAATAACATGGATAAAAGGACCAACTCAAAACCAGCCAATTGGGAGCCCATTTTGAAGTCCAAACTTGTTATGCATTGAATCGTGAACCAATTAGGGGGAGAAGAACCTGAAGGAATATGTTCCAGATTCCAAAAATCTTGGTCAAGTGATTATATAGGGAGATACGAGAACAAATATAATTTGTTCGAATATTTACTAAATATTTGCTACAAATTTATATAAAAAAAACTTCGGATGCCGCTTACATCCGAAGTTTATCGAAAAAACACATGATTTTTTTTAATTATGTGACAAAAAGTTTGATTTAACTCCTTACTTCTCTTTCATCTTGGCATAATTAAAGTAATAATGCGGGATGGTTTCAATGCCTTTATAGAAATTAAACAAGCCATAGTGTTCATTCGGAGAATGGATCGCATCCGAATCCAATCCGAAGCCCATCAACACGGTTTTCACTCCTAAGACTTCCTCAAACAAAGCCACAATTGGGATACTACCTCCACTGCGTTGAGGAATGGGTTCTTTACCAAAAGCGGTTGCCATTGCTTCATGTGCAGCCTGGTACTCTGGAGTGTCGGTTGGTGTAACTACTGGCTCCCCGCCGTGATGAGGCCTGACTTCTACTCTTACGGACTTGGGAGCAATACTTTTGAAATGCTTGGCAAACAAATTCGTGATCTTATGAGGATCCTGATGAGGTACCAGGCGCATGCTGATCTTGGCAAAAGCCTTAGCAGGCAAAACCGTTTTGGCTCCCTCTCCAATATAGCCGCCCCAGATCCCGTTAACATCCAGAGTGGGCCTTATAGAAGTTCTTTCAAGGGTAGTATAGCCTTTTTCTCCCCGAATATCCGCTATATCCAGGTCTTTTTTATAAGCTTCCAGGTCAAACGGAGCTTTGTTCATCGCTGCTCTTTCTTCATCACTGATAACCTCCACATCATCATAAAAGCCGGGAATGGTGATGTGATTGTTTTCATCCATCAAAGAAGCGATCATATTACAGAGGATATTAACAGGGTTAGCCACAGCCCCTCCGTATACTCCTGAATGCAAGTCCTTATTCGGTCCGGTCACTTCTACTTCAACATAACTGAGGCCTCTTAATCCGACCGTGATGGAAGGTACATCATTAGCGATGATACTGGTATCCGACACTAAGATGACATCGCATTTCAACTTGTCTTTATTTTCTTTACAAAAGATTTCTAAATTATCGGAGCCCACCTCTTCTTCTCCTTCGATCATAAACTTCACGTTACAAGGTAGCGCATCAAAAGCCATCATGGCCTCCACCGCCTTGATGTGCATAAAAACCTGTCCTTTATCGTCACAAGAGCCTCTGGCAAAAATAGCTCCCTGAGGATGAAGATCTGTTTTTTTAACCACCGGCTCAAATGGTCCTGATTCCCAAAGCTCTAACGGATCCGGCGGCTGAACATCGTAATGCCCGTACACCAAAACTGTGGGAAGATCGGCCCCTACCATTTTTTCGCCGTATACCACCGGATGTCCTTTGGTTGGGTGGATTTCAACGACATCCATATTAGCTTTTCGAAGGTGGCCGGCCACCGCTTCAGCCGTACGCTGCACATCTTCTTTGTAGGCCGGGTCCGCGCTAATAGAGGGAATACGCAGAATTTCCTTTAATTCTTCCAGAAAGCGTTCTTTATTTTCTTCAATATAGGACTGTATCTTTTCGATCATGAATGATGGTTTTATTTAGAATGATGATTATTTCAAAAAATGTGGCCCATAAAATCTACCAGGCCGCCTTGCCAGGTTTTATTTCCCAGGGCCTTTACCATGAGTGCTTCGTTCAGTTTTCTGTGGATAACGCCCAGCGACTTGTTTTCCTGGATCAGTAGCCATTTACAGTCATTGTCGACCGATTGATACCCGTTCGACTCGTAAAAGGGATGATGCCGGGCCAGCAAAATAACAAAATCAATGTCAAACTGTCTTCCTAATTTCTCCAATTCCTCTAATAAGCGAGTAGCTAGCTTGTTGCGTTGATGGGAATCGGCAATACAAAGATCCACCACCCCAAATACCTTTACAGGAAGACTGTCCATACTCATCATACGGTGGTCCACTGCCAGGTGACCGACCAATTGCTTTCCCTCCCAGGCCAAATACCTGAAAGCAGGCAATTGTTTATAGTAACTCCGCCCCTTAGGATAGCCACTGAAGGATTTTTCCAGTAGCATACTAATCTGCTGCTGTACCTCACCAGTTATTTTAAACTCCTCTAAGCGTTGAATGAACATAGTTTTTATAGTTCTGTGTTTTAGGGTTTAGAGTTCCGGGCTACAGGCGGAGTAGCTCGTCAATTTCGAACTTCTCCGTCCGCTGAAGCTTTAGCGAAAGCGGACCACCCCCTTCGACCTTCACAAAAGATGCTGATTCAGCAAGCCCACGATATCATCTTCTTCCAATCGCCTTTTCAATTTTCCCTGATAAGCAAAAGAGACCATACCTGTTTCTTCCGAGACTACGAAAGCAGCCACATTGGCCCTTTCAGTGATGCCGACTGCGGCCCGGTGCCGGAGCCCGGCGCTCGATGGAAGTTCATGGCTTTCAGAAATGGGAAGAATACTACTGGCCAGTTTTATTTTACCATTGTCCAGGATAACGGCCCCGTCATGCAAGGGACTGGATTTATTAAAAATACTTTCTAATAAGGCATCACTTATTTGTGCATCCAGGATAATGCCCGAATTGATCAGCCCCTCCAGGTTCAGGTTCTTGGATAACACGATCAAAGCTCCGGTTTTAGAGCGACTCATGCGCAGCATAGCTTTTTTTATCGCCTGCACCCAGCTTTCTTTCTGTTCGGTTCCTTCAAAATTCCGATCAATAATTCGCCCTAGAAAATTAGACCGCTGCCTCAGTGTGCTGTTACCTAAAAATAACAAAAACCGCCGGACCTCCGGCTGGAATATGATGATTAAAATAATCACCCCCACCTTGACAAACTGATCCAGGACTGCCCCGAGCAAATCCATGTTCAACTGATCCACCAGCCACCATACCACGTACAAGGTCAAAACCCCAATGAAAATATTAAAAGCGATGTTTCCACGTAATAAGCGGTATATCTGATACATCAAATATCCCACAATCAGGATATCCAGGATATCCCAAATCCTTACCGGCAGAAATCCTATTTTAAACATCATAAATGATCTGGAGTATTCATTTAAGCACTGTAATTATCTATTCCTTATCGCCCATTTTTTTTTTAACCGGGCTTTTTATTCAGGCACCCAAGATAAAAAAAGTTAGATACTAAAAGCTACCGGCAGTCTTGCTATTCCCTAAGTATGAAAGCGCGAAGCTTACGAATCCCCCCTTCTCCGTCCGCTGATGCTTTAGCGAAAGCGGACCACCCCCTTCGACCCTCGACCCTCGACCTTCCCTACTGTATTTGCTCCACTACCTTAAACGGATCATGTTGAAGTTGATAAAAAATAAAAGAAAGTATATCAGCTCCTTCCTGAATAGAAGCCGTTTGAGGTCGGATACTGCGATCCATAAAATTATTATTTAGCCTCATCAATACCGGCCGGTCAGCCAACTGACGGGCTTGCATCTCTGCCGTTAGTTTGTAGGTGTGTACAGGAGCGACCTCTACATTAGAAGTTGACGTAACCAATAAAGTAGCCGGGTATTCAGTTGAGATCGCGTTTCTGCGAGGGTCAATCGCCCACAAGGGGTCAAAGTCATCCTGCCGCTCCGTGATGCCCAGCTCATCCGCATATTTCCAGGCCGTAGTGAATTGATGGTATTTCAACAGATCAAAAATCCCTTCCCGGCTGACCACCGTCCCAAAAAGATCGGGGCGCTGTACCAGGCATGCCGCCACCAATAATCCACCAACCGGCCCCTGGCCGTAAGCAGCCAGCTTTTCCGCAGAGGTGTAGCCTTCTTCCAACAAATAGGAAGCCGCCGCCTGATAATCATCAAAGGCTTTTTGACGTTGATCCTGAATGCCCAGATCATACCAAAACTTTCCCATATTGGGCGTTCCTCTTATGAAAGGTATGGCAACTATGCCATTACTTTCAAGGAAAAATGGAATGAGTTGGAGGCCGGTCAAATTGTATTTCGGTTCTAAAGCATAGTATTTACTTCCATTGCCCAGTAATAAGGCAGGGGTACTCGCTGAAAGCTCTAATCCACGTTTATGCAACAGATACATCGGAATAGCCTCCCCGTCAAACGAACGGTAGCGCACCTTTCTGACCTGATAATCATTCGTATTAAAAGCCGTGTAAGAAGACATGAAGGTATTCAGCCCTCCCGATTCCAAATCGAGCTGGTAAATGGTTGGGGCACTTAAAAAAGAAGAAAAAGTAAAATACGCCTTCTTATTCTTCGCATCAACTGTCAGGTCAGAAACGGAGCCCGGCTGAGGCAACTTCACCTCCTTGGGATTGTTCCCCTGATCATCAAATATTTTAATGTGGGCAGCTCCTTCATTATTATATACACCGATCAAATAACCGGCTTCCAGCAGGATTGATTGTAAAACCGAAGCTGCTTCCGGAATGACCACTTCCCGCTGATTGTTTGAACGGCCCATACGCACACGGACTAATTCATTATTGGAGGCTTGATCATTGGTCAATAACAAGAGTTGGTTTCCCTGTTTGCCTACATAAGAATAATCGGCTTCTTTACCTTCCACCAGGTATTCAAATCCGGCATTCCGGCTTTGGAGGTTTTTGATAAAAATCTGGTTGCCTCTATCAATTCCTTTAACCTTCAGTAATAAATAACTTTCATCCTCTGTGACAATCGGCCATACCAATTGCATAGGATTCCGGCGATCGGCAAAAACAAGATCATCATTAGCTGCGGATGTACCTAATTGATGGAAATACACCTGATGGAAATAATCCGCCTCCAGTCCGGTACCAGCATTTTCCACTTCTTCGTATTTACTGTAAAAAAAACCGTTGCGATACCAGGCAATTTCACTGTCCTTCACTCCCAGGATCTCATCTTGCATGACGCGAGCCGATCGAAGATCCACAACTATAATACTGTGCATCTGACCACCAGCTTCCTCTACCACGGCTGATCCATATCGCCCGTCGCGGGAAAAGGCCCAATTCGAAAATACCACATCGCTATATTCAGGCAATCTGTTCGGGTCAAATAAAAGTCGGCCCGGAGCATTATCCTCTTGTAGTCGATACAAAACCGGCTGTCGGCTGTATTCGGATTGAATGAACTGAGCCAGACTGTCACCCAGCATGAAAGGGGACGAAGTCTGTACATATTCCCAAAACTGGGTTAAGCGACTGGAAATCGCCGGTCTGAAGCTAACTTGAGAAAGAAAATTGTTCGTCAGAGTGCGCTGTGTTTGAATCCACTCACGGGTCAGATTAGAGGATGGGTTTTCCATCCAATGGTAAGGGTCTTTTACTCGCAGGCCAAAGTAGGCGTCCTCATAGCTTGTGTCACGCATGCTGGAGGGATACTCTACCGGAATTTTAACAAAAGGATCTCCCGTTTGGACTTCACACCCCAAACAAATAACAATTAGTAATAAAAAGTACCATTCAATTTTGAGGGGTCCCAACATTTTTCTGTTTTTTTCGTAAATATTATAGAATTTTGATTGTTGAAATGCCCGAATGGTTATTTCAACAATCAAAGCTTTTGTCCTACACCGATTAATATTGACTTAACATGCAATTTAGAAAATTTCTTTATTTAAGCATATTGTGCTTCTCCTTTTTATCCACCGGCCTTTACGGACAGGTTTTAAGAACCAACGACAAGGGAGAAAAGATCATTGTGTATCCGGACGGGACCTGGGAATATTTCAACAAGTCAAAAAACACGATGCCCAAATCAGCCGACGCGGCCTCCAATGACTATCCTACCTTTAGTGGAGAAATTGCTCCCCTGGACCACGCCATTGAGCTAACGGAAGAGGATGCCCGCAAAATGGCCACCCGCCACGTACAACTGGCCAAAGAAGCGGCCGAGATAGCCCAGCAACGGGCCGACGATGCGCGTTATAATCGTAAAAAACTGGAGGATTACCTCAATCGAAACCGCCAGGCCGGCAATCTTACCCAGGAAGACATCGAACGCCTGAGCCAGCAGATCGCTGCCGCCAAACAAACCGAAAACCGCACCCGCACCGAGGCGAATCTGGCACAGCAGGAAGTAGCCAAATCTGAACAAAGCATTGAAGCCGGAACCTTTGAACAGGAGTTTCAAAATACTTTTCAGGCTCGTAGTGGAGGAGAGGGCCCGGCAGCCAGCAGCCTGGCAAGCAATGATCAGTTTTACCAGCAACTCCCCTTGATCGATTTTAGTGTGAGCAGCTCCCCTTTTAATCATCAGCTGAAAACCTTACCCAAAAAACAGTGCAAATTCGATTTTGAAGGCAAAGATCCCGTCAATGGACAATTTCGCCGCGACCTGGAGAGGGAAACGCTGTTTACCTATACCGATGAACGGCTTCGCCTCTATCTCAAAGACAAAGAATACCTTCAATGTGACGCTTTCATTACCCGATTGAGCGGCAACATTCATTTTCTTTCTCTTGAATTCACCTTTGCCTACCCGAATGCCCGTGAGGCCTATGGTTTCATCGAAAAAGGCAGCATGCTGATCATCAAACTACTCAATGGTGGCTTCATTCAGCTGCGTTCCGGCAAAATGGATAACGGCCAGTACGACACAGAATCGGAATTACTGACCTACCAGGTCAACTACGTCATTCCGCCTAATTTAATTAACAGCCTTAAAAATATGGAAGTGGACAGCATCATCGTGACCTGGAGTTCGGGTTATGAGGAGTACGAGATGTTTAATATCGACTTTTTTCAGCGGCAGATCTCTTGTTTGGATTGAGCTGGGAGTGCGGGTTAAAACCCACTCTTCTACTACATCACCTCAACCCATAAAAACGCCATCACCAACAAAACAGAATACACCCCATACCAACGCAGATCGGTGTATTCCGCTAATCCTATCCGGTACTTTCTGTACAAGTAGGCGCTGATCAACAGCTTTTCGGCCATGTAGGCGATCACGGTAGCCATGGCGATGCCGGCCAGCCCCCATTTTTGAATGAAAAGAATACTCAAAACAATGTTGAGGATTAATTCTGCAATGGAAATAAGCAACACCATATTATTATCCTTCAAACCGACCAGGATGGTACGCGAGAAGATCAGACGACTAATAATAATGAGTAGATAGGTATTGAACACAACGATTGAGCCCTCAAATTCCGGGCTGAATACCCAGGGGAAGAACCATTGGCTCGTCAGCAACAAAACAATAGATAAAGGGAAAAGTAAGTGAAACAAGGTCTTCGAGCGTCGCTTGATAGATTGCAAAGACTTCCTGGTATCGGCGGCGACTTCCGGAAGCATAGCCGTGGAAAATGCACTGGCCATGGCCAAAGCTAGGGGCAATTCTCTTGCCCCATACCGGAAAATGGCAAATTTTCCAGGGTCTCCAGCATAGAAGTAATTAACGATCCAGTTGTCAAAAGCCGTATTGAAGCCCCCCAACAGAGCATAGGCGATCAGGGGTAAGGCCAGCAAAATCCATTCTTTGACGACCCGGGCATTCCAATGAAAATGAGACACCTTGAATAAATAGGCCAGCAGCCAAATATGTTTGATCACAGCTAACAAGATCAGTGCATAAAAGCTGTACACAAAATCATAGCCCAAATACAAAGGCAGCACCACCGCTACAATTTGCCCTACAAAAGCTAGTAAGGCAAAATAAATGATCGGCCAGGTTTTTTGATGAAGTAAATAAAAGTTTTCCAGCAAATAGGTTGGCCAATTGAAAAAAACAAAGGCAATAAAGAGATGGTAATAATCGAGCTGATCCTGCCCCGTAAAAAACTGCACCAAAGGGCCTTCCATGACAAGCAACAGCAAACATATACCAGCACTGATCATCAGAAAACTCAAATAGGCCTCAAAGAAATAGCCTTGCTGTTCCTTCCCTTTCAAACCAGGAAAGAAAGTGAGAATCCCCTGAATCAGGCCCGACACCCAAAAAAAGCTCAGCGTATTGCCAACATACCAGAGTTGTTCGTAATTACCAATGTCCGAATTACTCAACACGCTCTTGGCCAGCAAAATAGCGATCAGTATAGATGCTCCCTGCCTGAAAATCTGGAAAAACTGGAAAGCTCTTCCCGGATTTAAGAAGCTATTCAGTCTTGAGTTCCACGGCTCCTTGGTCTCACGGTTCCTTGGTTCCATGGTTACTTGGTTCTAACCGTCTTAGATCAGGGTTTCTTCTTCCACGAATTCCACCCCATACTCTGCCAATTCTTTCAGAACCGGATCGTACACCTCAGGCATCACCGGAATATTAACTCCTTTTGACTGGATCTTGCCTTGCATCACTAATTTGGTAAAAATACCCATTGGAAGCCCTACCAGTTTGGCCATGGCCGTATTCTTAGCATCCTCCCCTTTCATGACCAGTGTGGCCGTCAGGCGCTTGTCCTGACCATCTTGCTCATACTCAAAAACGTGATACATCAAGATCATGTCCTTGTCCTTTTTCTTCATCTCCCATTTTGACATCAGGAGGTTTTCAAGGATAAGAGCGGGAGTAGCATTGGGGAGGTTAATCCTTTTCTTTCTGAAAAGCCCCAACCATTCCAGTTTTTTCATAATATCGGAGTCCGTATCTTCTCCCAACATTTGAGCGATCCGGTCTTTTACAGAGCCCCCCTGAATTTGTGGGCTGGTATAGGCATCCATTAGCTCATGGAAGGTAATATTGCCGGAATCCAAAATAGGGAAAGAACCATCTGTCAGACCTATGCGTATCAAGGCATCCCAGGCACGGCAAAAGCCCTTTGCCCGGATGGTAGCCCGTAAAATATTGGGGATCCCTTCCAAGCCATAAATATCGCTGTACAAAAGAGAGTCCCGATTAGCATAAGCTTCATATTCACCCACACCCGGAATATTGACCGGCACACTTTCCTTAAACAAGCGATTGTATGGAATAAATTTCAGCTTGCCGTTCTCCAGGTATTGAGCAGTCCCTTGCCCGGCCAGGACCACATTCCGCGGATTCCAGGTAAATTTATAACTCCATGGATTATCGTCGGACTCAGGAGCGATCAATCCACCCGTATAGGATTTAAAAGATTTTATTTTCCCCCCTTCTCTTTTGATACGATCGATGGTTTTCATAGCAGACATATGGTCGATGCCTGGGTCCAGGCCCATTTCTCCCATAAAAATAAGTTCCCGATCGCGAGCTTCATCCCCGAGGCGATACAATTCGTGCGAAACGTAAGAGGCCGTGATCAAGTGTTTTTTTAACTTGATACAGTCATGCGCTACTTCCAGGTGCAGGTGAGCCGGCAAAAGAGACACCACTACATCTACCCTGCTGATGAGGTCCTTACGGTCATTATTTTTGGTGACATCCAGCCAAACCGGTCGGCCATTTGGATGGTTTCCAATTTTTTCGGTAGCCAGGTCCAGGTTGGAGTCTGCCACAATTACGTACCAGCCCAATTTTTCGGCCTGATCTAAAATATATGTAATCAAACTTGAAGAAGACCGGCCGGCCCCAATGATCAAGATTTGTTTCATAGTTTTTCTAGTTTAGGTTTTTCGTAAATACTAATCTTTCTGACAAACCACTGTACAATTAAAAGCTCTTTGAAAAAAATTAAGCGATGTAGAGCAGATCATCCCCCTTATTACGCGCCAAATTTAATGTTTTACAAAGATTTTGGAGATTTTTTTGTTAATTGCTTTTAAGAATTCTACATTTTTTTAGAAAAAATGAAACCCATGTCATTCCAAAAGCTAAGCATAGACTATCGTATTTTCACATCTATATACCAACTGCCCTCCGAAGTCCAATCTCTTTTCCAACAAGCTACACAAAGCCTTCAAAAATCTTATGCTCCTTACTCAGGTTTCACGGTCGGAGCAGCTACTTCTTCCAAAAGTGGAAAGATATTCACTGGGGCTAATCAGGAAAACGGGGCCTACCCCATGTGCTTATGTGCTGAAAGGGTGGCCCTTTCGAATGCAATCCACCTCGAAAGAGAAGACGTTCTTCAGTATTTTGTTATTGTGGGAGGAGCATTAGAAAAAATGGAAACGGAGTTTTTATCTCCCTGTGGCGCCTGCAGGCAGGTATTATCTGAAACGGAATATCGGCAGCAGCATCCGATCCGTCTCTATATTTTAGGAAAAAAGGAGAAGGTCTTGGAGTTCAAAAATTGTAATGATCTCTTACCCTTTGGGTTTGTATATAAAACTTAGAAGTACAGGGGGCTGTCAAACTTTCCCAAATGTACTTTTTGATAGCCGGTATGCAAGTCAGCAAAATAATTTTCGAGGGTAAAAACAGAAGAAGTGAAAGCCAGCTCTTTCCAAGGTATGTCCTCCTCGGAAAAAAGTTGTACCGCTAAGGACTCCTCTCCCACTCCAAATACGCCATTCTTTAGGTTACCGATGAAATGAATATACACCTGGTTAATATGAGGCAGGCTATATATCGTTTTTAATTGAAGTGCGTTAACTTCAGCCTGGGCTTCTTCCCATACTTCCCGAATGGCTCCCTCTTCAACGGTCTCTCCATTTTCGAGATATCCGCTGGGAATATTCCAAAAGCCATACCGGGGCGAAATAGAGCGTTTGGCTAATAGGACTTTATTTTCCCAAACGGGCAGGCAGCCGGCAACGATCTTGGGGTTGGAATAGTGGATCGTTTCACAATTTTTACAGATAAAACGCGAGCGATTATCTCCTTGCGGAATTTCAAACGAAAGCTCAGCCGATCCGCAGTGACTACAATAATTCATTTTTTTTCGAGCAGTTTCTTTGCTTTTTCCAAATCCTCCATCGTATCAATACCAATCGTTTCCAGCTCGGTTTTGTTCACGAAAATGGAAAATCCGTTCTCCAACCAGCGCAATTGCTCCAGAGACTCACTTTTTTCGAGCGCTGAAACCGGCAAATGAGCGACCTGTAATAATACCTCCCTCCTAAAGCCGTATAAGCCAATGTGTTTTAAAAACAGGGCCGCTTGTTCCCATTCACTTTCATCCAAATTTCTGACATAAGGAATGGGACTTCGGCTGAAATACAATGCCTGCTGGTTTTTATTCATCACCACCTTGACAATATTCGGATTAAATATTTCCTTATTAGTATGAAGCGGCTTGGCCAAAGTAGCAATGGAAAATTCCTGGTGATCCATCAACGGCTGAATGACCAGGTCGATCTGGCTGGGTTGGATAAAAGGCTCATCCCCCTGAATATTAACGATCAGGTCATAACCGGCCAGCGCTTCAGCCAGTTCGGCACAGCGGTCGGTACCGCTTTGGTGAGAGGCTGCGGTCATTTGGACGGTGCCGCCAAAATGGAGAACGTGATTGAAAATGCGCTCATCGTCGGTGGCGACGATCACATCATCCAGCAAACTGGCTTTTTTAGCCTGTTCGTACACGCGCTCGATGATACTTTTTCCGGCAATTTCCAGTAAAGGCTTGCCAGGAAGGCGGGTTGACGCATATCTTGCAGGTATGATACCTAAGGTTTTCATATTTTTGCACTAATACTTGTTGAGCATGAGAAAAAAGTCCTTCCGTACGGACCGTATGGCCGGCTTTTTTTCTCATGCCATAAAATTCTTTTAGGAGGTTGTTTTAGGCCCGATCGGGCCTAAAACAACCTCCAATACAAATTTTTTGGGGATGTGTGAAAACCTGACTGCCGTCAGGTTTTCACACATCCCTTGATAAAATCGAATTCAATCTATGAGATTAAACTTAATTTTGCTGAGCATTTTGCTTAGTATGCCCGGTTATGTACTTGCCACTGGCGACAGTACTCATTATTTAACGCCCCAAGATACCATCTTTCTACACACCTCGGTTATGGGCGAAAAAGTTTTTGAACATACGCTCGAAAAAAAACAAACGCTTTTCAGTCTGGCTAAGTTCTACGGATTGTCAGTGGAAGAGCTTTATTTTTACAATCCCGGCCTGGAAGTCCAAAGCCTGAAAGTAGGGCAAAAGATCCAAGTTCCTGTTCCGAACAGGGCCATCGTCCGCTACCGGGTCCAAAATTTTATTGAATCGAATTTTGTTCCGGTTTACCACATCGTTCAAAGGGGAGAAACCATGTTCCGAATCAGTCGGTACTATTACGAGATGCCCAAGGAGATCATCATGCAGAGAAACGGCATGACATCCACCGACCTGAAAACAGGCCAGGCCCTCCAGATCGGCTGGATGAGCCTTGACGGCATACCCGAAGAATACCGAAGCGGCGGTGGAGGTCCCATCAGCAGACGGAATAATGCGCTGAGAAAGGTGTTTGCCCGGAATACCCAAGGCAAAAAACTAACAGAAGACAGCGGAGCTGCTTTTTGGAAAAAAAGTACCGGCGAAGGCTCCGACTTCTATGCACTGCATCGATATGCACCGGTGAACTCTATCATCGAGATCAATAACCCTATGAAAAACAGGGTTATATATGCCAAGGTAGTTGGGCGCATCCCGGATACGGCTTATGGCGACGATGTTAAGGTGATTGTTTCTTCCGTCGTCGCACAATTGTTAGGAGCGAAGGATCGACGTTTTTTTGTAAAAATCAGATATCAAAAATAATTTACCTTTGAAGCAAGATTGGCGACTGCCCACATTACTTCAAAAAAAAACTTATCATGTACTATAACAATATACTGGAAACGATCGGTAACACACCACTGGTCAAGCTGAACAGAATTG
This sequence comes from Bacteroidia bacterium, assembly GCA_030430845.1. Classification (GTDB taxonomy): domain Bacteria; phylum Bacteroidota; class Bacteroidia; order Chitinophagales; family Saprospiraceae; genus JANQPA01. The sequence goes on along the minus strand of JAUIKE010000005.1, from coordinate 13,282 downwards.
TGGAGGACATTCCCGCACTCGTACTGATGAAGGTTGAAACCTTTAACCCTGGTCATTCCATTAAGGACCGGATGGCCCTGAAAATGCTCCTGGACGCCGAAGAAAGAGGAGACCTGAAACCAGGCGGAACAATCATCGAGTGTACGTCGGGTAATACGGGCATGGGCCTGGCCATCGCCGGAGCTGTTAAAGGTTACAAATCCATATTTACGACCAGCGACAAGCAGTCCAAAGAAAAAATTGACTTACTCAAGGCGCTGGGCGCAGAAGTCATCGTATGCCCTACCAACGTAGCTCCTGACGATCCGAAGTCCTACTACTCCGTTGCAAGAAGACTGAGTGAGGAGATCCCTAACTCCTTTTGGTTCAACCAATACGACAACCTCTCTAACCGCCTGGCCCATTACGAATCCACCGGGCCCGAGATTTGGAAGCAAACCGAGGGAAAAGTCACCCACCTGGTCGTGGGAGTTGGTACCGGCGGCACTATTTCCGGAACGGGCCGTTACCTGAAAGAGCAAAATGCCGATCTGAAAGTATGGGGAATAGATACTTATGGCTCCGTTTTTAAGAAATACCACGAAACCGGCATTTTTGACGAAAAAGAAATTTATCCCTATATAACGGAAGGAATTGGGGAGGATATTTTACCTAAAAACGTCGATTTTGATGTCATCGACTACTTCGAAAAAGTTACGGACAAAGAAGGCGCCCTTTGGGCACGACGCCTTGCCCGCGAAGAAGGTATCCTGCTAGGCTACTCAGCAGGGTCCGCCCTGGCCGGTTTGCACCAGTTAAAAGATCGCTTGACAGAGGATGATGTGGTTGTAGTAGTCATACATGATCATGGCAGTCGCTATGTAGGCAAGATCTACAACGACGATTGGATGCGCGAAAGAGGCTTCCTGGAAGAAGAGCTGAGCGTTAAAGATGTGCTCAGAAAAAAAGGCAAACAAGATTTTATCTCCATAAACACCGATCAAAAAGTGGGCGAAGCCCTGGATATCATGCGGAAGCACGATATTTCCCAAATGCCGGTGCTGGAAAAAGATCAGATCGTGGGTTCCCTCACAGAAAGCAATCTGCTGAACTATTTACTGGACAATCCTACCGAAAACGGGCAGGCGATGGTTCATAAGATCATGGGAGAAGCCTTCCCGCTGGTGGCCGAGGATGTCAAAGTAAGCCAGTTGCGCATGTACATCAACAAAAAGATCAATGCGGTACTGGTGAAGGATAAGGCGGGGAAAATGCATATTTTGACGCAGTATGATATCTTACAAGCTATGTAAAAATATAGGTATAGAAGCTGCCGATCGGCAGCTTCTATACCTATAAACTCTAAAGATAATCTCTCTTCACCTGATCAACGATCCCGGACCCGTCGGGATCAGCCTGGGTTTTCAGCTTAGTGAAGTTTTCTGCCCAGGCAGAGGTTCTGATCCGAAGTGGAGGATTCTCAGATTGAGCGACCTGAAGGATGACTTCAGCCACCTCTTTACCGGTTTGATAAGGAGAAACCTCTTCACTGCCGGATCTGTTTTGAATGCCTTCCATATATTTTTGAAAGATCGGAGCATACTCGCCGCTTGCAAACTCCCCTTCTTTACTGACCGTCTTGGCTACGGCATTATTCAGAAACTCGGTGGCTATTCCGCCGGGCTCCACTAAAGTCAGTTGAATATTAAAAGGCTCTGACACATAGGTAGCTAAGGCCTCTGTGAATCCTTCCACAGCAAATTTGGCCCCGCAATACAATTCATTAAAAGGCTGTCCGACCAGACCACCGACGGAGGTTACATTAATGATATGACCTGCCCGTTCTTTTCTCATATAAGGCAAAACCGCCTTAGTCGTCCTGATCACACCGGTATAATTGACGTCAGTCACCCAATCAATTTCCTCTTGTGAGGCTTGTTCTATCGTTTTGGCAAAACCGGCACCCGCATTATTGAGCAGGATATCAATTTTCCCATCCTTATCAATTACGGTTTGAACCGCCTGCTGAATAGAATCATTTTGGGTGACATCCAACTGAAGTATTTCGATATCCAGGTTCTCCTGCTCAATAGCTTGTTTCAAATTATTTGCTTTGCCCAGGTTTCGCATGGTAGCGTAAACCTTGTAGCCGTTCCGGGCCAGTAAAATGGCGCTCTCATAGCCTACCCCTGTCGAGGTGCCTGTAATTAAGATGTTCTTTTTCATTTTTAATTAATAGTTTTGGAATGAACATTCATTCCATTTTATGGGTAAAAAAATATTATTCTTTGATGGCATCCCACAGCATTTTCATCTGATTAGTTAAAGACAGCTGTTTGCCTTCCGTATTATCTGCCAAATACCAGCGCACAAAAGAAAACACGGCCCCTCCTGTAAATTGCATTAATTCTTTGGTTGAAATATTCTTTATGATCCGGTCATTTTTCCCGACTTCCAGTAATTCACGAACACAATCAACGGCTTTTCGGCCCGTCTGTCTACTTTCCTCGGTAATAATCGGAGAGGCATGCAGTTGATCCATAAAACTGAAATACAGCGGATTATCTATAAAAAACATGACGGTAGTGGTGTAATGCTTTTCGAACTGTGTTTTGATCGGCACTTCATTAGAAAAATGATCAAATAAGGATTCTTCCTTTTGCTTTATGTCTATATAAATGTCGTTTATTAAATGTTCTTTGGTTGGGTAATAGTTGTAAATAGTTCCCATCCCTGTCTTTGCCTCCTTGGCAATAGCCGACATAGGCGTTGCGTGAACACCATTTTTTGTAAGCAGTCTTAAGGCCGCCGCTCGTATCTGTTCTTTTTTATTCACTCTGCAAATATACAAAAGTGGAATGAATATTCCAATTAATAATTAAAAAAAAAGGGGGCTGCTCATAACTCCTTCGTCGTTATGAGCAGCCCCATATGATTCTTTTTAATTATTATTAGATTCTTTCTCTTTCTTCTTCACCTCCTTTTTACTCGTTTGCGGACGAGCCCCTCGGTTACCGCTTCTTTGTGCTGTGCCACCCTCTTGTTGCATGCCCTCAGAATTTCCGCCTCCGCCCATCAAATCATCATTACTAACGGAGCGAGTCTTTTTACGGGTGCTCTGAGCATCCAGTTTACCAAGGCGATAGCTGAAATTGATCTTGATGTTCCGGTTGATCAGCAACATATTGCTCGATTGACTGAAAGTTGGAGAAACCAATTCAGATCTTACGTTCCAGCCCCGATTCAGGAAGTTTTCAGCGCCCAGGCCGATGCTGCCCTGTCCGTTATTAAAGTCTTTATTCAATCCGATGGAATACATTCCAAACCCACTTCTGGAGCCTTGAAGCTGTACTCTTCGGCCTCGCATAAAACTGAAGGCCTGGATGGTCCACCCTCCATTGAGTTTATATTGTGACATGAGCCTTCCGCCATAGTTCCAGCCGGAATTGGTAGCTGTTTCGGTTGTGCCGTTTTCTCCTCGCACCTGTCCTTCTAAGTGAGAATAAAGTAGGTCAAAGCCTCCGTTGATGGTCCATTTCTTGGAAATCGTTATGTTGGCAAAAACATTGGTACCCAGTGACTTTTCCTTACCGATGTTTTCAAAGGTAGTTACAATAGCTCCTGGTATAGAATCAATTGGATAGCTAACCTGATTGATGGCATTATTGGTACTTCTACCGAAGAAGGATACATTCAGGTAAACGTTCTTAATTGGTTTGCTGATACCTAATTCGATATTGTCCGCTAATTCAGGCCGCAAATTGGGGTTACCAATCTGTATATTCTGGCTGTTCTGTGCATTGACATTTGGGTTCAGCTGCATCAGCCAGGGGCGTTGGATGCGTCGATTATAGCCCAACTTAAGAGTCGTGAAATTTTTAAAATTCTTGGACACATTAAAGCTCGGAACAATATTACTGTAATCAGGTATATCAATGCTTACCTCATCCTGAATGGCATCAATATGCGTTTTTTCCCAGCGGACACCTGCTTTAAAGGTAAATTTACCTGCTGTCGAAAGCGTATAGGTCGTGTAAGCAGCCGTCACATTTTGATCGTAATCCAAAGTACCGGCCGGGCTGGTCAGGTCCGGAGTGAATACGCCTTCTGAAGTAGCAAACTCATAAGAATAATCACTATTGACGGTTCTGAAGATTCCTTTCCCACCCACTTCCCAAATTTGGTTGTCGCTGATAGGACGGACATAGTCCATTTGAAAGGTCATTTCCTTGTTCAGGTTATCATTCAGGTTTTTGATGCTGTTGATGAAAGAAAGGTCCGTGTTTAAGTTATCGGAAACAAAATTGCTGTTTTCATCCGTTCGGCTGTACAGCGTAGAAACACTAAACTCATGCCCGGGACTGAAGCGCTTCAAATAGTCCAGGTTAAAATCTATAGTACCCGAATAACGCTTGCTGTTGATATCCCTTAATGAAGAGTTGGTCAATTGATCATCCGAAAATAATTCAGTGGTTTGCAGTTCATCTCTTTTAAAGCTTCGCAGACCGTAGCGTACGCCTCCCGACAAAAACTGGGTTTCGTCAATATCATAATCAAAACCTAAGTTGTAGCGCCCGAACAAGCCATCGTCCGAGGCATCCGAGAACTGCCTGGTCAGGTTGGTTGTACTTCCAAGCAAGGTCATTTGCTCCATGTCTACTTCTGCCTTATTGTAAAAGGCCCGGCCGAAGCCTCCGAGTGTCATACCAAATTTCCCTGTCCGTAAGCTACCGTTCAGTCCCAAATTAGATCCTCTCAGGCCAACGCCTGTATTCACGTTCAGGTAATAGCCTTCCAGGTTATTTTTCTTTGTAATGATGTTGATGATTCCACCTGAGCCTTCTGCATCGTATTTAGCGGATGGAGAGGTGATCACTTCAACAGTCTTGATCATATCCGCCGGCAGCATTTTCAAAGCGTCCGCAATATTGGAAGCAATAATGGTAGAAGGTTTGTTATTAATCAACACCTGGATATTTGAGCTACCCCTTAAGGACACATTGCCTTCCAAGTCAACGGATAAAAGAGGCACCTTACGCAAAATATCCGCCGCATCCCCTCCTTTTGCCAAATTATCTTTTTCGGCATTATACACCATCCGGTCCACTTTTTCCTCAATAAAAGCTCTTTGGCCGGTCACCGTCACCTCATCCAGCGTAGTAGCCGCCCCGGAAAGGTATATATTTTCCAGGTCAATGGATTTTTCATCCTTCATAACGATCTCCTCCAGAATAATTTTTTCGTAACCGATAAAGGAAACTTCCAATTTGTAAGTCCCATCAATCAATCCGCCTAGGGTAAATTTTCCCTTTTCATCCGTAATGGTCCCGTCGATGAGTTGGTCTTCCAATGAAAGAGATACGGTGGCAAACTCTACGCCCGCTCCACCTTCGTTGGTCAGGACCATTCCTGAGATTTCTCCCTTCCCCTTTGTCTGAGCAGAAGCCCCGGGTATTTGAGAATAGGTGAGTAATGAACTTAGGAGAAAAACGGGTAGGAGAAAATATTTTTTCATTTTAAACTAATTTGTGTGCTTTGCAACTGGTATGTTGAAAAATGATAAATAACAGGGCCAAAGATGCGGCTTTTAAGGTAGGGCTGCGGTAGACTTATATGGAATGGAAAAAGTAATCGACATTCGGGCAAAAATATTCTACTACTCGAAACGGCCGAAAAAACAAGGGAAAGTATCGAATAAAAGAGGGGAATTATCTAAGTTCGGCAAGGGAATAAGTTTTTGGAGGCAATTTTGATTGGTAATTAAAAAAAATGGAATCATTTATCCGTCGACATAAAAAGGTTTTGCTTCATATTGCATTTTGGTGCATGTATGCCTCTTTTTTTATATACCAGATAAGTTATCGCAAAGGAGAGGAGGAACCGAACTATATTAGAATATTCAGTGATTTCGGGTCTCATATGATTTTGATGCTTGGCATTAGTTATCTCAATTATTTTTTCTTTTTGCCCAGATTGCTGAAGTCCAAAAACTTTTTACGATACGTTCTAGAGTTTATACCTGTCTTTTGTGTATTGGCCTATTTAGTGGTGGTTGCTAAACGATATATACTGGTTGATTATTTTCCCTCCCGGATTTTAGACTCCCCCAGGTTTGCAGTTAACGTTATTATCGGCACCCTTTTTCTGGTGGTATTTGTTGGATTGTTAAAATTCGTCGAGGATTGGTTTGAGCTGGAAGCCAAAAAAAGGGCTTTGGAAAATGAAAATCTAACTTCCGAGCTGCGGTTTTTAAAGGCCCAGATCAACCCCCATTTTCTATTTAACACCCTCAATAACCTCTATTACCTGGCCTACACTAAATCCCCTAATACGACGGAGGTTATCTCTAAATTATCGCAAATGATGCGGTATATGCTCGATGATAGTAACCATTCCACGGTTTCCTTAAGCAAAGAAATCGAGTACATGCAGAATTATATTAGTTTGGAAAAACTGCGCCTGGGAAAGGACATCCCGATTCGGTTCGAGGTACAAGGAGACACTGACGGCGTTCGGATTGTGCCTTTGCTGCTCATTACCTTTTTGGAAAATGCCTTTAAACATGGTATCAGTAATTCAAGCCCGGATTCCTGGATTGAGGTTGATATACAGCTTAAGGACCATTGGTGTTATTATAAAGTAGCCAATAGCAAAATCCCGGAATCCGGTAAAACCGTTAAAGAAAAATCAGGTATTGGTTTACTGAATGTGAAGCGGCGACTGGATTTAAGTTATCCCGGTAAATATGAATTAAATGTAGCAGACGAGCCAGATCGTTATTCCGTAGACCTAAAACTAAATTTGGAATGAACTTAAGTTGTATCATAGTTGAAGACGAACCGCTGGCCCGTAATCTACTTACAGAATATATTAACAAGGTATCCTCTCTGCAGTTGCTTCAATCATTCGACAATCCGCTGGAAGCGCTGGATTTTTTACGTACCCAGGAGCCCGACATCCTATTTCTGGATGTTCAGATGCCCGAAATTACGGGTATTTCCCTCTTAAAGATTCTAAAATCCAAGCCCATCGTTATCCTAACCACGGCTTACTCTGAATATGCCATTGAAGGATATGAACTTGATGTCACAGACTACCTCTTAAAACCCATCACCTTTGAGCGTTTTTTGAAGTCTGTGGAAAAAGCTACGGAGCGTTTGGCCGGCGCCAGTGTTTTACAAAAAGACCCCATTTTACCGGAAAATAAGGAAAGTTCATCCACTCAGCAACATTATCTTTTCGTGAAAGACGGCACCAAGCACGTAAAGTTGAAAATGGATGATATAATGTTTATCAAAGGCCTAAAGGATTACATAACTATTCATACCCCTAAAGGAAACATCACAACGCTTCAAAGGCTCAAGACATTGGAGCAGCAACTGCCCTCGTCCAAATTTATTCGGGTTCATCATTCATACATCATCGCTCTGGAATGGATCGACACCATCGATCGGGATGGCGTACAAATAGGAGATAATTACATCCCTGTGAGTGATACCTATCGAAAAGCGTTCAAGGCCATCATCAATGAAAGAGATCTCGATAATTTGTGAGGCTTTAGGCAAGCATCACATTTGAAAAGTCCGCCACCCAACGATAGCCCATACTCTGATAAATTTTATTAGAAGTCGGATTGTCTGCATCGGTGAATAAGGAACAAAATTCGTAGCCCGAGTCGAGCAGATACTGACTGAGTTGAGCGACGCAAGAGGTAGCATAGCCTTTTTTGCGATATTCTGGAGGCGTGTACACATAATTCACCGTGATGCCATGCCGGGTAGGCCGGGCCTGGGCAGCCATGGTAACCACCGTCTCCCTGTCTTCCCAGACATAAAGATCTTCATTTTCCAATTTTTCTTCCATGCCTTTACGGGCCTCCTCCAGGCTGGTCGACTTCGAAAAAGCTTCCTTGTCAAATGCCTGCCGCCACTGCGCCAATAAGGGTAGATCCTCTTTTTGTGCAACACGAAAGGTACCCTCCGAAAAGCGAACAGCTGTCAATTGATCCAGGCGGAATACCTTTAATTGAAAAACGGCCTTTTCCTCCAATCTAAAGTGGTGCTTCCAAATCTTCAGGAACGGAATAACATAAGAATCTATACCCAGAACCTGCTGTGCTTTAAAATGAAGCTTCATTAGCTCCTCGCATAATTTGGCAGCAGCATCTTTTAATCTCTCTATATCGCCGTACACTAAAAGGGCTCTATCAGGAGAGGTGCGCATGGCTACCAACACGACTTGTTCATTTTCTTTTATGGAAAAAAGAGAAGCCGTTTTCATTTCCTGAGGCTTCCTCCGGATGTGCAACAATAAGCCGATCATTAGATTGTTAGCGGCTTCTTCACCCTCGAGGAAAGGCAGGACATCCTCCACATAGGTTTCAATGTTGGAATAATGGTGGAATTGCATTTTATTTTCTAGATAGCAACTTTTTTTATGTCAAAAAAATTCCTCAGAAGTAAAAAAAATAAAGGGTTGCCGGCCGGCAACCCTTTATTTTTTTTTTATTTCTGACTACTCAAGCCAGGTAAGCCGGCCGGCATACCTGACATTTTATTCCAGTAAAACTCCGGTGCCTTTTGCTGACGAGGATAGACCTCATCCAAGGTATTCCCTTCATACATTCGGCCATTTTTCATGACGTATTTCACCGTATTAGTATTCCGAATGTTATCCAGCGGATTCTTATCCAGCACCACCAAATCAGCAATTTTGCCCGCTTCGATGGACCCCAGATCTTTACCTAAGCCAATGGACTCCGCTCCCAGGATGGTAGCCACTTTCAAAGCATCGAGGTTAGAAATACCCCCGGCAGCCATGGCCCATAATTCCCAGTGATAGCCCAGTCCATTCAGCTGACCGTGCGAACCTACGCCGGATAAGCCACCTGCCTCAACAAGATCTTTCACGAACTCAGCATGCTTCTTAAACACATGCTCTTCCTCCATAAACCACCCCGGACGACGGCGCGACTTCGCATCCAATTCATCTTTAGGGGTAAAGTGATTGAGCTTTTTATCCCCCTGAACATCCTCCGTAGCATAGAAATAGTTCTCCGCCCATGGACCGCCGTAGGCTACCAGTAAAGTAGGCGTGTAAGCCATTTTGGTATGAGCCGTCAATGAAATCACATCTTTATAGATCGGATGGATCGGGAAAGAATGTTCATGACCGGGATAACCATCTATGAGTTGGGTCATATTCAGCTTAAAGTCCAAACCTCCTTCCGTGGTAGGCATCAACTTCTGTTCGCGAGCAGCCTGTATGATCCACTGGCGGTGCTTGCGATTACCGGTCAGGTACATTTTGATCGTCTTGGTATCGTAGTACTCTGAGTATTGCTTTAACACATCTCTGGCATGGTCCAAACTCTTAATGTTGTAGGCCCAGTAACCGACTCCGGGGCCGGTAGAATAAACCCGTGGGCCGAAGAATTCGCCGGCTTCGACCATATCTTCATAGGTTAACACATCGGTAGTGGCAGTTTGAGGGTCGCGGGTAGCCGTGACACCGTAGGCCAGATTAGCGGCGTATAGCCAGATCTGGTTTTTCTGAATGCCCCAGTTGGGCCACATATGAGCGTGTGTATCCACGAAGCCCGGCACGATGGTTTTGCCGCGCATATCCATTACTTGTACCCCTCTGGGGACGTCCAGGCGGCCGCTTCTGCCGACGGCTTTGATGCGGTTGTTTTCGATGTAAATGTCTCCTCGTTCAATCACTTCATTTCCATTCATTGTAATGATCCGAGCGCCCTTCAGCAACACACTGCCCTTGGGAATATCTCGGCTCACCTCAACTTTCACTCGAATTTCGGCAGGTTTATAGCCCTCGTCTTTCTTTTTATCCGCCTCTGACTTCTCTTCTTCCTCTTCTTTTTCCTCATCCTCTTCCTTCTTTTTCTCCGCTTCCGCTTTTTTCTTAGCCTTCAGTTCTTCTTCTACCTTCTTGGCCTCGTCCATATCATAATGGAAGTGTGCGTTACCTAAAGACCAATAAACGGACTTGCCGTCGGCTGCCCACTGAGGGAATTCTCCTCCCAACTTGGTCAACTTCCAGCTAGGAAACTGAGCGGCCTCCACACTAGCTACCGAAATGGTGGGAACATTCCCTCCTACCATCGGTACGGTAACCACGTAAATTTCATTGTTGATCTTAGCCAGAGCCTTATCTCCTTCGGGAGCCATATGTACCACAGAAGCATTGGAAGGCCTGCGCTGAGGTTCTCTTTCGGTATCCACTAACAGGCAATTATCTTCGTGCGAGAAGTTGAAAGTGGTAATCCCAGTTACCTTCAGGTGTTGCTTTTCATCGGTACCATCCCAACGGATAGACACCAAGCCTTTTGAACCGCTGTACAGATAAATCCTGTCATTGGCATTCACAAAATGCGGAGAAGTACGTCCATTAGATTCTGTAATTTTAGTCACGTCCCCTCCATCGGCATCTACCCATCCCAGGAATTCAGCAGCTCCAAAAGCCTGAGGGCCGATCGCTGTTTTGTAGGCCTGAGCCGGGCCGTATACGAATACAATCCGGTCTGATTTTTTGTCCCAGGCCAGGTCAGAATAAATACCGGCTTGCTCAACCAGCTTAGCAGGTGTTCCGCCGGAGGCACTTACCTTATAAATATAACCTTCCTCTCCTTCCCAGGTACTAAAAGCCAGGCTACGACTATCAGGAGACCAGACAGGCATGGCCTCTGTGAAATTGTTTTTGGTTACTCTTTTAGGCGTTCCATTCGGATAGTCCATTACATACAGGCGATTCAGAGCTGTGAATACCAGTTTTTTGCCATCCGGAGAAACTTGTCCGTCCCGGATTTGCTTAACGATCATGGTTTCATCATCCGAAATGGGATAATCGAAGCGAACCTCCGGCCCCAGGTCGATTTCCTCATCTACCTCAAAAGGAATCACGCTTGCGGCCCCACCGTCCAAGGGTATTTTATTGATTTTCCCACCATAAGAAGCCAGCACGTGCTTGCTATCGGGGGTAAAGGTCATGGCCGGATAAACGCCTAGCGGAGCAATCGATTCCTGTTCGTCTCGTTGTACAGGATAAGCCAGCCAGGATTCTTCCCCGGATTCCAAATTACGCTTTACCAGGCCGGTCTCCGTATTGTGACGAGTGCCGTATACCAGCCACTTCCCATCTGGCGAAAGAGTTGGGGCAAAGGCCGAGCCGTAGCGTGAAGTTTTGGTGTCCACTTCGCCGGTTTCTCTGTTATAGGTGGCCAGCTGATATTGCGGCAATTGGGCGTTATAATTCCAGGCTCCGTTTCTTCGAGAAAACCAGATGTGCTTGCCATCCGGGCTGAAGGCCGGCTCTACCGTTTTCAGCGCAGCCGGCTCTTTGATGAGCTGTACTCCCTTCCCACCGTCTTTGTGGTACAAGTATAGCTTCAGGTTGCGTCCTCCACGAGATCCAACCAAATAATCTCCATCAGGACTCCAATCGACTGACTGGACCTGTGTGGTTGGCAATTTGGTCAGTTGCGTTTTTTCTTTAGATGCTACATCGATGAGCCAAATATTTCCAGACCCGGATTCATCCGAGGTGTAAGCGATGGTTTTGCCGTCCGGGCTGAATTTTGGATGCGTATCATAAGCCAATCCTTTCGTTAAACGTTCTGCTTTGCCTCCTTCTGCCGGCAACAAATACAGATCGCCCAACATATCGAAGGCGATGGTTTTGCCATCCGGGCTAATGTCTAAAGACATCCAGGTCCCTTCATCTGTCTGAAGATGAAACGTACGAGCAGCTTCCAAAGGAAGGCCTTTCTTTGATTTTTCTGTTTTGGTACTGTCCTTCTTGACGTCCTCTTTTTCCTGTGCCAGGACGTTGGTAGAAAACAGCAGGCAGGTCAACAAACCCGCCAGAGTGATCCAATTATTGAGTTTTATCATACGAGTGAATTTTAAGGTAAAAATTTATTACTTGATATTTTGTAGATATATGGAATGGCAATTATAATCTACCTTCTATTGATAAACCATCTCGATATATTTTGCTATACCACCGTCCAAAACCGAGGATAAAAATAGTAAAATATTCAGGCTGCAAAATAGAATAACAAAACTAAGAAGACCCAATAATCATAAAATGGAGTAAAGTGCTTGAACAAAAGTGTGTAAAATTGATTAGGTGCTTATATTCTTATACATTTCAACAAGGCATTCCATGTTATTTGAATTCAACCGGTATAGCGCATTACTGCTTCCTTTTTTTATTCAGGGGGTTCTGTTTTTTATACTGCTTTTGTTACGGGGCATTAGAGAAGCCAAACTGCACGACAGGCTGTTGTCTTTCCTAATCCTGATCTACACCATTCGTGTGTCTTCGTGGATGTTGGGTTTTGCCGGCTGGTATGATTCGCATGATGCATATTCGACCTTCATGTTTTATTTTCCCTTTGATCATTGGTTTTTTATAGGGCCGCTTGTATATTTTTATTTTAGGAGCCTGACCAACAGTCAGTTCAAATTTCAGAGGAAGGACCTTTGGCATTTATTCCCAGGATTTTTTATGCTCTTCTATAATTTTGGCCTCTTCTTTGCGGATGTGGTAGTGAAGCATTGGTGGCAGGGCCAGGAATTCCCTTTGCATTTCGGTACTAAGGGGACACTTGCGGATGGTATTTCACCAATTGGGGACGTATTATTCATCATTGCCCATCTGCTAATCATTTATTATTTCATCCGAACAGCCATTGAATATCAATCTTATCGCAAATATATCAACCAGCATTTTAGTAAAACGGATCAGATTTCGTTTTCGTGGCTCAAATATTTTTTATACGCTGTTGTCGCAGGGCAGATCATCTGGGTGCTCTTCAGGATCATTGACCTGTTTACCCCCGAACCTCTTTCCTATGTCAATATGTGGTATTCTTTCTTCTTGTGGGGTATTATTATTTATTACCTGAGTATATACGGTTTTAACATCGACCAATCTGCGTTTTATAAACTGCGTTTCAATCCGAATTATGATGAGCCGGAAGAAAACCCGGAGGAAAATGGAGCCACTCAAATTGCAAAAGAACTGCTACAACACATCGAAACCCAAAAGCCTTACCTCAATCCTGAGCTGAGCCTTCCGGAACTGGCCCGACAGATGGGTTACAATACTCATCAACTATCAGGGGTCATCAATAATGAAATGGGCAAAAACTTTAATGAATTCATTAATATGTATCGAATTCAGGCGGTCAAGGAGCGCCTGGTTGATCCGGCTTTTTCTCATCTTTCCATACTGGGAATCGCTTTCGAAAGCGGATTCAACAGTAAAGCGACCTTTAACA
>JAUIKE010000202.1 GCA_030430845.1 Bacteroidia bacterium | reverse complement strand
AATGAATTCATTAATATGTATCGAATTCAGGCGGTCAAGGAGCGCCTGGTTGATCCGGCTTTTTCTCATCTTTCCATACTGGGAATCGCTTTCGAAAGCGGATTCAACAGTAAAGCGACCTTTAACAGGTCCTTCAAGCAGTTTACCCAACAAACACCTTCCGAGTTTTTGAAAAAACAGAAAATAAAGTAAAAATATAATTCTACTTGGATCATGCCAATCCGTGAAAACCAGCGTCTAAAAAAAAGACACGGATCTTCACGGATAGATACGGTTTTTTCTAAGCTTTAAATAAATCAGTATTTTAGGCCTCGAAAATAAATAAAGTAATCAGCAAATGAACAAACAAACACTAATCACCTTTTTTAGCTTCCTGCTGCTATCCGTTAGCATGCAGGCACAAGGAGGAATGGCCGAACAGGTCGCAAATAATGCCAAAAAGATCAATTCAAAAGTCATTGAATGGCGGCACCACATACATCAAAACCCGGAACTCAGCAATCGGGAATTCAAAACTGGAGAATACATCGCTACTCACCTCAGGTCATTAGGCCTGGAAGTGAAAACAGGCGTAGCCAAAACCGGGGTGGTCGGTATACTCAAAACAGGGAAGCCGGGGCCGGTGGTTGGCATGCGAGCCGATATGGACGCCCTGCCGGTAGTAGAAAGAGTCGATGTCCCTTTCAAATCAACTGTCAAAACCACTTATCTGGGCAATGAGGTAGGTGTCATGCATGCCTGTGGCCACGATACACATGTGGCTATGCTGATGGGGGCAGCTGAGGTACTCACCGGAATGAAAGACCAGCTAAAAGGCACCATAGTCTTCGTTTTCCAACCTGCTGAAGAAGGGGCTCCTCCCGGAGAAGAAGGCGGGGCGAAATTAATGGTCAAAGAAGGCTTGCTGAAAGACTTAGGGATTGACGTTATGTTTGGTACTCATATCAATTCGCAAACAGAAGTCGGGAAAGTTACCTACAAACCCGGCGGGGCCCTGGCAGCCGCTAACCGGTATGTGATTAAGGTAAAAGGAAAACAAACCCACGGCTCCCAACCTTGGGGAGGTATTGATCCCATCACGATTTCTGCTCAAATAATTCAAGGACTCCAACATATCATCAGCAGGCAAACGGAACTGACGAAGGAAGCAGCCGTTATCAGCGTCGGAAGAATTCAAGGAGGGGTACGCAACAACATCATCCCGGAAGAAGTAGAGATGATCGGTACCATCCGGACACTGGATGAAGGTATGAAAGAAGAGATCTTCAAACGCATTGAACGGACCGCCACTAATATTGCAGAAGCTTCAGGTGCTGTGGCAGAGGTGAACATCCAGGAGGGCGTACCTGTCACTTACAACGATCCGGAACTGACCCAACAAATGCTGCCAAGCCTTCATAAAGCAGCGGGGAAAAACAATGTCCACCTCATTCCAGCTAAAACCGGCGCGGAAGATTTCTCTTACTTTGCCCTTGAAGTGCCTAGCCTGTTTGTTTTTATTGGCGGTATGCCGAAAGGAATGGATCCTTCTGAAGCTGCTCCGCATCATACGCCGGACTTTTTAATTGATGATGCCGCTATGGAGACAGGTGTCAAAGTGTATAGTAATTTAGCGATAGATTACTTAATGAAATAGAATAAAAGAAGGGGCCGCTGGCCCCTTCTTTTATTCTATTTCAACTTCAAGGAATAATTCTGGTGCCGCCACATCTTCACAACTTTCCCATTACCATCCCTTTCAAAAACAACGGTTTCCCCTAATTCCCCATCATCTCTTTTTCTTCTGAAAGTATCTCCTTCGACATGTTTGAGAATAGTGAAATAAGAAGGATCATTGGAAGGCAACCCCATTACCGCCAGGTCGCCATACCAGGGAAGCACCACACTCTCGCTGCCCCAGGGGCGTGCATTGTAGGTACCTGCGTAATCTTCCAGATTCATGCCGTCCGGTATCTCTTCGAATTCGGCATCTAAGGCCTTTCCAACAATCGCAGAAATACCATTCAGGTACTTCCCAGGATTAGTACCACTGGCATTGATCATCACCACGTAGGCTAATTTTTTCTTAGGTGTTAAAGATAAATCCGTTTGATATCCTGGGCAGGAACCGCCATGGCCAACCACTGTTTCCCCATTGTGCTGTCGAACCGTAAAACCTAAGCCCCAGGCTAATTTCCAATCCGGATTCATCCAATGGACTCGCTGCATTTCTTTCAATGTACTTGAGCGGAGAATCTCCTCTCCACCATTCTCTAGAAGCCGGAACTGCCAGGAGGCAAATTTAGCCAGGTCCTCCACGGTGGAGGTAAAGCCTGCGGCCGCAGTTACCCCATCCGTATAAAACAAATCAACGGCTTTTCGATCTCCGGAGCGATCCAAAGCACTGTAGCCGGTAGCCAGCTGTCCTTTTAGTAAGTCTTTTGGCATATAAGGGCGAGTATCCTTTAGGTCCAAAACCTCCAGAATATTTTTTTCTACATATTCATTAAAGCTCAGGCCGGATTTTTCGGCAACAATAGCCCCCAGGATGCTCATACCGAAATTGGAATACTGGAAGTAAGTCGAAGCAGGGTACAGTGTTTCCATATCCTTCATTTGAGCTTTGATCTGCTCTATGGTCGGGAAATCGAAATCAGGGCCGGTCCAGTATGGGAAATTGGACTGTCGGGGTACGCCGGCTGAGTGGGTCAGTAAAGAACGGATGGTAATGGGGCCGCTGTCTTCATATTTTTGATGGATTTTAAACCAAGGCAGGTGCTTTGAAACTTCATCCTCCAGGCTTAGCTTACCGGCATCTCTCAATTGCATAACGGATATCGAGGTAAAAAGCTTGGAAATCGAGCAAATACTGTAAATCGTGTTGCTTTTTGTAGCATGCTGATCTTCTACATCGGCAAAGCCGAAGCCGGCTTTCCAGAGCAGGTCCTGATCTTTTACCACGGCCACAGCTATGCCGGGTAGGCGTTCGTAATCGGTTTGGGCATCCAGCCAGGTTTCCAGTAATCTTTTGGCATCTTTTAGATCCGGCTCGTCCTGAGCAGACAATTTGACCAGACAGAGCAGTACAAGAAAAATCAAGGGAATGGACTTTTTCATATTCGGATGGTTTTGTTAGAATAGGTGTATAGATCTAACAAAATAAGAAAAATTCCATTCTGTTATTTTTTGGTTAAACCCCTTGGGGTTAAAAAGGAATTGCTACCTTTTCCCACTCTTTACTTTCCAAATCCAGCATCCAGATTTCACTTAGATCATTGGTGCCGAAAGAACCTATGATTTTATGCCCATCAGGTGACCAGCTTAGTTGCCTTAACCACTTGCCGTTCCGATCTATTCGTATGCTATCTATTTCCTTGCCGGAGGACATTTCTAACAAAACCAGGTACCGCTCACTTTGAGGGCCTTTCTCCGTAAAAAAAGTGCTATAAGCTATGGTTTGCCCATCTGGCGACCAAATAGCCATCTGATTTGTTTTTTGCGGATCATCTGTTAAAGCTTCCAATTCTTTATTCCTGAGGTTAAGCAAGTAGATCTCAGCGGATCCCGAGCGATCGGAAGTAAATAGCACTTTTTTCCCATCCGGCGACCATCGGGCTAATTCATCCCGGGCAGGATGATTACTGAGGTTGGTTATTTTATTTGTCTTGATATTATACAATTTAATCTCGCAATTACCCTTTCCCCAGCTTTTCTGTTCCATAAACAAGATGGATTTCCCATCTGGAGAAAAACTGGAGTGGGTCGCCATTCTGTCCTTATAATGAGTAATTTCTGTGATCTTATTCTTTTTGGAGTCCAGGATATAAATATTACTTCCTCCATATCTTTCCTGAAATAGGCTATCACTGGAAAAAGTAATTTTTCCTTTTTTGCCTACAGTAGGGAACCAATAATGAGTTGTCCCCTTTGCCAAGGAAGTAAGGTCTTTCGTTTCCAAGTTAAATTTATACAAGCCCGCTATTCCATCTTCCGACAGGGAGTACGAATAAAAGAGGATTTCTTTTTCATTGAAAAAGGAAGGTTCCCAGTGGGAGGCCTCTCTTGCTTCCTGAGCATGGAGGATGCAAATGAAATGTAGAAGAAATATGCACAGGGTAATTTTAATTTGACTCATAAGTGTATTATAAAAAGAAAGGTGATTCATCCCATATTTTTTAAAAGAGGGTTTAGACAAACGGGCTATTCAACTAAACCTTGATTTTTAATTCGTTGTTCGTTGCTAGTTGTCCGTTTAATTGCGAACCACGAACCACGAGCAACGAACAACGAACAACGAACAACGAACAACGAACAACGAACAACGAACAACGAACAACGAAATATAAATAACTAAAAGACAGTGATTTATAAATTATCTTAAGAATTTGGGATGTCTCCTGTTAATAAGTTTTAGATGAATTAATTATTGGTTATACTCTACGCCCATTTGCTTGAGGTATTTCATCGAATTCGCCTTCACGTTCGCCGGAGGATTCAGGGAAAGTGATTTTTTAAAATGTTTAGTGGCTTTTTCTTTGTCACCCTTGATAAAATAAGCCTCGCCAAGGCTGTCGTGCACATTGGCATTTTCCGGGTTATTTTCTACATTCAGTTTGAAGTACTCGATGGCCTTGTCGGCATTGTTCAGCTGCAGCATTTGGTATCCTAGTGCATTTAGCTGATTGATGTTGGCAAGTTGAGCGGATTCATCGGCCAGGGCCAGGGCTGTTTCCTTTTCTCCTTTCTGGAAAAGCAAGGTAGATTTAACGGAAAGGGTCGCATAATTTTTCTGTTGCTGAATAGCACGATCTATCCATTGCAAAGCCTCTTCATGGTTAAAGTTGTTCTGAGCACAGTATCTCGCAGCGGCGAGGGGCCCCTGCCATCCGAAACCGGCTTGTCCCTTGAGCTGATCCCGGAAGTTAGCCGCTACGGCCGCTTTGTTATCCACCTCGATTTTGATGGGAATGCGCTTCTTTTCCCAGTCGAGCGCTAACAAACCGTAATTACTCCCTAATTCTACAAACTCATAGGTCAAAACGTTGGTGAAAGGAATGTCCTGCATTTTTACATCTGCACGAAGAACATCTTCTTTTTCGTCGTACCAGAAACTGCCCCAAGCGGTGGTGGCTTCGGATAAAATAAGGGTAGCGGTATTGTTTTCACGTACGGCCACGAACAAGCCGTATTTTCCCGCTTTCACTTTTTGGCCTTCCAAAGTCACATCATCGGAAAAAGTGATCGTGGTATTTTCATTGGCACCGGCTCGCCAGGGAATTTCATTCTGGGAGGCAAAATTGATCTTTTGGAAGCCATAGGGTACCTGGACACCCCAGATCTGGCCGGTCCGGTCATTGCCGTTGGTGATCACCTGTGGTCGGGAATAATCAATGACGATATCCGTCATGACGATGGTTTGCTTTAGTTGTGCAGCCGGGCTCACCCTGGGTGTGTTGATCTGGGCCTGAACGGACCAGCTTGTCAGTAGGGTGAGCAGAATAAACATAACAGTCGGGTAACTTCTGCTTTTCATAATCTAAGTTTTTGTTTAAAGCAAAAGTATTCCTTAGCAGGCTGGCTTAAAATCTATTTGGGGTAAGTGGAAAAAAATGTGGCGAGCAGTATTATTAAACAGATTTTTAACAGAATTCTACTTGGAAATGACCTTCGCCCCTAATACCTTATAGCTTAGGGAGATATTTCCACCTTCGTAGCAAAATTGCCGGCAACCGACATGGAGCTGCTCTCCTGTGGGTATGCTGACCTTCCTTGTGAAATGAGGAAAAATATCCTCAACCCCATGAAAGATTTGCAAAACCGCTTCTACCTCACCGGAGGCCTGGTTTTTTATATAAACTCCCTGGCCGCAGTTCTCCTGAGCACAGCTTCCCTCAAAAGATAGGCTCAAATCCTCTACAGCCGAACCGTCCAATGCCTCCCCGTGCCATTCCATTCCTTCTCCGGCGGCATTTTCAAAAACGATGTCTCTGATTTCCCAATAAGTGTGGCCAATTAGTTGGGACATCATCGGATCCCGTTTTTCTCCGCCACAGGAACATATGAAAAAAGCAGAAACGAGCAGAATTAAAGAGTATATGGCTTTCATAAATGATAGTTTTATGGTTGATGTTCTTCTCTTTACCCCAAATATTGCCTCTCAGCCCAAAATAAAATATTTAATGACCTAATAATCTTAACTTTGTGTTAATCACAAAAGAAAATCAGCCATACGCCGCCATTGCATGAATGCACTTTTTCGAACTTACAAAGACTTTCCGATCCCGTACCGGTATCTATTGATTGGTGGTTTAATTGGGATATTTATCGACCTGTCGCAGAACTTCACTTTTTATCTCAGCATGTGGAATGATTATCCGTTCAGCTGGCTGACCATGACGTTCCGCTTCACCGCCTTTTACCTGAGTTGGATTATTTTGTCTCCTCCCATGTACAAAATAGCGGAAAGCCACACCGACATTTTCCAGTCTGAAAACAAAAAAAACCTGCTGCGATGGATAGGATGGAGTTTGGGGATCAGCCTGATACATCTGGTTATGTACTCCTTTTTGTTTGATCTGTTTATTTATTTAGAGAGTGGTGTGATAGCCAATTGGTTGGAGAAGAGGTTGTTAATCCGCATTGCAGGCAACTATTTTGCCAGTCTCACCTATTATCTTTTGATCATTGCCATCTTTTTTTTTCACATCTATCTGCTCCGGTACCTGGCCAAGGAAAAGGAATTAAACCGGGCCAAGTTGAATGCCTTACTCATGCAGTTGCGGCCTCATTTTTTATTTAACACCCTGCATTCTATCAATACACTAATAGAACTGGATACCAAAGCTGCCCAAAATATGGTGACTAAATTAGGGGCTTTGTTGCGGCAGGTCATTCAAAACAAGGAGGGCTACCTGGTTCGATTTGAGGAAGAATTATCATTTATAAAAAACTATCTGGATATTGAGCAGACCCGTTTCCAGGATCGGCTGCAAATTTACTACGACATTGCAGCTGAAAGTTTGGACGCCAAAGTACCAAAGTTAATCCTGCAGCCCATTGTTGAAAACACGATCAAACATGGTATTTCTAAGCTTACAGAAAAAGGTACGATTGAGATCAAAAGCGAGGTAGAGAACACGACTCATTATCAACAAACTTATCTTTTGATTCACATCAAGGACAATGGTCCCGGTTTTCAATCCAACCCAATTTTTTCCCAAAATGAAGGTATCGGGTTGCAAAACGTTAGGGCCCGACTGAAGCAACATTACCAAAATGATTATGTATTTAGTATACACTCCTCCGGTTCATCTGAAGGAGCCCATGTTTTAATTAAAATACCGTACAGAACCAAATAATACTCGTATGAACAGCATCCGAGCCCTAATTGTAGATGATGAGTTATTGGCCAGACAGCGTATTCTTCAATTGCTGAGCCCCTATGACAACATACAGGTAGTTGGGCAATGCCGTAATGGAGCAGAAGCCGTTAAGTGGATCAATTTAAAGGAGCCCGAGCTGGTATTTTTAGATATACAGATGCCGGATAAAACTGGTTTTGACGTTTTGAGAGACATTCGGACCAAACATTTCCCCCATATAATTTTCACGACGGCTTATGATGAATTTGCACTCCAGGCCTTTGAGGTAAAAGCCTTGGATTATTTACTCAAGCCCTTTGATGAAACCCGCTTTGGAGAAGCACTTGATCGGGCATTCCAGCTGAAAGAATGGCAAAATAGTTTGGAATGGCAAAAGAAAATGATCGGTATGGTCAAGCAAATGGAACAGGAATACAGCCAGTACTGGCAAGTCATTGAATTAAAAGAGAAGGGAGGAACGCAAAAAATCCTGACGGATGACATCATCTTCAGCCAAACTGAAGGTAACTACGTTTTACTCCATACGCTTAAGGGAAAGCACCTTTTTCGATTTACCATGAATGCATTGGAAGAAAAACTGGATCCTCGGCAATTTTTGCGTATCCACCGCTCTACCCTACTCAATTACCTCTGGGTTCAAAAACACAAATACCTCCATAACAATGAATTTTCGTTCCTGATGAAGAATGGTGAAATTTTAAAATCCAGTAAATCCTACAAGGAAAGCATCCTCCATTTCCTGGAGAAATAGCCCACTTTAACAAAAAGATCAAATTCAGTTAACATTTAGAGCTGCTATGAAGCCCGAACATCGAAAGCTGAGGTTCCAATACGTTGAGATGAGCAGGGACGCTAATAGATTGATTGAACTACCATATTGTCTCCTGGACTATAGAGTCCCGGCCAGACGGCTCGCACGGGAGGGACGAACCATCGGTAAGAGGTGCGTGAAAACGACTTAAAACAAATTTTACATAACAATATAATTTCAGCTTCTTTTACTTCTGGATCACTACAAATTAACGTTTCTTGATAAATTTAATTTACAAAAAGTAAAAAACAAGCAACCATCAATTACTAATAATCAAAAAACAAACAACCCCTCCTCCAAATTATCAATAGTTAACCTTTTTTTCATAAAAGCATAATATCTGATTTTTCCGTAGTTGCGGCTGAATAATTTTCTTCATCGGATCAAAAAATAAAAACGATTTATGAAGAAGATTTATCTATTTTCCATTTTCACCCTCATGGTCGCCTTTATTTTGGCGAATACCCAAAACATTATGGGGATATCCATCAATGGACTACTGTCGAAAGTAGTTCAGGAAAAACCGGTTGAACCAGCTTTGGAAAAAGCTGAAAAAGAAACTACCGAATTAAACGAAAGACTTCAGGCTCCGATAACCCTCCGTATCCTGCACAACAACGACGGCGAATCCAAGCTGGAGCCGGTGGATGTAGACGGCATGTTGATCGGTGGATCGGCTGAATTCAAAACGGCAGTAGACAGCCTCAAAGCAGCCGGTATGGCCAGCATCATGCTGTCTTCCGGTGATAACTTCCTCGCAGGTATTGCTTTTAATGCCAGCTTGAACAGAGGTGAGGGACTGCCTTATTACGATGCTGAAGTCCTGGATGCCATTGGTTATGATGCCATTGCTATCGGCAACCACGATTTCGACTTCGGCCCGGATGTATTGGAAAAAATGATCACCGATCAAACTTCCGGTGCGCCTTACCTGAGTGCCAACTTAGACTTTTCAGGTGAAGCAGGCTTGCAGGCATTGGTTGATGCCGGCAAAATTGCTCCTAGTACCATTATAGATGTGAACGGAGAGCAGGTAGGTGTAGTAGGTTTGATCTACGAAGATGTAGCCACCATCACCAGCCTGAGAAATGTAACGGTTGATCCTAATCTGGTAACGGTTGCACAAACTCAAATTGATGCCTTAGAAGCTCAGGGAGTCAACAAGATCATCCTGATCACTCACCTGCAGTCTATCAATAATGAACTGGAACTCATCGGACAACTGAACGGCGTGGATGTCGTCATCGCCGGTGGTGGTGATGAACTACTGACCAACAATCCGGCTAATGCTATTGACGGATTGGAAGTATTTGACGAATACCCCATCAAAGCCACCGATGCTTCTGGTGACACCGTTTACGTAGTGACCACTCCTGGTGAGTACAGATTCATCGGTAATTTGATCGTTGATTTCGACGATCAGGGTGTTGTAACCGGAGTAGCAACTGAAAGTGATGTGATCCTGATCAAAGACTTTGCCGCGAATGCGGATCTGAAAGCCAATGTAGTGGATTCTGTAACAGCCTATGCGGCCAGCCTGGATCAAAACATCATCGCTACTACGGAGGTAGCGCTGGATGGTACCAGAGGAGGTGTTAGAACCAAAGAAACTAACCAGGGCAACCTCATTGCTGATGCCTTCCTCTGGTTGGGCACACAGCAGGCTGCGGCTCAGGGACTGGATCTCAGCATCCCAATGATCGCTATGCAGAACGGCGGTGGTATCCGCAACAACAACATCATTCCTGCCGGAAGCGACATTTCTGAAAAAACGACTTTTGACATGTTGCCTTTCGACAACAACATGGTCGTTATCGACCCCATTTCTCCGGATTCATTAAAAGCCGCTATGGAAAATGCCGTTTCTCAGGTAGAAAACGGTTCCGGTCGCTTCATGCAGATCGCTGGTTTTGAAATTGTATACGACCCTAACGCAAGCTCTGACGTTAACAGAATTTTGTCTATCACATTAGACGATGGTACGGAGATCGTTGCCAATGGGGAGGTAGCAGACGGCGCTCCTAATGTATACATTGTAACCAACAACTTTACGGCTGCCGGTGGTGACGATTATCCTGAGTTTGCGGCACTGGGTGTTACGCCTCTTGGATATTCTTACCAAAGAGCACTGTATGATTTTATTGTAAATGGTCCTGTCAACGGAGTCATTGCTGCGGCTGATTATCCCGAAGAAGGAGAAGGTCGTATTACGACTATGATGACACCTTATGCGCCAAAGATGATCCCACAAAGTAACAAGCAGTTTGACTTGTACTACCTGGGCACCTACGAAACAGGGGTATTTGACGAAGGCGCTTCTGAGATCGTTGCGTACGACGCCGTTTCAAGACGTCTCTTCTCTGTAAATGCAGATGCTAATTCTGTTTCTATCGTCAGCATTGTGAACCCCTATCAGCCAGTATTGGTGGACAGCATTGATATGTCTGTTTATGGTGATGGAGTAAACAGTGTAGCTGTGTTCGATGGTTTGGTAGCAGTGGCTTCTCAGGCAGAAGCTGTGGATGCTAATGGTAAGGTTGTTTTCTTTGACACGCTTGGAAATTACATCAACGATGTAGAAGCAGGTGCATTGCCTGATATGGTAACATTCACTCCAGACGGAACAAAAGTTCTGGTAGCGAATGAAGGAGAACCAAACGATGATTACACCCTTGATCCGGAAGGTTCTGTTTCGATCATCAATGTAGCAAATGGTGCAGAAAATGCACAGGTCATAAACGTTTCGTTCTCTCAGTTTAATGGGCAGGAAGATGCGCTTCGTGGACAAGGTATCCGAATCTTTGGTCCTAATGCCTCTGCCGCTCAAGATCTCGAGCCTGAGTACATTGCGGTTACGGAAGACGGATTAAATGCATTTGTTAGCTGCCAGGAGAACAATGCCGCTATCTTGATCAATATCAATACAGCTACCATTGTTGGAATTGCTCCTCTGGGATACAAAGACCATAGCCTACCAGGTAACGGCTTTGATGCCAGTAATGAGTCATCTGATATTGACATCAGAAACTGGCCTGTACTGGGCATGTACCAGCCCGATGCTGTTAAATCCATCAATATTGACGGAGTTGATTATGTCGTTACAGCTAACGAAGGAGATGCCAGAGATTACGACGGCTATTCGGAAGAAGAACGTGTAAGTGGATTGGTCCTGGATCCGGATGCTTATCCAAACGCAGCCGAGCTTCAGATCGATTCCTTACTAGGCCGTTTAAATTCCACCCTGGCGACAGGGGATACGGACGGCGACGGCGATGTTGACCAGATTTATGCTTACGGTGCTCGCTCCTTCTCCATTTGGAATCCATTCGCAGCCAACCCACAAGAAGCCTTAATCTTTGATAGTGGTGACCACTTTGAGCAGAAGCTGGCTGAACTGTTACCAGATGACTTCAACTCTAACAATGACGAAAATGATTCTCACAAGAGTCGTTCTGACGACAAGGGGCCTGAGCCGGAAGCTGTAGAATTGGTTCGCTATGAAGGCAGTGTGTTTGCATTGATCGGATTAGAAAGAGTCGGTGGTGTTATGGTATATGACATCACAGATCCTACGGCACCTGAATTTGTGAGTTACTCCAACAACCGTGATTTCAGTGTAGAAGATGCGACTTCTTCTGCTATTGGCGATTTAGGGGTAGAGGACATCGTCTTCATTCCACTTGATCAGTCTCCGGTAAATGCGGCATTGGTGGTTACTTCAAACGAGGTGAGTGGTACGGTTTCTGTCTTCTCTGTAAACACGATTCCAGACGAGCCTGTATCATCTGATGACCTGAACCTGTCGGCTTACGACTTCAAAGTAGGTCCGGTACCATTCGGGGCCAACACGGTATTAACTTATAATCTGCCACAGAGCAGTGAGGTCAATATTGCGTTGATGGATATCCTGGGCAGGCCACTACAAACGATTACCAGCGGCCGTCAGGCTGCCGGGGAGTACACCTTCCAGATTAACGGCGAGAAATTGCCTAAGGGAGTATACAACATCTTCGTTACGATCGACGGCCAGGCCAACTCGATCAAGGTGATCAAGCAATAAGAAATTTAGATTAAATAATAAATAGTGAGTTTTAAGGCCTCGCCGAATGATCGGCGAGGCTTTTTTTTTAGACCTCAAAGGTCTCGAGACCTTTGAGGTCTAAATTAATATCCTCCCTACTGTCCCTGATACGACAATAAACCCCTAACTTACCCAATATTTTGGACCAAAAAATAAACGTATTATGAAAAAGATCTTAACTACTACCTGTCTGTTTGTTTTTGCCCTAACGCTGAATCATTCACTACAAGCACAAGAGGAACTGAAATGGCCCGGGGTGGACGCCAGTATAATGGATATGGCCTACTACCCATCCAGAGTCGCCCTGAGGCATTTTGCCAAATCAGATGTTGAGAAAAACGCCAAGCCGGTCATGCGGGTCGTCTACTCTCGCCCCTTGAAAAAAGACCGCAAGATCTTCGGCAATCTGGTCAAGTACGGTGAAGTTTGGCGTGCAGGAGCCAACGAATCCACTGAAGTTACTTTTTTCCAGGATGTAAAAGTCGGTGATACCAAATTGAAAAAAGGAAGATATACCATCCATGTAGTCCCCTCCGAAAAACAATGGGAAGTGCATTTTACCGATTACCTGGATCGCTGGGGTAGCTATGGTTTTGATCCGGCGAAAAACACCAAAGCCAAGATCACCGTACCAACCGAGTCAACAGACGATGCCATCGAAGCTTTTTCTATCATGTTTTCCCAGGCCAATGGTGGTGCTCACATGCTGATGGGTTGGGATGATACCCTGGTAAGGGTACCGATTAACTTCTAGATCATAATAATTTTGAGAGTCGCCCGTGCGGGCGACTCTCAAAAAAGAAAGTTATTTTTCTATTTTTACCGAATGAGTATTACCGCATTGATCCGACTGAGATTCCTGCAAATTTATCGAATCCTTAAGGAAGTAGGTTGGTTAATCCTATTACTGCTATTGTTCGTCAGCGTCGCGCTGGTCAGCCAATTGATTTATGGGCTGATCAACAGTTCTTTTGAGCAGGCTCTTTCCTTAGGCTTGGTACTCCTCGCTGTTATCCATTTCGGAAGAAAAGATCTTGTTTTTTTACGAACCTACACCTATGACATCCCACAGCTGCGACGACTTTGGATGACCGAATATTTGCTCGCAGTGGCTCCCCTGGTACTTATTAGCTTGCTTAGTCTGAACTGGCAGGCCGCCCTGGGCCTGAGCCTATCCGCTTTCTGTACCTTTTTTTTCCCGGTCAGTCATTCCTCTTTTTGGAAAAAAAGCTGGAACCCCGACCTAAAATGGATGCCGGATGAGCTTTTTGAAATGAAATCCTTACTCAGACGCAGACTGCCGTTCCTCATCGTGATTTACCTCCTTGGCTTACTGAGCTTTCTGCATATAGCTTTTTTTGTGGCCTGTGTTGTGCTGGGGAGTTTGTTGATCAATTCAGCCTTCGAATGGGTAGAGCCCCCTACATTAATCAATTGGCAGGAGCGCTTTTTTACTAAAAAAATAGCCCGTCATTCGCTTTTCATTCATTTGGCCTTTTCCCCAATCTATATACTATCACTAATTTTTCACTCAGAGGCCTACTATATCTCTGTGATCGGAATTTTTATTTTGCAGCTATCTCTCATTTTCTCCATCTTCTACAAATATGCCCTGTACCGTCCCCAGATTCGGCGCTTGCCCCAGAACATGGTACATGCCATTTATTTTTTATTCCTCATCATTCCAGGCTTTCAAGCGGTCTGCCTGCTACTCTGTGTTTGGTATGGCATAAAAGCTCACAAAACAATGAGGTATTTTTGGAACGATCAAACAGCTACCAATGCTTCAGATAAATGACTTGCATTTTTCTATAAGCTCTACCCCCATTCTCCAAGGCATTTCAGCCTCATTCGAGAAAGGTAAGGTGTACGGCATTTTGGGAAAAAACGGAGCCGGTAAAACCACCTTCTTCCGGTCGTTATTCGGGTTTTATCATCCCCAAAGCGGCCATATCGACTACCAGGGAAAAATATTGGAGAAAAAGCATATTTCTTTTTTAGAAACAGAGAATTACCTCTACCCCTATATGCGTGGAATGGAATACCTCCGCTTGATAAAAAACGATGCAGCTCTCATCAAAAAGTGGAACAATATTTTTGATTTGCCCCTCGATCAGCTGAGTCAGGAATATTCCACCGGTATGAAAAAAAAGCTGGCCTTAATGGGCGTATTGCTTCAGGATCGAGAGATTTTACTGCTGGATGAGCCCTTTAACGGCGTCGACCTGGAAAGCAATGAAAAGATCATGTCGATCTTACAGAAGTTAAAGCATGAAAAAACAATACTGGTTTCCTCCCATATTTTGAGTACCTTATCTGAGATTTCTGATCACATTTATGTACTTGAAAAAGGAGCTTTCGTTCAGAAAATAGATAAGCCGGACTTTCAGGCTTTTGAACAACAACTTAAGCAAGATATCAAACAAAATATCGATGATCTGCTCTCCTAATAATTAAATCTGTGAGAACAAAACCTAAAATCATGACTGATTCACAACTGCACCAACTCAAATATCCCATCGGGGCTTTTCAAAGACCTGAGCAAATTACGGATGATCAAATCAGGCAATGGATCGATATCATAGAACAATTTCCCCACCGATTACAAGACGAAATCAGAGGCCTTACCCAAGATCAATTGCAGTGGAAATACCGTCCGGACGGATGGAATATTCAGCAGCTGGTCCATCATTGTGCAGATAGCCACATGAATGCCCTCATACGTTTCAAACTGGCCCTCACGGAAGACAACCCCACCATACGCCCCTATATTGAAAGTGCCTGGGCTCAGTTACCCGATGGGAAAGAGGCCCCCACAGCCTATTCTGAGATCCTCTTACTGGGTTTGCACTCCAGATTGACGCTATTATTAAAACAACTTTCGGCGGAGGATTTCGAACGAACCTTTTTCCATCCGGAATATCAAAAGTCTTTTCGCCTGGATGTAAACCTGGCCCTGTATGCCTGGCATTGTAAGCATCATCTGGCACATGTGAAGCAGGCTAAAAAATTTCAGGGGAAATATTAGTCTACATTAGACACTCCTGCTTACCGTATCCGCCAGAAGGCAGGGACCTCCACTAATTTTTCACTGAATAATCCATCTAAAATGAAAGAATTGCTTCTTATTTTATTTCTGTTTTTCTC
>JAUIKE010000201.1 GCA_030430845.1 Bacteroidia bacterium | reverse complement strand
CCTGGAGAAAATTGGGGACAATGTGAAGCATGTATTGAAGGAGGTGATTATTGTGTATCTCTTGGTGTAGGTCCCGCATGCGATGGAATTCAGGAATAATTAATTCATATAACTCCATAATAGAGGCTCGGCCACTTAGCTTGAGCCTCTATTCTATTTTTATAATAAAATGGTACCAAAATATACATTCATTGTCTTAACCTTATTCTTAATTGTTTCTTGTGAAAAAAAAGAAGAGGAACAAAACCTAAATAACAAGTATTCTAAAGAAAAAAGTAGTATATCTTTTGTTGAGGGCATCACATTGCATACAGACACTTTTTTTAATTATAATGGTATTAGTAACTACTATTTCGATCAAAAGAATGGAAATGAAAGAATAGTGGTAAAAAATCATAACCAGGTTTATGAATTTGATATACCCTCCGGCAATATTGTCAACAAATTAGAGTTCCCTCTTCAAGGTCCCAATAGCGTAAAAGGAATCCACAAACTTGATGGAGTAGTTAAGTTAGATGATAAAGAATATATTTTCATATACCATATGTTGGCAGAAATTTACAAAATAAATGAGCAGGGTGCTCAGGTCCAGTTTCAACTAGATCCTCAGGATCGTGAAATAAAGGGGTTTTACAGCAGTGGGGCAGCCTTTCCGATTGTTAATGCAGAAAATAAGCTTGAGATAATTTTGCCGTTAATGAACCATTCCCGATTGGAAGAACATACAAAAGCATTTGCATTCGGAAAGTACGATACTCAAACTGGACAATTTGAAGAGATCATTAACTATCCTAAGATTTATGATGAGCATGACTGGGCAGATCAACCATACGCCTATGTTTCTAATATTCAGTTTATCCCTTCCCGCGAACAATATTTTGTGTCTTTTCCTATCGAACCAAACATCTACATTTATGATAAAAAATTCAATTTGGTAGACAAATCCCGAGTTCAATCTGAATTTATTGCAAAGATTCCCCCCTTTAAGGAAAAGAAACTTACCATACAGGACCAGATTGATTACATGGAGAGTCGAAAATATTTTCGGGCCATGTCCTTTTACATGGGCGCCTATTATAACCCCTCCACACAACTCTACTATCGCCTCGTACGAAGAGCCATCGAGAATGAATCTGGTGACCATGATTATCAATATTCCTTCATCATCTGTAACCTGGACCTGGAAATCATCGATGAAGTAACGGTAGACAGTGATCAGTACAATATTTTCAGAACCTTTGTTTGCTCAAAAGGCTTGATGCTGCTCAATGAAAGTAAAATGGTTGATGAATCTGAAATTCCTTATGATCGGATGAAGGTGGAATATCCGTTGTAAAGAAAATAAGCCTGAATTACAGGATCTTCCAGTTTCTCTTTTTTCAACAGATCGCCGAGGAATACAGCCTCCATCGAAGCACTTTCAACCGAAAATTGAAAAGGCACGGCATCCAGCTCCCCAAAGGCGTGGTCATGCCTAAAGATATTAGAAAGATTTACAATGCAATGGGCCGGCCGGAAAAGTATTTGGACAACAAACAGGCATAAAGTAGACATTTAGACAGCGCAGTGTTTTCGCAAAATGCGTCAAAATGCGTCAAAATGCGTCAAAATGCGTCAAAATGCGTCAAAATGCGTCAAAATGTTATTTACAAAATTAATAAATTTGATAGGAACATTTGGCCAAAAGTTTAAGGGATTGCCGAAAACCTTGGAGAGAGTAGGTGAATTATTTTCAATTTCCAGATGATGAAAAAGTTAATTCTTTCGTTAAGCTTTTTTGCCTTATTTTCATTTGCCTTTACTATTCAAGCAAATGCATGCCAAGGAACCGTTTACTCCTGTAATGATTCTCAAGATATCAAAGATGATTATGACAACAACTGCGGTTGTAATGGAGATGGCATTACTATAATTGAGGTATGCGGAGACCCCTTTATTCAAGAATATGGAGGTCCATGCGTTTAATCAATTACAATAATCAAGCTGGCCTATTTCTGTGGCCGGCTTTTCTCATTTTTAATAGCGATAATGAATGATTTAAATATTTTTTTTATTGTTTCCCTTTGCTTCTTGTCAGGTTGTTCTCAGGCAATTGAACAGAATAAGATAAATGCTTATTTTGATAATTCTTCAAATTTAAAATATCAACTACCAAGATCAGGTGTTGAAAACATATTATTTATTGATACCAGATTTGATTTAAATCCTGCCCTTTTTTCATGCTATAACTATATTATGAATAGGGTTGAAGTATATAATGCTGAAACTACTGACTTTTTGTATCATATCCAATTTGAGGAATTTGGGCCTAACGCCATCCGGCCAAGCAAATATCATTTATTTCAAAACTATTTGGTAATAATCGATGATTTAAAAATCTTTGCGATTGTAAATAACCAAGGTGAGATCCTTGATAAGTTCAATGGAAGAGAAATCAAAATTAATAGAGAGCCTAACTCTTTCCTTTACCGATTACAAGCATCTCCAACCTTTGGGATGAGTAAACAAATTGATTATGAACGAAATAAGTTATTTGCTCATATTTCCCGCTGGGATGTTTCTATATTATCTGATGAATTTTACACTGAAAATAAAAATACTATTCTGGAAATTGACTTACAATCATTAGAATATTCTCCTTTAAAAATACCTTACCCTCCTGAAATTTTAAAATATAAACCAATCATTAATGAAAATCTAACAAGAGGATACCCTTTAATTACATTTTCAAGACAAAAAATAATTTATAATTACCCTTTTAACAACCGAATTTATATATATGATCTGATTAATCAAAAAAACAGCTCTATTGAAGCAAAATCGGCCTATACGGAACAGGAAGTACCTGAGGTAAGCAAAAGTATGGATAAAAGACAAATCAGCGAATGGGATGTAAATCAACTAAGATTTAACCAGGTTATTTATGATCCATTTCGAAATTTATACCTGAGGACTCATTCCTATTTCAATAAAACATTGAAAAAAAGAATTTATTTTCTTATGATTTTTGATGAAAAATTCAATACGCTGGAGGAGCTCAGACTGCCGGATGAATGCCATACCAATTATTACCCCGCTCCCAATGGTATTATGTTTCATTTTCGCCATCCCACAGATGAAAATAATATTCATTTTAAAAAATTGGTGATTGAATAAATACACCGTAACATTAAGGAAATTATTCTGAGGTAACCCATGAAAACTTGTTCCTCGTCTTCACCCCAACATTCGCCTTTTTTTTCTAAATTTATACTGCTGAATAACTCGACTATTGTCTTCACTAAACACCCAACATGATAAAAAATTCACCCGGTATTGCATGGGCCTTTTTACTCCTCCTCACCTGCCTCCACTGCTCCCCTCAGCAGAATACCGATGAACAA
This sequence comes from Bacteroidia bacterium, assembly GCA_030430845.1. GTDB lineage: Bacteria > Bacteroidota > Bacteroidia > Chitinophagales > Saprospiraceae > JANQPA01. Next base: position 12,023 of record JAUIKE010000201.1, on the reverse strand, counting down.
CCCGAAGAAACCGCATCCACCAACCTAACTGCCTCCGCCCCGGCCATCCCCGTCAAAACTCAAAAAGCAACACAGGGCTCCTTCGCCCTCCAAACCATCACCTCCGGCAAGTTACAAGCCGCTCAGCAGGCTGAGATCCAGTTCCAGGCCGGCGGCACAATCCAACAACTGCCCATCACAGAGGGGCAATTCGTTCAAAAAGGAACACTGATGGCCTCCATTAATGATACCCTACTTCAATTCAGCCTCGCACAGGCTCGCCTGAACCTGGAAGATGCCATCTCCCAAAAACAGGACCTACTCGTAGCCAACGGCGGACAGGCGGGCGTAGATACCTCCGTCTCGGCCGACAAACTGGAGATCATCCACATGATGTCGGGCTACAACAAGGCCCTCCAGCAGATCGAACAGGCCGAATACGAGCTCCGCCGCGCCAAGGTCCACAGTCCCTTCCCGGGCCTCGTGGCCGAATTGGAAGTCCGACCTTTCCAAAGCGTCAGTCCCGGCGAAAAACTCTGCCGCCTGCTTAATCCCAACAGCTTTGAAGTCGAATTCCAATTGCTGGAAAAAGAAGCCCTGCAGGTACGTAAAGGACAAAGCCTGAAAGTCATCCCCCTGGCTAATGAAAGTCTTAGCATCCCGGCCTTCGTCCAGACCATCACTCCGATCGTCAACGAGCAGGGCCTGGTCACTATCAAAGCCCGACTCAGCCAGGTGCCCTCCAGCGGTCTCTTTGAGGGCATGAACGTCCGGGTCATTCTCGAACAACACATCCCCAATCAGATCATCATCCCAAGATCGGCCCTTGTGCTGCGCTCCGGCCGAGAGGTCGTCTTCACCTACGAACCCAACGAACAACTGGCTAAGTGGAAGTATGTCACCATCGCTTATGAAAATGAGGATCAGCTCGCCGTCAGCGAAGGAATTGAAGCAGGTGACTTAGTTATTTACGAGGGAAACCTGAATTTAGCCCATGATGCGGAGGTAACTATAAATTAGGCTTTGGCGGCCTAAATGGACTACATCGTTTACGATGTCCGGTTTTTGGCGTTTACGCTGAAATTCTGGCATCAACCGTCTGAAGACCATTGACTGGACATCCTGAAGGATGTAGTCCGGTTGGGTTATAAATTTTTTTTATGCTAAACTTCTTGATTCAACGCCCAGTCGCCGTACTCATGTCCTTCCTGGGGGCCCTCATCCTGGGCCTGATCGTAGGGCAGATCCTGCCGATCTCCCTGCTGCCGGATATTCCCATTCCACGCATATCCGTCCAGATCAGCTATGCCAATACCTCAGCGGCCGAACTGGAAAAAACCGTCGTCACGCCTATCCGCAACCAACTCCTCCAACTCGATCAGCTCGAAGATCTCAGCAGCCGAACCGGCAACGGCCAGGCCACCATCGAACTCTTCTTCGAATACGGCACCAATACTGACCTAACCTTCATCGAGGTCAACGAGAAGATCGATCAGGTCATGGGGCGCCTGCCGCGCGGCCTGGAACGCCCCCGCGTACTCAAAACCAACATCGCCGATATCCCGGTCTTTTTTCTGAGCGTCGTGCCCAAACGCCTGGAATCGATGGATGAAACGGCCCGCCAGGCTTATTTGCTTGAGCTCAGCGACTTTTGCCGCAATGTGCTCAAACGACGCATGGAACAACTTGAAGAGATCGCCTTCGTGGATATGAGCGGCCTGGTTTTTCCCGAACTACGGATCATCCCCAAAGCAAGCGTCCTCCAAAGCCTGGGTATGAGCGAAGAAACACTGGCCGATATCCTCCGCCGGAATAACCTCAGCCTTGGGAGTATCATTATTCAAGATGGGCATTATCAATACAACCTTAAGTTGAACGCCCAATTGTCCAATCCGGAGGCTGTCCAGAACATCTATTTCCGGCAGGGAGAGCGTTTACTACAACTCAAAGATGTCGCTCATATCGAATTGGCCAGGCGTCCCGAAATGGGCCGGTATCAGTATGATCAACAACGGGCTTTCCTTTTTTCCGTCCGCAAAAAAGCCGATGCGCGACTGTTTAGTCTGAAAGAAAATTTTGGGATCCTCCTGGAATCCTTCAAAGAAGATTATCCCGAACTTGAATTTCACCTGAGCAACGACCAAACCCGGCTACTACAAGTCTCGGTTGACAACCTCCTGAGCAGTTTGTACTACGGTGCATTTTTTGCTTTTCTGGTACTGCTGATCTTTTTTCGGGAGTGGCGCTCGCCGGTTTTGATCGGCTTGGCGGTGCCAATTGCCCTTATCATAGCTTTGCTGGGTTTTTATTTGCTCAACATCTCGATCAACACCATTTCTTTGTCGGGACTGATCCTGGGCGTAGGCCTGATGATCGACAACTCCATCATCGTGATCGACAACATCCGGCAGCAGAGGCGGCTGGGGCTCCCGCTCACCGAGGCCTGCGTGGTCGGCGGCAATGAAGTCATTCGTCCGTTGTTGAGCTCTGCATTGACCACCTGTGCCGTCTTTTTCCCCTTGATTTTTTTGAGTGGCACCTCGGGTGCGCTTTTTTACGATCAGGCGGTCTCGATTTCTGTAGCCCTGGCGGCTTCGCTCATCACAGCTTTTATTTTACTCCCTACACTTAGCCGTATTTTTGACAGGAAAAAAGAGGTACGTGCAGAAAGCAGGGAAGAGTGGCTGCACCGGGCGAACACGTCCTGGTATGCTCGTTCGGTTGATCCTTTTTTAAAATACCGCTGGGGCGTTTTACTCTTCTTTCCGATCGTCCTATGGCTGGCCTGGCTGGGCTTCCGTGCGAGCCCACAGGAAGCCTTTCCGGAATTCACCCGGGAAGGCCTGCTGGCCGACATCGACTGGAACGAGCCGATCCAACTGGAAGAAAACCAAGACCGGATCGAAGCCTTACTGGACTACCTCGACGGCACCTTCACCTCTTCCTCCAGTCTAATCGGCGAGCAGCAATTTGCGCTCCAGCCGGAGGCTCGCAACGTCAATGAAGCTGAGTTGTGGCTGTACACGGAAGAGCCGGAAAAGCTTCTGGGACTGGAACAAAAAGTACAGCAATGGTCCGCTGAGCATTACCCCCAGGCCCAGGTAAAAAGCGAGCCGATCAAGACGCTGTTTGACGAGATCTTTACTACACAGAAGCCTTTCCTGGTGGCTCATCTAAAATCCATTCAAACCCAGGAGCGCCCCACAAGCGAAGAGCTGGCCCCTTTGCTTGACCGCTTGGATCAGCAGGGTTTTCAATATGTGGTTCCTCCGCAGAATCTGGAGTACCAGATCCGGATTCGGCAGGACAAAGCCCTCGTTTATGAGGTCCCGTATGACAACATCTACCATCAGCTCAAAACCTTATTTAACATCAATGAGGTGGGTAGTTTGAAGGGTACTAAGCAGCTGATCCCTATTTTGATGGGCAGCGAGCGGCGTGATTTTCAGACTTTGTTACAGGCGGCTCAGGTGCGTAATCGACAGGGCAATGAGCTCCCCCTGCGTGATTTCATTGAATTGTCGAGAAGTCAGGATGTCAAATTCCTCACCGCTACCAGCAGGGGGCCATCTTTAGACATTCAGTTGACCGAAGAGCGGGAGGGCCTGCAGGAGGAAGTCAGCCGGGCCATCCGGCAGGCGGGGGGCCTCACAGCACATTTTTCGGGTCGTTACCTGGAAGATGCTCGCAGTGTACGGGAATTACTCTGGATCCTGCTGGTATCACTGGCGCTGCTGTACCTGATCCTGGCGGCGCAGTTCGAATCCCTGCTACAGCCCCTGATCGTTATGCTTACGGTTCCTTTGGGTTTGGCGGGTGCCATAGGTATGCTCTGGCTAAGCGGCCAGTCTGTCAACCTCGTCTCCATCATTGGAATGATCGTCATGTCGGGCATCGTCGTCAACGACGCCATCCTCAAGGTCGACATGATGAACCGCCTGTCAGGGATGTATTCGCTCAAAGAAGCCATCCACGGGGCTGGGCAGCGCCGGCTCCGCCCCATCCTAATGACGTCCCTGACAACCATCCTGGCACTGACGCCCATCCTGTTTTCGGAGGGCCTGGGCGCTGAGCTCCAACGCCCCCTCGCCTTCGCAGTGATCGGAGGTTTGCTGAGCGGTACGCTCGCGAGCCTGTATTTTATTCCGGTCGTCTATTCGGTGTTTAGAGGGGGCAAAAAAGCGGTCCGGTAATATTGGAGTGGGCTCTTACATTTCCGGAGGCGGGGCGGGGTGCTAGTGACCTGGTGACTTGGAGTCACCAGGTCACTAGCAAAAAATCATTTCGCTTGCAAAGTTCGGCTATTTTGCCCAGCGCATCAAGCCAGTGTCCGGTTTTGTCCGATTTTGGCAGGTTTTGGGGTTGTGTAAAAACTCGTTCCCCGTTTTTACCCACCCCATTAAATTTTATTTGGAGGTCGTTTTAAGAAAAAAACTTTGTTTTTTTCTTAAAACGACCTCCCAAAAGAATATTATTGGTTGTGTGAAAAGGCCGAAGGACTTTATACACAACCCCCGTATTGGGGACGCAGCTTAATCCGACCAGAGGAAGCGCTCGAAAGGGACATCCTCGGCCCAGCAGCTGCTTTTTTCTCTAGGTACGAAATATTTGAAGGATTCCAACTTTTCGTGGAACTTTGAAAAAGCGCCTTTTTTTTCCTCGAACTGCCCGTAATCAATATAGCCCGTGAAGGGTTTTGAATAATAAAAGCCATCCCTTCCCAGGATCTTAAACCGGATCTTCGTTTTAAAATTACCCGAGTAAGCTTTGTAGTGGAACGGCAGGGCCTCGCCGGGATAAATGATCATATCATCAAAATCATATTGGTCGAAGCCAAAAGAGAGATATTCGATGGGGCGCCAGCGGCCCCGTGCATCCTTCGCCTCGCGGATCATGAGCGGGAAGAAGTAGGTCTGCAAATGAAGGTTTTGTTCGGTGTTATTGATGATCCAGGCTACTCGCCCCTGCTGACTAAAATGGTAGCGATGATCAGCAGCCTCGCTCAGGTACAGATCGGCCAGCTGATCCTTGCCTAAGTTCCGGAACCGCTTGGCGTCCTGCAGGCAGTCCCACTCTCGCTCCGAAACAAAGCCCTTGCCTGAGAAACCTTCCAGCGATTTGATCCATACTCCGTTTGAAAGGCTAGCCTCTGCGTTGACCTTTACTTTTTTCCCAAATTCGTACCAGGCCAGACTCATAGTGGGGGCGCTGTTTTTTTCCAAATAGTCCATTTGAAATTGCCGCCCGATGTGCCAGCAGACTGCTGCCAGACAAGCCGCGAAACAGATCCATAAATGAAGATTGTTTTTCATAATGTCCGAATTTTATAGTTTGACTTTTTCGGCTGTTTTTTGACATTATAACTTTTCAATACACGAGCCTACAAGCGGTTACCTTCTACCCAAATAGAAAAGGGGGCCCTTGCGCGTTACCAGGGCACACCCTTCTCATTGTCAAAAAACTACCAGTAGCTTTTTTGAGGGAAGGCGGATCATAGCTCCTTTGTCGCCATGATCCAACCAGGGATATTTTTTAGAGCTAGTTTATGTTGTGGAAAAACGGTGTTTTCCCACAACATAAACTAGCCCTGTAAATATCTCAGATTGGTTAGTAGCACAAAAATGGTTAAGAAAATCTTGGAAGGTAGTTTTATTGAATAGATGTGAAAACATCTTCTTTTGGCGTATCCTATTCGCAGAAAAAACACCTATTTACTTATTCACCACTACTCCTTATTTTTGCAAGAATTTGGTTTTCCGATAAAGGAATAAACCAATACGGATAAAAATTTGTATCAAAGTTATTATTTTGATAAGCAACAGTTAGGAGGCAGGGAAAAGCTAAGATCCCTTTCCTGCCGGAATGAACACAAAAAACAAGATTGCAGTGGTAAACTATTCAAAATTTGTACTGGATAATGGACTGCGGGTGGTCATCCACCCGGATGATAGTACGCCGATGGTGGCGGTGAATATTCTGTACAATGTAGGAGCAAGGGATGAATCGCCCGACAAAACCGGCCTGGCACATCTGTTCGAACACTTGATGTTCGGTGGAAGCGAAAACATCGAGGATTTTGACGATCCCATCCAGCGAGCCGGCGGCGAGAATAATGCTTTCACCAATAACGATATTACCAATTTTTATGACATCATCCCCGCCCAAAACCTGGAGGTCGCCCTCTGGCTGGAATCCGACCGGATGCTGAGCCTTAGCTTTGATGAGCAGGTACTGGATGTCCAGCGTAAGGTAGTGATTGAAGAGTTTAAGGAAAGTTGCTTGAACCAACCTTATGGGGACGTCTGGCACCACATCGCCGACATGGCTTATAAAGTCCATCCCTATCAGTGGCCGACCATCGGTAAGGTGCCCAAGCATGTGGAAGATGCGACTATGGATGACGTCAAAGATTTTTACCGCAAATTCTATAACCCGAATAATGCTATCCTGACCCTCGCCGGCAATGTGAGTGTAGAAAAAGGGCGAGAACTGGTAGAGAAGTGGTTCGGCGACATTCCCCCCGGCATCACGCCTACAAGAACGCTTCCCCAGGAACCTCCACAGAAAAAGCTACAGCAGCGCATTAATCAGGCTAAGGTGCCGGTAGATGCCCTTTACCTGGCCTTCCACTCGCCCGGCAGAAGCGAGGCCGATTTTTATGTATCTGATTTACTCTCTGATATTCTGGGTAACGGAAGTTCAGCCAGATTGTACCGAAAATTACTGAAGGAACAACAGATCGTCAACCAGATCGATTGTTACGTGACCGGCTCGATGGATCCCGGCCTGTTCATCATCGAGGCCCGGCCGGCTGAGGGGCATACACTGGAAGAGGTTGAAAAACTGATCTGGGCCGAACTGGAGCTGATCCGCAACGAACTGGTATCAGAGCGCGAACTTCAAAAGCTCAAAAACAAGATCGAAAGTACTTTGCTCTTCTCCGAAATGAGCGTCCTCAATAAAGCCATGAACCTGGCGTTCTTCGAACTGCTAGGCGATGCCGGCATCATCAATGAAGAAGCACAGATGTATCACAGGATCTCCAGGGAGGAGGTCCGGGACATGGCTCGCAAAATATTTACGCCCGAAAATTGTAACGAACTATACTATAAAGTGAGTCAGGCGACCGCTTGACTCACTTGCTTTTTTTTCCGCTGTTTGCTCAAATAAATACCTGAAAGGATCAGCCCCATTCCAAGAAAATGGTAAATGCTGATCACCTCTCCATCCAACACTCCCCATATTAGGGCTACTATCGGAATCAAATAGGTAACCATTGAAGAAAACAAAGCGCTCGTCCATTGCACCAGCATAAAGAAGAATACCGTCGCGATGACCGTCCCGAAAATGGCCAAGATGGCGATGTACCCCAGTGCCGTCCAGGCCCCAGGCTTGTTTTCCAGGACAAACAAAAAGTCTGTTCCCGAAAGCAGATAGAACAGGGCAGGAAAACCGACCATTGTAAAAGCGACCGAGCTAATGGTCATCGAACGCATTTCCTTTAGGTGAGTCCCGACCGTGTTGGAACTTAGGCCGTAACACATAGCCGCTACCACCACCAGCAGTCCGTACCACATATTACCGCCAATACCGGCATTTTTTCCCATCAAAATAAGCATGGAGGCCCCCAGTAAACCAATAAATACCGCCGCATACTTCCTCCAGTTACCTGAATTGCCAAAAATTAATACTCCCAGTACAAGCGTAAATAATGGAGTCAGTGAGTTAAGAATCCCTGCCACCGAGCTGCTGATCTGCGTCTGAGCGATGGAGAACATAAAAGCCGGGATGAGGCTGCCACAAAGCCCCACTACCAGCAAGGGCTTCCATTTCATCCAATCAACTTTCGACCAGCGTGCCAGGAGAAAGGGTAAAAAGGTTATGGCGGAAATAGCCAATCGAAGGCAGGCTACCTGCGTGGGGGCATACACCTCCAATCCCTTTTTGATTAAAATGAAAGACGAGCCCCAGGTAAGGCCCAGGGCGATCAGCACAATCCAGCTTTTTAGCTGAACAGCATTGTTTTCTTGTGACGTATGGGTATTCAAGGTCGTATTCTTTTAAAAAAATAGTTTCTTTACGAAAAAACAAGAGAACATTTGTATCACAATTAAGGTTGACAAGAACTTTAAACAACTTCTATATAAAAATATTGACTGTGCCACAGGACCTCATCCAACTTAAAGACCTAAAGGAAAAAGCGCGTTCGGAAAAGAAGGCCAATAAAAAATATTTCCAGAAGCTGAAGGCAAAAAAACCAAAGCATCTCGACCAGACGGTGGCCGGCATTCACGAAGAAGTGTTTGATGAAGTCGATTGCCTGGAATGTGCCAACTGCTGTAAAACGACCAGTCCGATCTTCCGGGACATCGATATTGATCGGATCGCCCAACACCTGGGCACCCGCCCCGCTGAGTTGGTCGATCAATATCTGCACCTCGATGAGGATGGCGATTATGTGCTGAATATGGCGCCCTGCCCTTTTTTGGATGAGGAAAACTACTGCCAAATCTATGAGGTTCGGCCCAAGGCTTGCCGGGAATATCCACATACCGACCGGAAAAATTTTCACCAGATCCTGGATCTGACGCTGAAGAATACCAGTATCTGCCCGGCTACTTTGGAAATTGTGAAAAGACTCAGAGAAACATTACCAATATAACATGAATCATCCCGAATTTTCGAAAGGTCTCAATAAACTGATGCTATCCCGATTTTCAATCGGGATAGCATCAGTTTTTGGTCATCAGCTAAAAAATTCGGGATGTCTCATGTTGTTCCTCTAGAAACTCCATTTTGTTCTTAAGAATAAGGCTTGTAAAGGACTGGTATATCCCTCATCGTTAAAAAAAGCGATCTGCCCCGTCAGGTCAATGTCCCAGTTCGTTTTTAAAGAATACACCAAATTAGGGTTCAAGAATAAGGCATTGGACGGCCCCGGGCTGTAGATAGCCGTCAGCCCTCCATTAAACAAAGGGGTAAACGGATATTGAACTGAGGTGAAAGCCGCATGTCGATACGGATACAAGTTTTTTGCCGACAGGTCGAAATCAAACAATCCTACGATATTCGCTCCGGGCTGTCCCTGGCTGTTGTACAAATATCCACCACTTAGGTAAAGAGAATTCGTAAACTGGTAATCCACCGCAAAAGTGAAGGCAAAAGCCGCATCGTTTTCCTCTTTTAACGGGAAAAAATAGGTGAGTTCTCCCTTAAAGCCGGCGTTTCCCAAATTACCGGCCCAGCCTCCACCGAGCGCCAGATCTTCTTTGACATAGCCCGCCAGGATCTGATAGTCATACTGCCCAGTATTAAACTTATACAATCCCGCTATCACCGCTTCCTCTATACGGTCGAAAGCTTTGACTGCCACTTCAATACTGGAAGCAAAGCCCAAATATTTCCGGATCCGCAAAGCATCGCTACCGGGTCGTTCTTCATAATCAAAATCTGTAAAAGAAAAGGCATTGAACACATCATTGGGATTCCAGACGGTGTTGATACCCCAGTTGATTCGCTGCCGGCCCAGCCGGATCTCCCAGGAACCGGTAACATACTCCATGTACAGTCGGTCCAGCATAGTATGCAGTACCAGCGAAGAACCGTCGATCAATACCAGGGAAAGATCGAGATAATCATTGTTGGCGTTATCTATTAAGGCACCGTAATCCGGAGTTTGCCGGACCAGATCGCCGTAGAACATGCGGGTGCGGATATCTGCCCGCAGGGTCAGTTTATCGCTGGCATAATAGCGGATGTTTACTCGGTTATGGAAAAGATTATCCACCAAAAAAGTATCCACCATCCGGAACTGTTGCAGATCAAAATAGGAGTCATTAAATAACAAAAAGGTCTGCATTTGCTTCAAATAGCCGTTGATCTCCCACTTGGAGGGTTCTTCCTGAGCTACTAAGGACTTTACCAGGATGAAAAAGGATATTATGATAAAAAAGCGTTTCATAAATCCGACGATTTATCGGCTCTTCTTTCGTCCGAATCGATCTTTCCATCTACGAGGGTGACCACCCGCCGGGCCCGGTCGATGACTCTTTGGTCGTGGGTAGAAAAGATAAAGGTGACTTTCTCTTCCTTGTTCAGGCGAGCCATGATGTCCAAGAGGTTCGTAGTAGACGCAGAATCCAGGTTGGCAGTAGGCTCGTCGGCCAGGATGAAGGCCGGCTTAGGTGCCAAGGCACGGGCAACTGCGACTCTTTGTTGCTGTCCGCCGGAAAGCTCTGAAGGCCGTTTGTCAATTTTATCTTCCAGGCCGACGGCTTTGAGCAGTTCCATTACTCGCTGATCCCGCTCTTCTTTCGAGCGATTTTGGAGCAGCATAACGAAGCCCACGTTTTCTCTGGCCGTCAAAACCGGTATCAGGTTATAGGCCTGAAAAACGAAGCCGATGTTATTTTTCCTGAAATCGATCAGCTTGTTGTCTGACATTTCGGAGATGTTCTTATCCCTAATCCACACCTCGCCATCGGAAGGTTGATCCAATCCGCCGATGATGTTCAACAAAGTTGTTTTTCCGGAGCCGGAAGGCCCTACGATGGCCGTAAATTCACCCTCTTCGATGGTCAGGTCGACCCCATTGAGGGCGTGTACCGGAATTTTATCCGGATTGTACACTTTGGTAATGCCTTTTGCTTGTATGATCATTTTATTGAGTTGTGTGCTTGTAATTTGGTTTTTAAGTGTCAAAAAACTACAGTTTCCGAATCGCCTCCACCGGTTTTAATCGGATGGCCTTAAGCGCCGGATAGATAGAAGCCAGCAGTGCCGTAACGGCCAGCATCAGCGGTGCCTGCCAGTATACGTTCGGGTCCAGGTCGAAGTAGGTAATATCCGACATGCCGTACATCTGCATACTCTCTGAAAAGGCGGATAAATTCAGGCCATACTTTCCGAAGTAGGCCACCGTGGCCCAGCCGCCAAGCAGTCCGAGTGGTACCCCTACGAAGCTTAGCAGTACAGTTTCCAGCACGATCATTAAGAATACCTTCAATTTATTCATCCCAATGGCCATAAGCATCCCCAATTCGCGGAAGCGTTCGAGTATGGTCATCAGCATGGTATTGATGATGCCGAAGACAAGGGCCAACAAAATGACCGATAAATAAATCATAGAGATGGAACTCATTTGCGATTCGTACAAACGCAGTTCAGGGGCGATGTCATAATAAGGCTCCACCAAGGCATCCGGTAACTGAGCCTTCCAATTGGGCAATACCTTTGCGACCGCCTGATTATCTTTTAGTAAAATAGCGATCTCGTGGGCGGCATTGTCTCCAATGTTCATCAGTCGATTCAGGTCCGTTCTCAGCACGAACACATGTCCGTCGTCAAAAATATTATTTTTGGTATCGAAGATACCGGCTACTCTGAAAGCGGCTGAGACGATTTCTCCTTCGGCATCCTGGAAGGTCAGCACCAATCTTGAGCGGATTTTCAATTTTAGTTTATCGGCGATGCGATGGCTGATCAGGATGGGGTTGCGTTTATCCGACTGGAGGTATTCTCCTTCCATCAATTTTTCATCTAAAGCCCGGACAGCTGCTTCGGCCTCAGGCTCTACTCCCTGGATCTGAATCCCCCGGGTAGCCGAGCTACTGGCGATCATGCCGTTAGCCACAGAGCGGATGCTGTAGGCCTGGATACTGTCTTGTGCCCCCAGGCTTTGCATTAGGTGTTCGGGATCTTCCAACACATATTTCGCTTCTTTTTCCTCCACAAAATCCGGATTGTGGATCTGAACATGCCCGACCACAGTTGAAATGGCCCCGTCGATATAGCTATTGATCATGCCTGTTGCAAATCCGCCCATAAAAATAGCGGCCCAGATGCCCAGGGCGATGGCGATGATCACCACCCAGGAGCGGGTGGGGTTTCGCCAAATGTTGCGCCATGCCATTATTTGTATCATGTTTTATTTTTTTTATAAGGGTTGTGTAAAAACTCGTTCCTCGTTTTCACCCCCCCCTTAAAATTTTGTTTAGGAGGTCGTTTGAATAAAAAAAACGAAGTTTTTTTATTCAAACGACCTC
>JAUIKE010000386.1 GCA_030430845.1 Bacteroidia bacterium | reverse complement strand
CGGTTCGCACCGTAGGCTGTGAGCTTTCGCCGCCCTGCGGCTAATAGGATAGCATCGGAAAGCCGCAGGGCGGCGAAAGCTCACAAAGCTCGGGTGTCAACCCGAGCATTAAAAACCCAGCTTCCTGAAAGCTGCAGCCATACGGCCCGTCTGGGCGCAGCGACACTTTGGTCGAGGTGCGTAAGGTCACTTATTCATTATTCTATCCCAAAAATAGTTTTTTTCGCCTCGGAATTTATCAGCAAATTCAAAATTGTGGAATAACTTCTTTCTAACTGACAGTCGTAATTCATCGAAACTAGCATAAGATAAAAAAAAATATCTCCATATTAGGAGAAAAAAGTAGAGCCAATTTTTTTCAAAACTATTCTACAAACCAACCCCTTCCCAACTTCCTCCCTCCTTTTATCCAATTTCCTAAAGCAAGAACTTATCTATTTTTTACTAAATTTATCACCCATTCATCACCTGAATCTATAAACAAATGGAAAACACTCTACAGTCAATGCCGCCCACGCCGTGGAGCTGGGGGCGGAAAGTCGCCTTTCGTTTTTTCTTCGTCTTTTTCGGATTATTTGTTTTTCCTTTTCCTCTGAATGTCATTCCCGGGATCTCTGCGATTTCACAGCCGTACAGCCAGTTCTGGACCTGGCTGATCAATATTGTGGGAAAGAACATCCTGGGAATACAACAGGAATTGACGCTTACCTTCACCGGAAGCGGTGACAAATTGTATGATTGGGTTCAGTATTTTACGATTCTGCTGCTGGCGATAGTAGCTACCGGGATCTGGACTTTGCTCGATCGTAAGCGAGTATCTTATGCTAAGCTGAATCGCTGGTTTTTGCTGTTCTTAACTTATTACCTGGCCTACTATATGTTCGTGTACGGCATCATCAAGCTGTTTTATCTGCAGTTTGGACCGCCGAATCTGGAGCGTTTGTTCCAGACATTGGGGCAGATCTCGCCGATGCGTTTATTGTGGACCTTTATGGGCTTTTCGGGACCTTACACTATGTTCTCCGGGGCTTGTGAAACCATGGCGGGGCTTTTTCTGGTGTTCAGACGCACCCGAACGCTGGGCGGCTTGGTGGCTTTTGGTGTGATGTTGAACGTTTTTCTGCTCAACATGAGCTATGATGTGCCGGTGAAGCTGTTTTCTTTTCAACTGATGATCATGGGCTTGTTCATCGCACTACAAGATTCTCGCCGCTTATTCAACTTTTTTATTTTGAATAAAACCGTGCCGCCGGCAGATCACAGGGGCGTTTTTAACAACAAGACCGGGCGAATTATAACGATCAGCATTCAGGCCTTGCTGGTTGGCTTTTTTATCATCAGCATGTCCATAAGCAGTAGCCAAAATCGAAAGCGATACGGGACCGAGCGGGAAAAGCCTCTTTTATATGGAATATATGAGGTAGAAACGTTCATTCTTAACAATGATACTTTGCCTCCGCTCATCACCGACTCTGTCCGGTGGCGGCGTTTACTGATCGATTATCCGAATTCTGTAACTGCTATGAAAATGAATGACCAGGTACAGCGGTATAGCTCAACATTAGATACGACTGCTCAGCTGTTTACCTTTGTGGTGGGGCAGGATACGACTAATAAGTACTTAATGACTTATGAGAAAATGGGGCAGGACCTGAATATGAGTGGGGTGCTCGAAGGAGATACCGTGCAAATAGAAATGAAGTATTACGACTTGGAAAAGTTCGGTTTATTAAATCGAGGCTTTAATTGGGTGAATGAAGTGCCGTTTAATCGGTATAATTATAGTCAATAATTGGACGACACAGACTGCCACTGACGACAACTGATGTAACACTGGGTATAAAAACGGTGAAAAGCCAGTCCAAGTCAGTGGCCGTCTGCATCAAAAAAAATTATAGATATAAATACAAACAAACCGCTGCCAAAAAGAAATAAGGCACCAAAGTAGCTGCCCCGGCATAATCCTTCGCCACCCGCTGGCCCAAAAACAACTGAATGATCGATAGGCAGGCCATCAGCGCACCCAGGGCTGCGATAGTGCCATTTCCGCTGAATAACAACACCAGGACACCTATACCGGACAAAAAACCGGCTGAAAGTTCAGACACTGTAATGATAGGCATCAGCAAGGGGACCGTCCCGTTCAGAATCGATTTTTTGAAGTGTTCCGTATAAAAATCTTTTTCTCCTTTCCAGTTAAAAACCTTGTCAAGGCCGGATTGCATGAATAGGATGGCTAACATGAGCGAGAACAATAATTGTATCAGCATTATTCCTTCTATTCCCCATCCATTGATCCAATCGATCATTGTACTTTCCATATTATCTGTGTATTTGTAGTTTTTTGAGCATTTCTTCAGAAATCTCTCCGCTATAGGCTCCATAAGCATCCACCAGCAGGCCTTTTACTCCATTTTCGGTAGAAATGGCATACAAGATGGAGCTGTCATCCGGATTACTAGCCCCTTCAAACCTAAATAGTTCATCAACATTGAAGTGGTCAGGATGGAAGTTGGTTGACAAATCGGCGCACTCCAGGCAATCATCGGCCAGGTTAAAATCGTATTGGTAGCCTTCTTCTTTTAAGGTGTTGATGGCTTCTACCAGGGTGTCAAAATCTCTCATGGTAAATGTTTTTTGAAGGGACTGTCTCATAACTCCTTCGTCGTTATGAGCAGCCCCATATGATTCTTTTTAAGGGATGTTTTTGGCATGTTTCACATGCTGCCAAAAGTAGTTGACACTTTTTTTAACTCTCAAACACAAAAAGCCCATTTATCCCAAGGGATAAAACAAAGTTCTTTGACAGATCAAAAAAACGAGTGGCTCAC
>JAUIKE010000385.1 GCA_030430845.1 Bacteroidia bacterium | reverse complement strand
CTGTTCGTGGATGAAAACTCCGGGGTGTCCAGCCTGAAAATGGATCCGAGCAATCCTCGCATTCTCTATGCCGCTACCTGGCACCATCGCCGCCTGCCCTGGAAAGTAGAAAGCGGAGGCCCCGGATCGGCTGTCTTTAAGTCGACAGACGGCGGAGAGACCTGGAAAAAGATCGTACAGGGCCTGCCTGACATGATGGGCAAGATCGGACTATCCGTCTCCAAACCGAATCCCAAGCGAGTGTTCGCCCTTGTGGAGGCCGAAAAAGAAGTGTCAGGCCTGTACCGCTCTGATGACGGAGGCATGAACTGGACGCTGATGACCACGAACCAACTGATCACGGCGCGTTCCTGGTACTATATGGAAGTCTTCGCCGATCCAAATAACGAAAATGTGGTCTATGCGCTCAATGCTCCTTTAATGCGTTCCATTGACGGAGGGAAAACCTTCGAGAACATGCGAGTGATACACGGAGATTGCCACGACCTCTATATCAATCCTGATAATAGCAACAATATTGCCATGGCAGAGGACGGTGGTGCAACCATTTCTTTTACCTGGGGAAAAACCTGGTCGACCTTCAACAACCAACCGACGGCGCAGTTTTATCGAATCACAGCAGACGAACAAGTGCCCTACTGGGTGTACAGTGGGCAGCAGGACAATTTTTCCGTGGCTATTCCTACCCGCTCAAAGAATTACGGTATTCTGAGCACCGATTGGTTTAACGGGCCCGGCTGCGAAAGCGCCATGGTGGCCATGGACGATCCGAAAAAACCTCGAATACTGTACGGCGGCTGCTTCAACGGCCGGATTACTTTGTTGGACAACAAAACGATGGAAAGTAAAGATATCCAGCCCTATCCTATGACCAACCTTGGCTATGAAGCCAAGGACATGGCCTATCGCTTCAACTGGAACTCTCCGCTGGTGAACTCCCCACATGATCCTAGCATCATGTATTATGGTGGAAATGTACTTTTTAAAACCACTGACGGCGGTTTGAAGTGGGAAGTCATCAGCCCGGACCTGACCAGGAATGATCCTAGCCGTCAGGGACCTGGCGGAGGGCCTTTTACCAATGAAGGTGCAGGCGGAGAAAACTACAATACGATTTATTACGTAGTTGAATCTCCACACGAAAAGGACCTCATTTATACGGCCTCGGATTGTGGAATGGTGCACATAACCAAAGACGGCGGCAAAAACTGGACCGATATTACCCCCAAGGGATTACCCGAAACGATGATTCATTCTCTAGAAGTGTCTCCGCATGATCCGGCCACCGTTTATTTGGCCGGAACCCGTTACAAATTTAATGATTACAAAAACTACAGCTACAAGTCCACTGATTACGGAGCTAGCTGGACCAAAATAGGAGACGATATCCAAACAGACGACTTTTTCCGCGTAATCCGGGAAGACAAAAAAGTGCCGGGGCTACTGTACGCTGGTGCCGAGCGGGGGTTTTATATTTCTTTGAACGGTGGAAAAAGCTTTCAGCCCTTCCAGTTAAATTTACCGGTAGTGCCTATCAACGACATAACGATCCGGGATAATGACCTCGCCATTGCCACCGCCGGTCGGTCGTTCTGGGTATTGGACGACCTGTCGGCCATTCAGCAATCAAAAGGCGTTTTTTCAGGCTATGATATGAAGTTGTTTGAACCTAAGGAACACTACCGCCTGTTTGGTTCTCCACCATTCTACCTGATCACGGAGCATGCTTATGGGGAAAACCCGGCTGAAGGCGTGCCCTTAGATTATTACCTATCGGAGGTGGACGGGCGCAACCTCCAACTAGAGCTTTTTGATGAAACAGGTAAACTGATCCGGACCATTCAGGGCAGGAAAGGTAAAGCTAAGACTAACCTGGCTGGCGGCAGAGGCAACATTGCGACGGTACCCACCGATAGTTTAGTTGTTAAAGAGGGGCTCAATCGATTCGTCTGGGACTTCCGTACGCAGGGCTTATTGGAGATGCCCGGCATTTATGTACAGGGCGCTGATTACCGGGGGCATCGGGTGGCGCCGGGCCGGTACAAAGCCCGTATGACCTACGGAGAAGCGGTTTCGGAGGTAGACATCGTCATTCTTGATCCGCCGGATATCAATATTCCTAAAAGCATGTGGGATGAGCAGCAGCGCATCATGGAGCGTGTGGAGGAGAAGATCAATGAAATGCATGAAGCGGTAAAAATCAGCATGCAGATCAATGAAAAGATCAAATCCCTTCAAAAGCAAATGAAAGGGAAAGATGATCTGGAAGATTTACAAAAAGCAGGCGATGATCTGTCGAAAAAAATGAAGCAATGGCAGGATCAGGTGATCGAACTTCGCCAAAAAGGCTTCCAGGATGCCCTCAACTGGCCGGCCGGTATGAATGCTGAATTCTTCCTTATCCGGAATAATCTGGATACGTATGATCCTTCCGTTCCGGAGGGCTATAAGACTCGATATAGTGATCTGGAAGGGCAGTGGGTGCGCCACAGGGAAGCCTTTGATCAGATCATGGATGTGGATGTCAAGGCGTTTAATGAGTTGTTTGAGGGGAAGGGGCTTCCGGCTTTGCCTGTTAGGAAGAAAGAGGATTTGGAGAATTAGGTGCTTTTTAATAAGAAGCTACTTGCCTGATCGGGGCAGTAGCTTCTTGTTAAACAACTTCATTATCTGAATATTTACTAATTTTAGTTTTTGGGATGAATGCCAGGTTTTGAAGATCAGACAGAAATTAGTAAAGTGAAAAACACAAAAGCGGAACATAAGAAAATAGCTGCTCCTAATCTATCCACAGCTCTTACCATCGCCCTGATCTGGACGACCATAGCAGGGCTTCAAGCTTT
>JAUIKE010000200.1 GCA_030430845.1 Bacteroidia bacterium | reverse complement strand
GTTTTGGCTAGTTCAATATTGTAGGCATGCCCGATATCGGTATTATCGGCAGCATATTTCTGGCTTAATTTAGCACTTCCGTTGATGGCGTATGAATTGGCTTTGTTTCGAAGGGAAAAAACTGTGCCGGTTACATTGGCATCGTAAGCGCTTCCACTTCTAAAAACATTGGTATTAATGAAAGTGACATAAGAATTGTGCTTGAGGTTTTGGTCTAGTACAAACACATTGTAATTCGTCAGCGGGTCGGTTTCCACTCTTCTTTCTCCCCCATCCGAATTGCGTATAGTGGCAAATGTACGGCCTGAAACGGCGTTAAAAACGCCAATACCCAATCCACCCTTTGTACGCCCGGATACTTTTGTGGCATTGATCAGCTGGGTAGTCGCAGGGTTTTCGATAATTTCTTCTCCTTCTTCCAATTGGTCATTCACTGAGCCAGCATGTAGGGGACTACCGCCTACGCGTCGTGAATAGAAAAGTCCGCCTTTATTGAACAGCTCTGTTCCTTCGGTAAAAAACTGCCGGTTTTCGTCAAAACGAACTTCGAAAGGAGAAAGGTTCAGTACCCGGTTGTCCGATTGGGCCTCCCCGAAATCAGGAATAAGGGTCATATCTAAAGTAAAAGCATCATTAATGCCGTATTTGATGTCCATACCGCCGTTAAAAGAATGTCCAAAACTTGAGGTTTTTCCTCCTTCGGCATTTTTTTCGGTATACTTTTCTGCATAAACAGCAACGAAGGGGGTCGCTTGTAACCGAAGCGGAGACTTAACATCCTTAATACCCATCAGATAGCCAGACTGATTGAGAAAACCTTGTTTCTGAGGATCGATCTCACTCCAGAAGCTCTTTTGTTGTTCTCTTCTCAATAATCGGCCAAAATTCAGATGCCAGGTTTGCATCTGAGTTTTGGGAAAACGAATGGCGGAATACGGGATTTTGAGTTCTGCTACCCAGCCTTCGGAATTGATGGCAGTTTGGCTCACCCATACGGCATCCCAGTTTTCGTCTTCTCCAAAGTCGGAGTATTTGGCATCGAATTGAACTCCGGCGGGTGTCACAATAAAACTCACGCCATTAATCCCATCTCGGTAAGGATCCAGGAAGATACCGAACCAATCGGTATTGCCTAGTTGGTCACGCTGAGAGAGTTCCTGTAAGATGGAATCCGGCTTTGAATCGTACATCATGGCCCCTATATAGATAGCCTCGTCATCATAAATGATTTTGACGTGGGTCTTCTGGGAAGGATCCTGGCCCGGATTGGGTTGGAGGGTTGTAAAGTCGGTGGCATAGGGTATATCCATCCAGCTTTCGTCATCCAGGACGCCGTCGAGCTTAATGTCAGCGGATGTACGCTGAGCTTTTAACTGTTTTTTATTCAGGTCAAGTGTCTGTGCATGCAATAGGAGGCTTCCTCCTACGCATAGGAATGCAAAGGTAAGTGCGAAGATTTTCATCGGGTATGATTTCTTTTGGTGTTAAGCCTTATGATAAATGGTTATCGAAGGGCTTTAGGCGCCAGGCTGTCACCTCTTCTAACAGTCGGAATCCAATGAGAAGATGTGAATGCTTTAAAGACAAGCTCCGTAATTAAAGGTTGCCTCTAAATCCTGTATAGTAATAAGACTTTCAATTAAATAAATGGTTACAGTCGAATTTTTACCTGGCTCAAAGATAGGATGAAAGAGAGCGTGGAACTTACCAAATGATCTATTAAATAGACGAGTTGGTAGATTAAGTGTTGGATATTGGATGTTGGTGAGGTTTCTTATTTTTTCAAATCATACAATTGTTCTATTTCATTGATAGCCCGCTCAAAATATTGTACAGCTATGGTTAGGTGGAATTGACGCAATTCGGCCTGCCGTAAGAAAATGACGAGTTCGTTATGAACACCTTCCACAAACCCAGGCCTATCAATGAGACAAGTATGGAGCGATTCGGAATAAGACAGGCATTCCAGGTCGATATATTGTCCTAATTCATAGGCCAGCGTTTTGGTTTGTGCGTCAAAATCAAGCAGATCCTGTTTAACATAAGCATCTCGAAAAGAAAAAACGGAGGCCAGGTTTTTCCTAAAACTCAAATCCTGAATAAGAGAAATATCCCCATTAGATGCCATGATGTCAAAGGTAGTGGGCGGGAATGCCCGGAACACGCCTCTGGAAAAAACTCTTTGAAGATGAGACAAGGCTTGATTTAGGCTATCATCCTGGTTGTATCGACAAAGTCGCAAGCAGGTTTGGATATCTGATATATCACTTTGGCAATCATTAAGGTTGTTTTGGTTTAAGAACTGCTCGTCTAGCAGGTCCTGGTAAGTCAACTGTAGGTATTCTTCCAGTTGAGCCTGATTTTTCATGCTTTGACTATAGCGATCAGCCTGTATCGCAATCAAAATAGAGAGGATAATAAGGGACACTTCCCCAATGTAGCTCCATAAGGCCCGTGTACCCTGGCTTTGCTTTTTAAACAGTCTTCGGATCATGATAGAAATTTAGGAAATGCTTGGTAACTGAGCAAATTTTACACTTTAGTTCTTCTGCTGTAACCTTAGCTTTTAAAGATAGTATCCTAAAAAACCTTGTATTTCATGAAATCACCTTTCCTGCTTTTCACTTTGTTATTGTTCATTGTTCAATCCAATGCCCAGGACATAGTCATTGGGAAAAAGGCGTTGATAACCTCCAACATTTTAAAGGAAGAAAGAGAAATTTATATTTTCTTGCCAGAGAATTACGATCAATCGGAGGACGCCTATCCTGTTCTTTACGTCCTGGATGGAGACGAATATTTTTGGATGGCCGCTTCAGCCGTACGGTACTTTGCCAACCGAGGTTTTATGCCGCAAAGTATTGTGGTTGGTATCTCCAATGCTAAAAACAGGGACCGCGATCTGACCCCCACTAAAGACGACTGGTCGCCGGAGGGTGGAGGAGCTGAGCATTTTTTGTCCTTTCTTTCGAAAGAACTCCTTCCTCATATCGAATCTAATTATCGCTGCAAGCCACATCGAACGCTTTATGGTGCTTCCTATAGCGGTTTATTTACGATGTATACGCTTTTTAACCAACCTGAACTTTTCGATGCCTACCTGGCCGTCAGTCCTAGCGTTTTTCATGACGACGGCCTGATTTTCCAGCAGGCCCTTTCTTTTTTTGACAAACCGCTACAAAAGAACAAATATGTTTTTCTCAGTCTGGCAGACGAGCGATTCCAGGAAATGCGAATTCACTTTGACAACACCATTGCCCTTTTTCGCGATCACCCAATGCCCCAACTCAGATGGCAGTACAAATACTATCAGGAAGAAACACACGAAACCAGCAAGTTGAGAGGTCTGAATGACGGTTTAAGGGATCTGCACTATCACTGGTTCATACCATTTTATCAAAGAAACAGAGGGATAGATGGTTTAAAGGAACACACTGCGCTTTTGTCCAAGACATACGGGTATGATGTTCCTCTAAGTGCCTCCATGGTAAACCGAACCGGCTATACAAAGCTTAGAGACGGTGACATGGAAGCCGCCATTAAGCTTTTTCAATACAATATTGAGCATTTTCCGGAATCGGCCAATGCTTATGACAGTATGGGAGAAGCTTATGAAAAAATGGAGAACTGGGATAAAGCGAAGTTCTATTATGAAAAAGCGGTTGAGGCTGCCAATAAGAAGGAACAAAAGTCCGAAGCCTATTTGAAAAACCTGGATAGGGTGACGAAAAAAATCAAAAAATAAGAACAGAAAAAATTCCTTACCTTAAGAGGCTGAAACAAAAACTTAACCAAAAGCCAAGGTTCATGCAGTTCACCTCTAAGCGCATCGGCTTAGTAGCCGGCCCTCTCGCCTTTTTACTGGTATTATTCTTTTTTCACCCCGATGGCCTCAGCAAGGAAGCCAATGCTATACTAGCTTCCACGGCTTGGGTAGCCATTTGGTGGATCACAGAAGCCATTCCCATTGCGGTTACGGCTCTCTTACCCATCGTGCTTTTTCCTCTTACCGGAGGCTTAGAGCTTGCCGACACCACTTCCTCATTTGGGCACCGGTACATTTTTTTATACATCGGAGGTTTTATGTTGGCCATTGCAATAGAAAAGTGGGATTTGCATAAAAGAATTGCGTTGAATATCATCAACCTGATCGGGACGAATGTCTCTAGCATTATCCTCGGATTTATGGTAGCCACCGCTTTTTTATCCATGTGGATTTCCAATACCGCCACTTCGGTGATGATGCTGCCAATAGGAATGGCCATCATCAAACAACTCAAGGACAATCCCGCTACGGAAGAAGACGAGAACCAACTATTCGGAAAGGCCCTGATGTTAGGAATCGGATACAGCGCTTCGATCGGCGGCATAGCGACCCTGATCGGTACGCCCCCCAACCTGGTGCTAGCGGGGGTCGTTCAGGAAATTTACGGCATCGAGATCACTTTTGTGCAGTGGCTGGTTTTTGGTTTACCTATTTCAATCATCCTGTTATTTGTATGTTGGCTGTACCTGACCCGCTCCGCTTTTTCCTTTAAGCAAAAAGGCTTTCCGGGAGGAAAACAGGAGATTAAGCGGCAGTTGAAGGCCTTGGGACCCATCACACATGAAGAAAAACTCGTGCTGGTCGTGTTCGCCTGTACGGCGGTGGCCTGGATCACCCGATCCTTTGTCCTGAACAAGTTCATTCCGGCGCTTGACGATACGATCATTGCCATGATTGCCGGAATCACACTTTTTTTAATACCTGCCAGAAGGAAGAACAAGGTGATATTAAAGTGGAAAGAGGCTGTCAAATTACCCTGGGGGATCCTGCTGCTGTTTGGCGGCGGACTTGCCCTGGCGGAAGGTTTCAAAACCAGTGGACTGGCCGAATTCATCGGTTCTCAAATGACTTTATTACAAGGAGTGACCTTATTGCTCTTATTGCTCATCCTGATTGCCAGTGTCAACTTCCTCACGGAAATCACCTCCAACCTGGCTACTACTTCGATGCTCTTGCCCATACTGGCACCTATGGCCCTCACGATTGATGTGCACCCGTATATGTTAATGGTAGGTGCCACCGTAGCAGCCTCCTGTGCATTCATGTTGCCGGTGGCTACTCCGCCGAATGCAGTGGTGTTTGGTTCAGGTTATCTGCGAATACCGGATATGGTGAAGACGGGGATTTGGATGAATATTATTTCGATCCTGATCCTTACGGCGATCGTGTTTTTTCTGTTGCCGAGTTTGTGGGGGTTTGATCCCGGCAGTTTTCCTATTGAATTGAAGTGACAGTAGTTAAAAAAGTCTTGTTTGGAAAGGAGAAAGAGCTTCCACTGAAGGGATGCTTAGCCCTCCTCCGTCGGGCTGATGCTTTGATGCTTTTTACGCCTGCAGCGTAAGGAAGCTGGACGTTTGTTCCTTATCTATTGAGTAACATTAACTCAAATTTATGTGACATCAGCCGTCAGCATCATGCGGCTGCAGGCCGCAATAGCATCAAAGCATCAGCCCGACGGAGGAGGGCTAAGCATCACCTATTGCCTAGTAGGGTCAAAATCAAAGCCGCCCCACAGTTCGTCAGTCTTTCATTCCTAAAACGTCTTTAGACATATGCATGGCCACCAGCATATTCGGCACATCCACCACTTCTGCAATCTTCAGATCCCCTGCCAATGAGCAAAGCGCATAAGCATCATTTTCGCTCAAACCATGCTCAGCGACCAGGTAGTCAACCATATAACGAACTGCTTTTTTAGCTGCTTCATCCAGTGTTTCGGCAAAAGCCGTGACCGCGTAATAATCATCGGTTTCGTACTCCGGCTCTTCGATGGAGCGACCCCCTTTGAGCACCTCTACCTCATACACGATGCGCATAGGGGCTTCGATAGCAGTACCGCAAACCTCACCCATTCCCTGCGCGGCATGGGTATCGCCGATAGAAAACAGAGCTCCTTCCACAAAAACGGGGAAGTAAACGGTAGTACCTTCTACCATATTCGGGTCATCCATATTGCCGCCATTGGCACGAGGAGGAATGGTGCTGAGCATTTCGTCGGTGTCGGGAGCTACAGCCATGACCCCGGGGAACGGGCGGAGTGGAATATTGATCTTATCGTTAAACGCTACCTCTGTTTTATCATTACTTAGCTCGAAAGTTTTCAGATATGGTTCGGTGAAATCATCAGCCAGGAATCCAAAACCAGGGACGATGGCCGTCCACCCCCAATCTATCAGATCGATTTTGTGGAGCGTCACTTTGAGCACATCGCCAGGCTCGGCACCTTCGACGTATACCGGGCCCGTTACAGGATGGATGGGGTCAAAACTGAGGGTTTCGAGGGCCGACACATCCGAATCCAGAGCAAATTGTTCGTCACTTGCTTCTTCGGTAAAGGCTTCGATGACAGCTCCGGAAGGTACGGTAAGTACTGGTGGGATGATGCGGCTAAACTTGTTGTGCGTCTGGTCTTTTGTGAGGGTAAATTGAGGTTCCGGAATTTGTTTTTCGGCCGGAGCTGTTTCTGAAACGGCCTGCTGTTCTGTTTCAGAAGCAGGAGTAGTCGGCTCACAGGAAAAAAAGAAGGAGGTTAAAGCAAGGAGTAAAATCCAGGTCAAATGTCGTTTTTTCATACTTTTTTTACTTCAAAATATAAGCTTTTTTCAAATAATCCAGCTGAGGGTAGTTACGCTTTAAAAAAGCATTGCCGTAGGTGTGAATGGAGTCTTGCTTACCGGCCGGTGCGTTGCCGTATTCATCGTAGAAGGAAAGGACGACATCCATCCCATCCGTCACTTTAGCAATAACGGGGAAGCCACTGACGCCTACATAGGAGAGAGTATCCAGCCGGGGAGAGTTGTTGTTGATGTTGATATAGATTTGAGTAGTACGGGTATTTTTCCCGGCTCGGGCGAAGGAGATGGTACCCAGGGTATTCTTTTCAATGACGGGCTCGTCCTGGAGTGGAAATTTCCGCCAGGCTTTGTTGAGCGTCGAATCGTTATGGATGCCGAATTGTACGACGTAATCAGGGACCACTCGGAATAAGGCGATATCCTCATAAAATCCGCTTTGGATTAATTGATACAGACGATCTACGCCTATGGGAGCCCATTCACGGCGGGCTTCAATGTCGAAATTTCCTTTGGTGGTTTCGAAGCGGGCCTTGAAATACTCGGGAGCCTGCGGAGTTGTCCACTTTTCTTTAAAAGCATTGCGATTGCAAGCTGCCAAAATGAGGAGTAGGCTACTCAAGAACAGCAGGGTATTGTTTTTTCCTAATAAGATATTTTTCATACGACCTTTTTTTTCCTTTTCCATCCAAAGTTTCTGATCAAAAAGAAGTCCATCACTATCTGTGCTATTAAAAGGGCAATAAAGATGAAATGATGTACCTGACCGATCTCAATATAGGGTCTTTCTGTGAATCCCAGTAAAAACTTGAGCTGACTCAATCCGGTATAGGCACCCACATCATCAAAGTCGTACTTCAACAAGGCCAGGATAATCAAACAACCGGAAGAGAGTACAAGGAGGGTGGCTGAGCGGGGCAGGGTTTTAAAGCTTAGTACGCCTCCTGTCACATGCAGTATGATCACCACCGCCGCTATCAGGCCAAAGATAATCATAAACCAACCCAGGCTGATGACGGTCAGAAACAGAGCCAGCAATAGACTGATGATGAAGAAGGCAATGATGAAATTTTTTTGCATGGTGTGGATGGTTTAAGGTATAGTTTTTGGGTATTGAGTGGGGGCGGCCTGGGGCGTTGGGCTCCAGTATTGATAGAGGCTCGGGTAGTGACCTGGTGACTTGGAGTCACCAGGTCACTACCCGGCGCTTACAAGGCACAAAGTTACAGCCGTTTTTTCAAAAAAGCACTCGGATGTCCGGTTTTGTCCGGTTTTGTCCGGTTTTGCAAGGTTTTGCAAGCCTGCCCGTATGGGGTTTTCCCAGGAAGGCCTATTTTCAGCGGCCGACTTAGCCCGGCGCCTTATTTTGTTCAATAATGGCCTTCAGTTCCTGCTGAGGGAATCCGGCTTTGCGCAGCACCTCGATGATAAAAGCGGTTTTCTTTTCAACATAAGCATCGATATCATCGGGATGGGCCTTGGCCAGGGCTTTTTTGAGTTGGCCATAGGCTTCGGCCGTTTCGGGCTGTTGACGAAGGTAATCTCTGAAAAGCAAGTGGTTGAGCACAGCGGGAATGCCTTCGATGCAAACGTATAAATTATGCAAGGGCCAGCTTCGTTCATTTTTATGGAACGGCACTTTATCTGAAGGTCTCTTAAAGGCCTCCCGGCCGGCAATGCCTAAATCCCCCACATGGACATAGCCGAGTTCTTCTAAACGACGAATGACCTCCTCTTTTTTGATTTCATTTTCAACCACCAGGTCGATATCAATTTTGGGCTTCGCGGCCAGGCCGGGCACTGAAGTGCTTCCTACATGTTGAATATCTAACAGCAAGCCTACCAGCACCTCTTGATATACCTTCTTTAATTCCTGGAATGTTTGAGGCCAGGAAGGATCATAAGGAACAACGATTACTTCTTTTTTCATAATCCTTTAATATTCAAATTCAGGCAGGGAAACTTTATCGATCAATAATAAAGCATCAAAATGTTGAGCTAGTATTAACTTATTAGAACCAACTAAATCAATAAAGGAGTCATTTACGACAATAGGCTTATGTAGCCAGTCATCTCCGGGCTGTCTTTGAGTAAGAATTGGCAGAAAATGAAAGGGCGCTTTCAAATGACCTATAAGGTGCTTGATATCCAGATGATCTGAAGCTGGAGGCTGCAAGGCTTCTTTTATCCGGCTGTTGTTAGCCAGTTCGCCTGCTCCGGCGAATACTCCTATGCTGTACATTTGATGACCAAATTGCTCTTGCAGCATTTCGCCCATCACTTCTTCCTGCTCGTTAAACCTGGCGATGTGAAAATTATGGGCGCTGATCATCACCTTTTTATCAGGGTAAACTTCCCTAAGCAACCAACGTATATTATCCGCCATCATGGAGTCTCTGGCCTCCCACCGCCGACGGTAATCTTTGTTTTTTGAAAACTGTAAAAAATATAAAAGGAACTCTTTTCGATTGATAAGTGTTCTTTTCGCATAGGCTAAGAAATACTCTTCGAAAACGATGCCTTCCTGATCCAGGTCATCGACCAGCTGTTGGTAACGATTGATTAGCTTCAAAGTCAGGTCTTTTACCGCTTCATAATTTTCACTTCGAAGCCGCCTGGCTACAATCGTGAATTGTAGTTCCATCTGAATTAAGCTTTCCACATCCCAATCCGACAGAGAAGTCCCCAAGGTTTTCAGCACTTCCTGAAAGGATTGCCCGGAACGTTGCACATCAAAGCCGGCCAGTTCGAGTTCTTCAGTTTTCACCCACCGCATGAGGTCTTCGTTGGCTTTGGTACGCCAGGGGCCTATGAGGCCGTAGGTCATTTCCCTTGGAGAGAGACTGTCTTTTTGCAAATTCACACTCATTAGTTCTCCGATGCCCGATTCCATCAGTAAGACTTCAAAGCCCAGTTCTTCATACAGATATTTCATCAGTTCATTCTTCAGCTGGAAGATTTCTTTAGCCCCATGAGTGAACTCGCCGATCAGAACGATTCTTTTACCGGCCAGTGTTTTTTTCAACTTTGGCCAGCGGTTTTTTGCAGAGCGATTTTTTTCTAATACAGGAAAGGCATTTTTTTCCAAAAATTGGATCTGGTCCGGATGAAGCTGTTGAGCCTGGGCGAATGAAAAAATAAATAAAAAGAAAAAGATCAAATGGAGAAAACGAAAGAGTTCTTTGTTTTTTTTTGATAGATCCATAATCAATGGGCTTTTGATTCTGCTATAAAGATGCTCAGTTTCGGTTTATTCCCCTAAAGGTCAAAAATGTTAAATAGCCCCAAGTAAATATTAATTTTTTATTAACCACTTATACAGGAGTTGACTTTTTTACCTAATTAGTGACTAACTAATGTAAACTGGTTAAACCATGATGCATCAAATATGCTATTGGATTAACCAAAACTCAAGTATGGAGACAACGACTTCATAAAATTTCGAATTTATTATTTAACCATAATTTTTTCATTATGCAAAATTCAATTAGAACCCTCCCCGATGAGGGATTTAATCATTTGAGTTACGACGGGCATTGTTGCCCGATTCATTATTTTTTAAAGGCTTTGAGATGGCTGTTGCTCCCACCCGTTTCCTCATGACGTAAATATGAGTAAGGGACTTTCGGCCACTTTTACTCTTTCTTAAGGAAGTCAAATACAGCGCTTTCCAATAATTCTTCGGCCAATACTTTCCCGTTGGAAGTCAATTTCCAATAAAGCAGTTTATCCTTTCTATACGTTTCTATATTAGTTGAATCTCTCAATTCATTCAATACTTGCACGATATACTTTCTTTTATCTACTTTGGAAAAAGTATAGAGTTCTGATATGGTAAGTCCGTCTTCCAGATGAGGTTCTTGTACAAGTATCCAAAGTATCGTTACTCTGGTTAATGATTGCCAATAGTTTTCATAAATCATTTCAGGGTCCTGAATCAGGCGAGGAACTTGCAGGTCCTCCTCCTGAAGACGTCCAATTAAGTCGACCAAAGCAGTTCTCAATTGATTCAATTGTTTTTGCTCTTCCTCGTAATTAATTCTGCCCTCCAGAACAGCTTTTCTAATTCCGTTTAATTTTGAAGACTGCAAGATCAAAGCATCATAATGGACGCCGGCTCGGACATTTTTGAGCAGCATATCTATAGCTGCCGGCAATTGATCTTCTGCAATGAGCGTTCTAATGCTTTGCTGGAGGTCAGTTAATAACATTTATTGTATTCTTTGGGGTAAAAAAAATTTTTAATCGCACCTTCAGGCGCTCAATCAAGTTTAATATTTGGAAAACAAAAATAAATTCCTCGGCGATTTTAAGTATATTTTAAAATATGGCGGCCGCCACATCTAAAAATATACTCAATAGTACTACTTTCCCTTTCACAGGGAAGGCGATACTGATTAAATTGCCCCTTTACATATTTGTCAAGTTAAAATCTTTTTTTGATATTTTCATTTTTAATCGGGAGCAGTGGGATTTGGGATCAGTGAGCCTCCAGGAGGCTGAGCTCATTAATAGAGCTTTTAAGCAGTTTGGCTGGTGTACGCCGCAACTTAAACTATATTATTTGTATCTTGTAATTTGAACGGATTAAAGGCTATCAGTGAAGAATCTTATACCGCAATTCATACACGAGCGTTTTTTAGCTGAAGAAGAGTACGGGGAATTTCAGGCCTACGCCATGTCCATTGATCTGTCGGGATTTACACCCTTGACCGACGCGCTGATGCAAATGGGAAATCGCGGTGCTGAAAAACTATCTAACATCCTAAACCAAGTCTTTGGCCCACTTGTCGAACAAGTTTATGTCAGGGGAGGATTTATTCCTTACTTTGCAGGAGATGCCTTTGTCGCTATTTTTCCCGGAGCCCGCGAAGATACCAGTGCTTTGGCTCTGATAGACGCTGCTCAATCCGTCAGGGACCTTTTCCAGGAAAGAGAATACAAATTCAATAATTTTACGATCGGCTTAAAAATCGGCCTGGCCTTCGGTCAGGTTCAATGGGGTATTGTTGGTGAGCAAGACAAAGCCTATTACTTCCGAGGTCCGGCGATTGACAACTGCAACTTCTGCCAGACGATTGCGCGCAACCAACAGATCATCATTGATAAGGCGCTCTATCAACAGATTGACCATAACGAGGTAGATCTGACGCCCGTCAGCGAGGAGTGCTACCGACTGGAGCACACCATTAAATACACTTTCCCGGAGGAAAATAAAACACCCGTTTTACCATTAATGAAGGAAGCTGTACTGAATCGCTTTCTACCTAAATCCGTTGTTCAGTATAATCAGGAAGGAGAATTCCGGACCGTTATTGCGGTGTTTTTGTCATTCGACGGTGTTGAATCACACGAACTCATGAATGAGTTTGCGTCCACCGTCATGGAAGAAATCATTAGTTTTTCCGGGTATTTCAAAGAAATCGATTTTGGTGATAAAGGAGGCGTAATGGTCGGCTTTTTCGGAGCACCGGTCACCTTCGAAAATAATATAGAACGGGCCCTGGAGTTTATATATGCATTGAGAAGTGAGCTGCGAGAACTACAGTTTGAAAAAGGGCTACGCTTTAAGGCCGGCCTAACGATAGGTACGGCCTATACCGGAATTGTCGGAGGTGAAGAAAGGTGTCAGTATGCTGCTGTTGGTAATAGGGTCAACCTGGCGGCCAGGCTTATGGTATATGCCGATTGGGGCGAGGTCCTGGTAGATCAGGAAATTCAGAAAGACCGTCATTTTACTTTTCAGCATAAAGGCGACATAAAATATAAGGGCATTAAGGGTACGGTTCCTACCTTTAAGCTGATCGGTCGCAATTACAGGATCCGTAATGTGTACAGTGGCTCCATGGTGGGCAGAGAAACTGAGTTTCAGCAACTGAGGGAAGTCGCGCAACCGCTTTGGAAAGGACAGGCTGCCGGTATTGCCTACATTTACGGAGAAGCCGGTATTGGAAAAAGTCGGTTAACTCACGAACTCAAAAAACAACTGACCGAAAGTGGTGAAATAAATTGGCATACCTGCCAGGCTGACCAAATTTTGCGGAAGCCTTTTAATCCCTTCACTTATTATTTAAAAAACTACTTTGACCAATCCCCTGACGGAGCGGCTGACATCAACCTGCAAAATTTTGAATATAAATATGAGTGGCTGCTCGAAGAACTCAAAAAAAAGGAGCATCCCGCTGTTGAGGATATTCGCAAAGAAATAAAACGGACTAAATCCGTACTAGCCGCCTTAATAGGTATCATCTACACAGATTCGCTCTGGCTCCAATTGGATGCTAAAGGAAAATATCAAAATACACTCGTTGCCATTATCAACCTGCTCATGGCCGAATCTTTGATCAAGCCTATGGTACTTGAACTGGAAGACGGGCACTGGATTGACGAAAACTCAGAAGAACTGCTTGAGGACTTTGTTCGGCAACTCCATCGTTTTCCCATCTTGTTGTTGGTTACTTCCCGTTATCGAGACGATGGCTCCAAACCTCAGATTATCAATCAGAGTCTGGTAGAATCTTATCATTTGCCCATACTGGAGATCAATCTAAATTATCTTCAGCCAATGGCTGTCCGACGTTTTGCCGAAACCATTCTTCAAGGCCAGATCAGCGAGGAGTTTTATGAATTATTGCTTAAAACCACGAATAGTAATCCTTTTTATTTAGAGCAAATACTGGAATACTTTGCAGAGAGTGAATTATTAGAATTTGAAAACGGCGAATGGAACATCATTGACCAAAACATTAAACTTTCGAATTCCATTATGGCTGTTTTGACGGCCCGTATAGACCGTCTGTCTTCTCTTGTAAAGGAAACAGTGAAGGCTGCTGCCGTGATCGGCCGGGAATTTGAGATACCGATCCTCTCCGAGGTCATGAAAGGGAATGATGTGTTCAACGGCACCGACCTGCAAGCCACCGAGATTCTTAATGAGCAGATTCACATGGCAGAAAAGGGGCAAATTTGGCATGCGATGAATGAATTGAGGTATATTTTTCGACATTCTTTGCTCCGGGAAGCGGCCTATAGCATGCAGTTAAGGGTCCGCTTGCAGCAGTTACACCGGCTCATTGCAGAGGCCATCGAAAAACTGTATGGTAATAATACGCAGGAAAGATATGTGGACCTGGCTTTTCATTATGAGCAAGCGGATGTTTTTGACAAAACCTGTGAATATCTGCGAAAAGCGGCTGATTATGCCCGAAGTAATTTTCAAAATCAGCAGGCACTCGATTTTTATGAAAAATTATTAGAAAAATTAAATACTAAGGAAGACTCCTATACTCAGATACAAACACACCTGAAAAAAGGAAAAATCCTTGAGCTTATCGGGCAATGGGATCAGTGTGAAGAAGCTTATAAATATGCCCTTAAGCTAGCTAAGGTAACGAGGGATGCCATGCATCTAGGCAAGGCTAACAATCGGATGGGGCGGGTGCTCATGCTAAAAGGTCAATACCGGAAGTCCATGGATTACCTGCAAACGGCCGCCCGTTTGTTTGAATCGATAGATGATAAGGAAGGCATTTCTGAAGTTTATGGCAATATC
Source organism: Bacteroidia bacterium (assembly GCA_030430845.1). GTDB lineage: Bacteria > Bacteroidota > Bacteroidia > Chitinophagales > Saprospiraceae > JANQPA01. The sequence continues at coordinate 1,340 of JAUIKE010000200.1, read as the reverse complement.
GGCAACCTTTACTTTCGTCAAGGTGCTTATGAAGAAGCCAAAGCTTTTTTCGCTGAAAGTATTGAGCTGTCTAAAAAATATGACTCTATTCCGGTAAACGCCCAAATCGTATCCAACCTTGGCCTTACCTATATGAACCAAGGTGATTATGATGAGGGAATCAAAGTACAGGAAGAGCAACTCGCTATTTGTCAGAAAAGTAACGACAAACAGGGCATGGCAACTATTCTTACCTTCCTCGGGGTCGTTTACCTTGAAAAGGGAGACTACGAACAGGCTTTGGAGCGTTTCGAAAAAGGACTTGAATTAAGTGAAGAGCTTGGCAACAAGTTACTTATGCCTATTGCCATTGGTAATATTGGCGTTATTTACGAGCGTAAGGGAGATTACGAACAAGCCATGGAACAATACCAGCGAGACCTCCAAATCTGTGAAGAATTGGGAGATAAGCAAGGCGTTGCTATTGCATTAGGGCTCATCGGCCAACTCCTGAATATTAAGGGAGAATTCTATAAGGCTATCGAATACCTCCAAAAAGACCTGATGATCTCCGAAGAGCTCGGCTATCAAAAAGGTATTGCCAAGGCAGTGAATACGCTGGGCGATGTTTTCTACCTGACCGGCAACTATGAGCGCTCCCTGCATTTTTATGATCGAGCCATTGATGTTACGAGAAAAATTGGGAATAAATTGGTATTAGGCTATAGTCTGGTTGAAAAAGGAGCGGTATTATTAGAAACAATGGATGAGAAAAATCTATTACTCGTTTGCCATGAAGCCTTAGAGGTAGCCACCGAGTTAGGTAACCCGGACCTGTTATTTGAGGCACATATCCTTCAGGCCCGAGTCAATCAGAAAGCCGGAAATACAGAAGTCTCCGTGTCTATCCTTAAAGAATTGGAGGAAAATATTTTGAGTACTGACCATGAAGCGGCCATTGCTTTTGAATGGTTTCGAATAAACCCAGATGATGAGGCAGCGCGGAAAAAGGCCAAGGAGTTGTATGAAAAACTCTATCAGGCTACGCCCAGGTATACGTACAAATTAAGACTTCAGGAGCTATAAACAAGGAAGGGGCTGTCTCAAAAGTCCTACGTCCTTCCTGCCTGCCGGCAGGCGGGTTTCGTCAGCCAATAATATTTCTTTGGGGTTGTGTGAAAACTCGTTCCTCGTTTTTACCCACCCCAGATAATTTTGTTTAGGAGGTTGTTTTAGGCATGTTTCACATGCCGGTTGACATTTAAAATAAAAGGTTCTTCAATTGAGTAAAGTATGCGTATTTTAGTTTAAACCAAAAAACAAAATATGCTAGCACTTACTCAAAAAGAAGAACCTAGTTC
>JAUIKE010000199.1 GCA_030430845.1 Bacteroidia bacterium | reverse complement strand
GGTTGTGTAAAAACTCGTTCCTCGTTTTTACCCACCCCAGATAATTTTGTTTTGGAGGTGGTTTAAAGCCCGTACGGGCTTTAAACCACCTCCAAAAAATATATTATTGGTTGTGTGAAAAGGCCGAAGGACTTTTTACACAACCCCAATTTACGAATTGCAACATGAAACCTGGCATTTTAATCATTCCTTTGCTGGCCCTTCTGTCTTGCCAAGCTCCTCAAGAGGAAGCCCCATCTCTACCCAACATTATCTATATTCTGGCCGATGACCTCGGCTATGGAGAACTGGGGTGTTACGGACAAGAAAAAATTGAGACTCCCAACCTGGATGCCCTGGTAGCCTCCGGGATGCGCTTTACCCGACATTATTCCGGCGCTCCTGTATGTGCCCCATCACGTGCGATCATCATGACCGGTAAACATAGCGGGCATGTGCCCATCAGGGGAAATGATGAGTGGAACAGCCGCGGAGAGGTGTGGAATTACCGAGCCATGTTTAAAGATTCAACCTTGGAGGGGCAACGGCCGATGCCGGAGGGGACCATTACACTTGGTCAGCTTTTGAAGCAAGCCGGTTACACTACCGGGATTGTTGGGAAATGGGGCCTGGGCGCTCCACATACGCACAGCATTCCTAACAAAATGGGCTTTGACTTTTTCTATGGCTACAATTGCCAGCGGCAGGCTCATACTTTGTATCCCTTGCATTTATATAAAAACGAGCAACGCGTTTTTCTCCAAAACGATACCGTACCGCCTGGTACTCAACTAGCAGAAGCAGCCGATCCATATGATGAAAGTAGTTATGCCGATTTTTCTTTAGCAGACTATAGTCCGGAACTGATGTTTGAAGAAATCCAAGGTTTTGTGGATCAAAATGAAAAAACGCCTTTTTTCCTTTATTGGGCTACGCCCATCCCGCATGTTCCCCTTCAGGCACCGAAGAAGTGGGTTGATTATTACCGGGAAAAATTTGGCGAAGAAGAACCCTACCTTGGAAATAATGGCTATTTCCCGACCAGGCACCCCAGAGCGACTTATGCCGCTATGATCTCTTATCTGGATGAACAGATCGGTGAGCTGATCAGGCAGTTGAAGGAATCAGGGCAATATGACAATACCCTCATTATTTTTTCTTCCGACAATGGACCGACTTATGCCGGAGGGGCTGATACCGAATGGTTTGATAGCGCTAAACCCTTTGCCACCAATTACGGAAGAGGAAAAGGCTTTGTTTATGAAGGAGGGATTCGGGTGCCTATGATTGCCGGCTGGCCGGGCAAAATAGGAGAGGGGACAACCTCCAATCATGTATCTGCTTTTTGGGATGTGCTGCCTACTTTATGTGAAGTAGCCGGCGTAGAACCGCCTGAGGATATAGATGGGCTGAGTTTTTTACCGGCTTTGTTGGGAGAACAACAGGCGGAACACGACTATTTATACTGGGAGTTTCCGGAATATGGCGGGCAGATAGCACTGCGAACAGGCAATTGGAAACTGATCCGGAAGGGATTGCAGAAGGAACCCGGGCCGTTTGAATTGTACAACCTGGAAGTGGATTCTTTGGAGCAGAACAATATCGCTGACCAGCATCCTGAACTTATCCAACAAATGCAGACCATTTTGGATACCGTCAGAACCGAACCGATCAACGATCTGTTTAAAATACCGTATTTTGGAGATAGCAGTCAGGCTAATTAACCCAGGTTGCCAAGAAGCAACTTGGATAAATCAATATCATCATGACACGGGACTTTATTCACATCAACGATTTCATCATATTAGTAGAAGAAGCTAATGCCAATGAATCCATCGTAGATTCTTGTTTTTTTGACGAACCGATCATTGCCGTGGCTTTTTATGGTGCAGGAAATGTGAAATTAGCCGTCAAGTATGAGGGAAAGCAACAAGAATATGACCATACCAAGGGCTTGGCGCTTTCCTTTTATGCGGATGAACAAGTAGAGTTTGAGCATACCGTTTCGGCGGATAAACCGCTGGAGTGTGTGGTGGTGGCCACTGCTTTGAGGAATTTGGAAAAACTGCCTTCTGAAGAGGGCGAGTTATTCGGTGATCTATTGCATCAGCTGGTACATCCACAAGATCATTATGTAGAAGGGCCTCGCTTTTTTATGACCCCGGAAATGCAGACCATTACAAACCAAATTTTCCATATTCAGTACCAGGGGAAAGCCAAGATGATGTTTTTCAGAAGTCAGATCACGGCTTTGTTGTCTCATTTTTTCGGACAGCTATCCATGATGAGTGAAGGAAAGATCCCGGCTGGCGAGCGAGAAAAACTTTACCGGGCGAAAGAAATCCTCCTCAGTGATTTAGAAAACCCACCTTCTTTGTCAGAACTGTCCCGCCAGATTGGCCTGAATAACTTCAAGCTGAAAAAGAACTTCAAGGAGTTATTCGGCGTACCGGTTTTTAAATACCTCCAAAACGAACGCCTCTCCAAGGCTCATGACTTGCTTCGATACCAGGACATCAGCATCCAGGAAGCTGCCTGGGAGGTCGGCTATGATAGCCTCAGTTCCTTCTCCAATGCCTTTCTCAAAAAGTTTGGCTTTCGGCCTAGCGACATCAAACGATAAGTATAAATGGGTGCGTCTCATCCGCCTCATGGGCTATTAAAAGGCTAAAAAAACCATGGGCACCCAATGGCTATTTTTTTGACAGCAGCCTATCTGCTGCCTGTGGAGGTGTTTGGGGCCTTCCATAGGGAGGAACAATCAAGAGCCCCATGCTTCAGCTTGGGGACTACGGGTGACACCTGGATTTATTCGCCCAAGCGGGGCAGCAAAATCTGTACCCTCACCCCTACAGGGCTTCAATAATGCTTATACCCTTTTTTCCACGGCTGAAGCCATGGGCTATTAAGCCTATTTATGATAGGTTATTTGTCCCAATTAATTTGAAATTATTTCAGGACAACATCCGGCAACTCTCTTTTCTAGCCCCAGATTCGTATGAGGCAGCACCCTTTATCCTTTTCAAACAAATCTTACTCCTTTCCGAACAAGTCAGCTCGGCATAAAGACTGCACCTTTGTAACAACAAAGAACAAAACCTTTATGCCTTATGGAACTCACACTTAAAACAATCATTCCTTATCTGACCGTCTTGCTGACGGGCCTTTCTGCGGGCTTTTTTTATGCCTGGGCTGTGTCCGTCATCCCAGGAACACGCAGAGTAGGGGACTTCACTTATCTGGAAACCATGCAGTCTATCAACCGGGCCATATTGAACCCGGCCTTTTTCCTGATCTTTTTCGGGAGCCTGGTTTTGCTGATAGCCTATACAATACAGGAATATCAAACCGGAAGAGGACTCAGTTTCTGGCTGGTGGTGGCTGCTGCACTTTTTTACCTGATCGGCACCTTTGGAGTGACCGCTTTTGGAAATGTGCCCCTGAATGAGTGGCTGGACGTCATGGAACTAGGCGAGCTAAGCCAGCAAAGAATAGCAGAAATCAGGAGGACGTATGAAGTGAAATGGAACCAATTGCATATGATCAGAACGGTATGCTCGGTTTTATCCCTCCTCATTCTGCTATTGGTTTTTCTGAAAAACTGATACCATCTATCAACTATTCAATAACATTTAAACCTTTAAAAATGAAAAACAACATCTTAGTCATCGGAGGAACCGGCAAAACCGGTCGTAAAATTGTAGAGCGTTTGAACCAATTGCAGCAAAATGTACGGGTAGGTTCGAGAAGCGGGCAGCCGGCATTTGACTGGCAGGACCCTTCCACCTGGGCCGCTGCGTTGGAAGGAATGGACAAAGTATACATTACCTTTCAGCCGGACCTGGCCGTGCCCGGAGCTCTGCAAGCCATTGAAGGATTGGTGAAAGAAGCCCAAAAAGCGAAGGTGAAAAAACTGGTTTTACTTTCAGGCAAAGGCGAGCGGGAGGCTGAACTAAGTGAACAAGTAGTCATTCACTCAGGTATTGATTATACGATCGTTAGAGCCAGTTGGTTTAGCCAGAACTTCAGCGAAAGCTTCTTCCTGGACCCCATCGTGGCCGGGCAGGTGGCCTTACCAAAAGCGAAGGCTAAAGTACCTTACATTGATACGGGGGACATCGCCGATGTAGCCGTAGCTGCTTTGATGAACGATCAGCACAACGGGCAGATCTATGAATTGACCGGCCCACGATTACTGACTTTCCCGGAGGTCGTTCAGGAGATTTCGGCGGCTACCGGTCGTGATATCCAGTTTACGCCCATCACTTTGAGCGCCTATACGAAAATGCTGGAGGAATTCCAGGTGCCGGCGGATTACATCTGGTTGATTAACTATCTATTCACTGAAGTTTTGGATGCAGAGAAAAATACGGTAGTGACGAAGGATGTAGAAAAGGTACTTGGCAGACAAGCTAAGGATTTCTCCCAATACGTGAAAGAAACGGCTGCAACGGGAGTGTGGAATACCCCGGTAGAGGAAGCTATTTAAAAGGATATAATGAGACACGGGTCGACACGGATCATACCGATCGGTGTACATCCGTGTCCCCAAAATTCCTTTTATTTGCCAGAAATTAAATTACACAGAATGATTATCAGAAAAGCCTCCAAAAATGATCTGGTCTCCATCGTAGCCATGCTCGCCGATGATAAATTGGGAAGCCGGCGAGAAAATTTTCAAGATCCACTCCCTGAATCCTATTTAAATGCTTTTGAAAAAATCACTGTTGATCCTAATCAAGAGCTCATGGTAGTCGAAAATAAGGAGGCTGAGATCCTCGGCACTTTTCAACTGACTTTTATTCCATATCTGACCTACCAGGGAGGCATCCGTGCTCAAATCGAGGCGGTGCGTATTCGAAAAGATCAACGCGGCCGTGGTTTGGGCAAAAAAATGTTTGAATGGGCCATTGAGCGAGCCAAAGAGAAAGGGGTCCATGTATTACAGTTGACGACCGATAAAAAGAGGCCGGATGCATTGAAGTTTTATGAGTCCCTTGGTTTTGTGGCGTCACATGAAGGGATGAAAATGCATTTTTAGAGTAGTACATTGCATACAGGCTACGGACCCTTTTTATCATTAAATAAATTGCTTGAAATGACCTACTTTTAAGGTGCCTGACATAAAAACAATCCTAAAATGATAAAACACATACTTTTCCTGGCTTCCTTATTACTTGGTATATCACAAATTCATGCCCAAAACTTCACCATCAAATCTCCCGACGACCGAATAGAATTGGCCGTGAAAGTGGGCAGCAGTATTTCCTGGTCGGTCTCCCTGGATGGAAAAACAGTCATAGAAAAAGCAGAAGCGGGGATGGACTTTTCTTCCGGATCCGATTTTGGTGTTAATCCGAAGGTCAAAAAACATGCTATGCAAAGCTTTTCCTCCATGATCTATCCTACCATACCACACAAGGATTCCGAGATCAAGGATGAATATGAACAACTAAGTCTAATCTTCGAAAAAGGATATCAACTTCACTTTCGGGCATACAATGATGGGGTAGCTTATCAGTTTGTGGACGATGGTAAAACCAAGCGAAATGTAATGTCTGAAAAAGTTTCGTTGAGCTTTCCCGCAGGCACCCGTTCCCTTTTTCCCCAGGAAGTATCCATGTACTCACATAATGAACGGGATTATTTAAATAAATCTTTGGCCGAAATATCAAGTGAGGAGTTTTGTAGCCTCCCGGTGTTATTTATGACTACTGATGCTAAGGTGTTGTTCACAGAAACAGCCCTTCATGATTATCCAGGTATGTTTTTGAGAGGCAATGGCAATACAACTATGGAGGCCACGTTCCCAAAATTTGTTTTGGAGGCCATAGATAACAAGCAATCCCCCGACCGCAATCAGATCCTGACCAAACAGGCTGATTACATCGCTGAGGTATCCGGTGAAAGAGCCTATCCCTGGCGTGTTTTTATCCTGAGTGATGATGATCGTACCTTGGTGGAAAGTAACCTCACCTATCAACTGTCAAAACCTTTGGCGATTGAAAATACGGATTGGATAAAACCTGGAAAGGTGGCCTGGGACTGGTACAATGCCAACAATATTTATGGAGTTGACTTTGAATCCGGACTGAACACCGCCACTTATAAATATTACATCGATTTTGCTGCTAAAAACGGGATAGAGTATGTGATACTTGATGAAGGTTGGACCAAATCAACTACTGAGATACTCGATTTTAATCCGGATATGGATGTGCCTGAATTGATCAGATACGGAAAAGGAAAAGGAGTGGAGCTGATCCTCTGGGTACTTTGGAAACCCCTGGACGCCAATACGACTCAGATTCTGGAAACCTACAAAAGCTGGGGGGTAAAAGGGGTAAAGGTAGACTTCATGCAGCGAAATGACCAGTACATGGTCAGTTCTTATGAACGGATTGTGAAGGAGTGCGCCCGTTTAGAGCTTTTAGTAGATTATCATGGCGCCTTTAAACCATCGGGCTTGCGTAGGATGTATCCAAATATGGTCAATTATGAAGGCGTTAAGGGAAGTGAGCATAACAAATGGAGTAAGGACATCACTCCTGAGCATAATGTTACTTTGCCTTTTACCCGGATGGTGGCCGGGCCAATGGATTATACACCTGGAGCCATGATCAATAAGGTGGATACCAATTTTTCCATCAGTTTCGAACGCCCCATGAGTTTGGGTACACGAGCTCACCAGGTGGCCATGTATGTTGTCTATGAAGCCCCTTTGCAAATGCTTTGTGAATCCCCTTCGAGATATTACGAGGAGCAGGAAACAGTTGACTTTATAGTCAGGATTCCTACAGTCTGGGATGAAACTCGGGTACTGCATGGGGCAGTCGGCGATTATATTGCAGTGGCCAGAAGAAAAGGCGATACCTGGTACATCGGAGCGATGACCGATTGGGACCCTCGTGAATTGGAGTTGGATTTGTCTTTTTTGGGAGAAGGAATGTATAAAATGGAGGTATTCAAAGATGGAGTCAATGCCGGCCGGTTTGCGGAAGACTATAAAAAAGAAAGCTTTAAAGTGAACAAGAGCTCAAAAATACTGGCAAAAATGGCAGCAGGAGGCGGTTGGACGGCTATTATTTCCAGATAGGTTAACACACACAGCCTGCAAGTTTTTTACAAAAACCATTTCGTAATAAAAGCCAGCATATCCTTTTGAAAAACCATAAAATCATTCTCTGAATACCAGCACCAGGCACCGGTAATAGCTAAATAAATAAGTAAATGGCTAATAAGAAAAGCCATGAGCATAGCGCAGATCACATACACCCACCCGAGCCAGCTAAATGGATTGGTGTAGGTGAAAAACTCGCTGCCTCCGTCGCCAATAACCGGCCGGTTAAATTTTCGCATGACCCGGTGGAGGTGCTGCTCAAACCAAAATGCGTGAAAGCAGGGTAGTGAAAAAATAGGGAATTGCCGCCCTTTCATGTTTTTATCGATGGCTTTCCATCTTAGCTTTACATCACGGGCAATGCCGATTTTTATTCGCCCCAGGTTTTTAGTGGACATGCCCAGGTAAATAAAACGGTAGCCGAAGAGAGAGTAGAATAGTTGTTTCACTTGAGACTTTGCTATTGTTCTAAGTCTCAAATATACATTTTGTTTTAATAAAATTAAATTTTTTGTATGATTATGTTTAGGTGTTCGCGGCATTTAACTCCATACATTGAAGCCTTAAAAATTATCTCCCCTACCGAACTGGGCTGTTGAGTTCTATCTGAAAAGCTCCGGCGGAGCGTTATATGAACCACCAGGATTGTAAGCATATTACGCTCCTCCCGAGCTTTGGGTTAGGTTGATGCCTTGTTACCGACCTGCCTCGCAGGCAGGCAGGTATTTCGCCTCTACGAGGCTCTTGGAATTTCAGAACTTAACAAGCTTGTACCTGCCTGGGGATAATTACAGCCCTATCTATATGCCGCGGGCATTTAATTACGCTTCAATCGCTGCTTTCAACACATCCTCAAAATAGTCGGCAAAATGAACTGTCAGCCCTTCTTTAATATAATCAGGTAATTCCTCAAAATCCTTCTGATTATCAATAGGAAAGATCAATTCAGTTATACCAACTCTTCGGGCACCAATGGTCTTCTCTTTGACACCACCGATGGGCAAAACCTTACCAGTTAGCGTAATTTCTCCAGTCATAGCGAGGCTATCCTTGACGGCTTGTCCGGTGGCTAAAGAGTAAAGGGCCAGTGACATGGTAATACCTGCGGATGGACCGTCCTTAGGTGTAGCGCCGGCCGGTACGTGCAGATGTACCTGATGCGTTTCAAAATAATCCTTACAATCTTCATTCATTTCACAGATCAGCGAACGAACGTAACTGTAGGCAATTTCTGCCGATTCTTTCATTACATCTCCCAATTGACCGGTCAGTTTAAAGCCCGGCTTGCCGGTTTTGATGCCAGTGGCTTCCACATACAGGGTAGCGCCTCCCATAGAAGTGTAAGCCAAGCCCAGGACAACACCCGGAATGGGCTTGTCGTACAATTTTTCGGTTCTAAAGACAGGCTTACCAAGGAGGTCTTCGACATCCTCTTTACTGATCTCAAAATCCGGATGATCGTCTTCGGCTTGTTTGAGGGCCGTTTTGCGGATGATCTTTCGGATCTGCTTTTCCAGGTTCCGTACGCCGGCTTCCCGAGCATATTTATCCGCAATTTCCTCCAATGCTTCTTCGGAAAAGGTGATCTCGTCTTTTTCAAAACCATGCTCTTCCAGCTGTTTCGGCACCAGGTATTGCTTGGCAATTTCAATTTTTTCTTCCATGACATATCCGGACAAGCGAATGATCTCCATCCGGTCAAGCAGTGGCCCGGGGATGGTGTCCAATTGGTTGGCTGTCGTGATAAACAGCACATTACTCAGATCATAAGGTAAATCCAGGTAATGATCCAGAAAACTTGAATTTTGCTCCGGGTCCAGGACTTCCAACAGGGCAGAGGCAGGATCTCCTCTGAAACTGGTGCCTATCTTGTCGATTTCGTCCAACATGATTACAGGATTAGAGGTCCCCACTCGCTTGAGCGCCTGGATCATTTTACCAGGCATGGCTCCGATGTAGGTGCGCCGGTGTCCCTTGATCTCTGCTTCGTCTCGCATACCGCCCACGGAGAAGCGGAAAAATTGACGGTTTAAAGCATGCGCTACGGATTTCCCAATAGATGTTTTACCCACACCGGGAGGGCCGACCAGACAAATGATGGAACCGGCGATCTTCCCTCTTTTGACAATGGTACTTAAAAACTCAAGGATCCGGTCTTTAACTTCCTCCAGGCCGTAATGGTCCCGGTCAAGTATTCTTCTTGCTTCCTTAATGTCGGAATTGTCTTCTGAAAAAATTCCCCAGGGCAACTCTGAGATGGTTTCCAGGTAGTTTCGGGTAACATTAAAATCCGGAGCTTGTGGGTTGAGTGTTTTGAGCTTGTTCAATTCTTGCTCGACGATCTTCAGGATTTCTTCGGGGAGATCTAATTCAGCCAGTTTTTTCTCGATTTTTTCTGCCTCCGATTCGTTCTCGTCCTTTTCCATGCCCAGCTCTTTTTTAATAGCCTTAAGCTGTTCGCGCAGGAAAAATTCTTTTTGCTGCTTACTGACCTTCTCATCAATCTGCTTGGTGATCCGCTGCTGGATTTTAGCGACCTCCAGTTCTTCTTTAATAAGCTTCAAAAGCTTTTTAGCTCTTTCCAGTGGGTCAAAAGTTTCCAGTAATTCTTGTAAGGTTTCGGAATCGCCGGAGAGGAGATTGCTAATCACGTCCATTGTCTGCCCGGGCGCTTCATAATTCAGTTGGCCGACTACCATGTTCACCTGTTCCTGAAAAACTGGGTTCAGTTTGAGTACTTCTCGGATCTCTGTACTGATGGCCATCATATAGGCTTTGAGGTCCGGGCTAGGCTTGCCTTTGGGAACATCCGCATAGGCTACTTCCCAGCGGATATTGGGTTTGACAAGGACGGCCTTTTCTTTAGCAAATCGACGCACACCTCTGCCTAATACCTGAACGGTATTTGGAGCAATGGGTACAATACGCATGATCTGGTACAAAGTACCAACCTCATACATTTCAGATTCGGTGTAGTCTTCTTCATTGAGTTCCTGAGCTAAAACCAACCCGATGTATCCTTCTTCCTCTTCATGGGCCTTTTTTAAGACCTTGATCTTTTCTTTTCCAGCAAAAGTGAGTGGTATGGAAATACCAGGAAATACCGGCCGGTGGCTCAGTGGCAAAACACTGATATGTTTGGGTAGTACATTGTCAATGACCTGTAATTGCTGGCCATTGTCCGTTGCCGATTCTTCAATTATTTCATCTTCTAGCAACTTATCTTCTGCCATAGGATATGAGTTTTCCTATTAAAATGTCTTGGGAGGGGAAAATGTTTAGTTCCGGGTTCTGGGTTCGGAGTACGCACCTAAACTATGAACTATTGGACTAAAGCGGGTAAAACCGTATTTTGCCCTTCATTTCAAAACCAACAAGCATAAACCAATGGGTAAGCAACTCGACTGTTTAAATGACAAACTCATAGAATTTATTGATAAGCAAAAAATGTTTTTTATAGGTACGGCAGGTAAAGAAGGGAAAATCAACGTTTCTCCAAAAGGAATGGATACCTTCCGTATTTTGGATAAAAACCGGGCCTTATGGCTCAATTTAACAGGCAGTGGCAACGAAACAGCCGCTCACTTGCTGGAAAACGGCCGCATTACCGTTATGTTCTGTGCTTTTGAGGGCAAGCCACTTATCCTTAGGTTGTATGGCCATGCAAAGGTCTATCATCAAAGAGATGATCAGTGGGCTGAACTGATCCGGCATTTTCCGGATTTTACGGGCTCCCGGCAGCTGATTGAAATAGACATCGAAATGGTGCAGTCTTCTTGCGGCTTCGGCGTGCCCCTTTATGAGTACCAGGGCCAGCGGGAAGAATTGAGATGGTGGTCGGACAAACAGGGGGAAGAGGGGATCAAGGCTTATTGGGAGAAAAAAAATACGGTCAGCCTGGACGGGAAAGAAACAGGGATTTTTTGAAGGACGAAGGACGAATATGAAGGACGAGGGTTGAGGGACGAAGGGCGGTCCGCTTTCGCTATGGCTTCAGCGGGACGGGGAAATACGAAGAAAGGATTAGTAAGCTATCTTATTTGGTATAAAAAACATAAAACGTGAAAAATAAATTTAAAAAGTACATCTATCTGATGGTCATTTTTGACATAATCATCATCACTCTGGTGCTGATCTATTTTTTTAAATTTCCGGCATACATCCTGATCATTAGCGGCTTGCTGATCCTTTTGTTAGGCCGCTTGGTTAACTATCCTCTTCGTAACTTCTACCGGGGCTTTTCCGCATTGAATAAGCAGGATTGGGACGATGCTGAAAATTTTTTCCTCACTTTTCTTAAAGAAATAGAAGAACAACCCTGGAAGAAAAAACTGATGTACTACAACTTCGGAAACTATACTTCGGATATAGATGCCATGGCACACAATAACCTGGGCTTGGTATATTTAGAAAAAGGAGCATTAGATAAAGCAGAAACACATCTTCATCAGGCGCTCTCTATTGATGAGAAGTATTCCAAAGCCTATTATAATCTGGCAGTCATCCGTTTGTTGCAGCAAAAACCGGAAGAAGCCCAACCTCTCTTCGACAAAGCAGTGGAATTTGGTTTTGAAAATTCCAGCTATGATCAGTTTGTTTCTAATGTGCAGAAAGTGTATGGAGAAGTGAATAGATTTTAGGGTTCAGAGTTCAGAGTTTTGGGTTCTGGGTTCAGGCGCGGACAAACCCAAAACCCTGAACCCAAAACTAATACTGTACCGTTATTTCTTCCTTTCTGAATATGGGAGAAAAAAGAACAAAATTATCTCCAATAGGGGCCACATGTTCCAGGATCAGATAAATGGAGTCCTGCATTTCCAATCTTTTGATCTCCTCTGAGGTCAACATTTTCCGGAACTTTTTTAAAGAGAGCTTTGGGTTCTTTTTGAAGATGTTGAACATTTTTTTGTCTATGGTTTGAGAGGATTGTGTGAAAGACCCCTCGATATTGATGGTAGAATCTTTCTCCTGCATTTCTACCAGGGTCATATAATCATAAGGTTCATACACGGTATTTTCTTTCGCGAAATTGATCAATTTCACCGGAATGCCATCCTGACACATTGGCTCGAGTATGATCTGGTTTCGAATGATATCGACTAGTTTAAAGGAGCAGCCATTCAATTCGAAAGTTTTACCAATATCTTTTTTGGATAATTCTATTTCTTCATAGTCCTCCAATATCTCAAAGCTATAGGTGGCATCTCCTGAAATGGTGGCTGATTCCTGGTATGATTCTTTATCAATTCCGCCCATCAATTTGTATTCCTCAGAGGATCTGTTGACGTTGTAAAAGCCCTGGAGCTTAACAGCTTTGCCGTTTTCATCTGCAAGGGAGGATTCCTCCAGACTTAATTTTTCGAGATGGTCCAGCAGTTCATATTTGTCTTCTTCGTATTTTATGGAAAAAACCAGTTGAGGGCCAAAGCTGCCCTCTTCTATGTAGATATTGGCCGAACTTTTAATCAGTTTTACGAGCTCTGCTACTTGTTGGCTCGAAGGTAGAGGATCAAAAAAATCATCCTTCTCATAAGGAGCTTCCTTGTAAACGTAATTTTTTACTTTAAAAATCGAGGCACACATTTCATGTGCAAATTCCGACATCATGTTAAAATCCTCTTCGGGCAATTCCTGACTATGGAGTTGAAGGGAACCCAATAGAAGCATGATCGATAGCAAGCAATTTAATTTCATAGCAGCTTTAGTTTTAGGGAAAAATTACATTTTATGTCAAATTACCTAAATACCCGATCATATCAAAGTAGTTTAAGACTACTGAACTCCCTTTCAAAACTTAAATATTCATTAATTCAGGCTTTGAAATACCAGCCAATTCTATTTTTTTCTAATTTATACACAGAACGGATAAAAGAATAACTCAGATCACTTTCTTATTTGTCACCCAACATAAATTACCGACTGTGTTTAGAAATCACCTTAAAATTGCCCTGCGAAGCTTGATGAAGCATCGCCTTTATTCCTTGATCAATATTTTAGGCTTAGCTATTGGTATAGGGGCCTGCCTGGCCTTAATCCAGTACGTAAAGTTTGAACGAAGTTATGATGCTTTCCATGAGAAGGCCGAACGGATCTATCGGGTAAAAACCGATTATGTCAGGAACGGAAAAGTCGTTTTTGATGCTGCAGATAATTTTGCGGGAGTAGCTCCGGCACTGAAAGATGAAATTCCGGAAGTATTGGAAGCGGTTCGACTGTACAACGAAGGCGCCAAAAACAATCCAGTTGTAACGGTATCGGAACGGGGCCTGGCGTCCAGGTCCTTCAAAGAGAGCCGTTTGTTTTTTGCCGATCCCGGCTTCCTTTCGATGTTTTCTTACCCCCTCTTAAAGGGCGATGAAGCCACCGCATTATCGGAACCCAACACAGTTATTATCACAGAATCTACGGCTAAGCGGTATTTTCAGGAGCAGGACCCTCTGGGGAAAACTATCCAGCTTACCAATAATGAAGGGGATGAACATTTTTGTACCGTTACAGGAGTGCTTGAGGACATCCCGGCTAATTCTCACCTTAAATTTGATGTGCTGGTCAGTTATAAAACTTTGCATCAAAGGGATTTTGAACGACATGAGGAAAGCTGGCGCGGCCGAGACTTGTACCTGACCTATATTTTGTTAAAAGAAGGCGTGAAGCCTTCAAATGTAGCGGCCCAAATACCGGCTATTCGCGACAAATACAAGCCGGGGTATGCGGTATTAGAAGAAAACGGCGTTCGTTTGCGTATCAATAATTTTACCCTACAGCCTTTGGAATCCATTCATTTGAATTCTCATTTTTTAAATGAAGTAGGGCCTCCTGGAAATCCTGGGATCGTAAATTTACTGGAAGTCATTGCTCTGTTTATCCTGATCATTGCCTGGGTAAACTATGTGAACCTGACTACTGCCCGAGCAGTAGAAAGGGCCAAGGAAGTGGGGATCAGAAAAGTGATGGGCGGAAATCGCCGAAGTTTGATGGGGCAGTTTTTTGCCGAATCCTTTTTTTATAATCTGGCTGCCGTTGTTTTAGGTATCTGGCTGGTTCAATTGACTAAGGCTCCACTGGAGGCTTTTATTGGGCAAAACCTAGGTTTTTCTATATTTTCTGATACAAATTCTTGGTTTTTAATACTGGGAATATTAATAGTTGGAACCTTTGTGGCAGGTATTTACCCGGCGATGGTTTTATCTGGTTACCGCCCGGTTCGGGTATTGAAGGGTAGTTTTAAATCCAGCAGCCAGGGAAATGCGCTGCGAAAATCCCTCACCGTATTCCAATTTGCTGCTTCGGTAGCCTTGATTGCCGGAACGATTGCTATTTATTATCAAATTCAATACATGAGAAGCCAGGATCTTGGATTCAATCAGGATCATTTGTTGGTATTTGAACAGCCCAATTTATTGGACTCTACGATAGCCTTAAGAGAACAAAAGCTTGAACGGATGGAGGCCGCACTGGATCAAAATCCTTATGTGAAGCAAATCACCCGTTCGCTGGTTGTTCCCGGAAATCTCAATGAAACCGGCATCGTTATCAAACGCGAACCCTCAGATGATCTGGATGATGCTCAGGTAGCCAATTTCCTATATGTGGATAATAATTATGTCGAAACCTATGAAATGGAATTATTAGCCGGAGCCTATTTCAATAAATCCTATCGTGACAGCGCGGCGGTAATTTTGACGGAATCGGCCGCTGCTATGTTGGAATTCAGCTCTCCGCAGGAAGCAGTGAATGAATTTGTATACTTATTTGGTCGGCAGCCGATGCAGGTCAGGGGAGTGGTCAGTGATTTTCACCAGGAATCGTTGAAAGAAAAGGTGGCACCTTCGGTATTTCTTGTTCGGCCGGAGGCCAGTCGATATTTTTCGCTTAGAGTCAGCCGTGATAATTTGTCGGAGGGTATCGTGGCGATTGAAAAAAGTTTTGCTGATGTTTTTCCGGCTTTTCCATTCGAATACTTTTTTATCGATGATTATTTCAATCGTTTATATCAGGACGACATTAGGTATGGAAGGATGATTGCGGTTTTTGCAGGTTTATCCATTTTTATAGCCTGCCTGGGCTTGTTTGGCCTGGCTTCCTTTATGGTGGTTCAGCGAAAAAAAGAAATTGGTATCCGCAAGGTATTAGGCGCTACAATTGGGCAGATCCTCGCTTTATTGTCAAGAAGTTATGTATTTCTTTTGCTGCTTGCAAGCCTTATAGGATTACCGGTGGCTTATTACGCAAGTTCGAAATGGATGGAAAACTATGCTTACCGAATTGATTTGGGATGGTGGTTCTTCGTGGTTCCACTTTTGTTAATGGGCCTTATAGCTTTTGTTTCTTTGAGTTACCAATCTTTACGGGCTGCTTTTGCTAATCCGATTGATGCTTTAAGGCAGGAGTGAAAAAAGTAAACATGAATCATCCCGAATTTTCGAAAGGCCCCTAATAAAATGATGCTGATTTGGCTGCCGGGGGCAGCCGAATGATGCTGTGATGCTAGGATACTGACGACTTTTTTATCTAAAAATGGAGCCCTTTTTTCTACTTAGCAGTAT
>JAUIKE010000198.1 GCA_030430845.1 Bacteroidia bacterium | reverse complement strand
TCCCTGCCCTGCCACCTCTGGTTTTTGGATAAAAACAAGCATCCCGACAACGAGGATTACGTGCTGATGATCGATGCTCGTAACACCTTCCGCAAGGTTAATCGTACCCTGAATGACTTCTCTCCGGAGCATCTGCACCGTTTTGAAACGACCGTGAAGCTGTACCGGCAGGAGGAAGCGGAGCTGGGCGATTTCGAATGGCTGAAAGAACATTTCCCCGACAGCACCTACCAGGACATTGAGGGCTTCTGCAAGAAAGTGAGTCGGGCCGAACTAAAGGAGAATGACTGGAGTTTGAATCCGGGGCGGTATGTAGGGGTGAGTTTGGAAGTGGAGGAGGATTATGATTTTGAAGAGAAACTCAATGAGATAAAAGATGAACTAGAACAGCTAGATAAAAAGTCACGCCTGTTATCAGAAAAAATCTCTGAAAACCTTAGCCGAATTCTCAATTAGTATGCAAGTGAAGTGGAAAATAGAAAAAGTAAGTACTCTAGTTGAGGAAAATTTAGCTGAGATAAAAACTGGTCCTTTCGGCACCCAACTTAAAGCAAGTGATTATGTCGATAGCGGTACCCCTGTAATCAATGTCCGAAATATCGGTTTTGGGAAGATAAGACCAGAAAAATTAGAATATATTGACGATAAAACCCTAGCGAGGCTTTCATCCCATGTACTCCAACAGAATGATATCGTATTTGGAAGAAAAGGGGCAATTGAAAGGCACGTATTAATTTCTGAAAAGGAAAATAATTGGTTCCAAGGATCAGATTGTATTAGGTTAAGACTTAAATCGAATGAAATAGTACTGCCTGAGTTTCTATCCTATTATTTTTTGACTGATTATCATAAAGCCTGGATGTTAAACCAGGGATCACATGGAGCTACAATGGCAACATTGAATCAAAAAATTATAAAAAATATACCTTTTCCTTGTCCCCCACTCCCCACCCAACGCGCCATTGCCTCCATCCTCTCCGCCTATGACGATCTGATCGAGAACAACCTGCGGCGTGTTCGCTTGTTGGAGGAAGCCGCGCAGTTGATTTACAAGGAGTGGTTTGTGCATTTGAGGTTTCCGGGATGGGAGGAGGTGGAAGTGGTGGATGGTGTGCCGGAGGGGTGGGAGGAGAAGACTGTAGGTTCACTTTTACGAAAAATCACAGGCGCCAAAAAACTTAAGAAATCAGAATACTTAGATTCAGGAAAAATCCCTGTAATTGATCAAGGCTCAGGTTTTATAGGCGGATATACAAACAATGAATCCTTTAAAATTAATTATGATGTGCCAATCATTATATTCGGAGATCATACCAGGATTTTAAAATTCATTGATTTTCCATTTGCTAGAGGAGCAGACGGCACTCAGCTAATAGTGTCAAAAGAAAAATCAATGCCTCAAGAACTCTTCTTTTATTGCTTATTGAATATAAATCTTTCAAATTATCACTATGCTAGGCATTTTAAGTTTTTAAAAGAAAAAAGTGTTTTAGTACCGAGCCATTCTATAGCTCAAACTTTTAAAGATTTGGTTCTGCCTATGCACGAACAAATTAAAACCCTTAGATATCAAAACCAAAAACTCCAGGAAGCCCGCGATATTTTACTGCCCAGATTAATGAATGGGACGATAGATGTAGAGAGCATAAAAAAACTCAGGGCGGTGAGCCCTGAGTAAAACGTCTTCAGGGAGATCTGGAAATACAAAAAATTCCTTTTTTAAGAAAACCTCAACCCCATGAGCTACGAATACTCCGAAAACATCCTCATCGAAGCCCCCACCATGGACCTGCTCGCGTCCCTGGGCTGGGAGTGTATGCTGGCCTACAATAGGGAGACTTTCGGCCAGGAGGGCACCTTCGGCCGGATGTCAAAAGAGGAAGTTGTACTCAATCAACGGCTTGGCCAGGCCCTTCGCGGGCTCAATCCCGGGCTGCCCGAGCAGGCCTACGAGGAAGCCGTTAATCAAATCACCGGCGTCACGGCCTCCAAAGACTTCGTCGGCAATAATCACGAGAAATACCTGCTGTTCAAAAAGGGCGTATCCGTCACCTACAAAAACGAAAAGGGCGAGATTATCCGCGATAAAAAGTTGCGGGTCTTTGATTTTGACAATTATGCCATTAACGACTTTCTGGCCGTGCAGCAATTGTGGGTCAAAAGCAGCTTGTACACACGCCGACCCGATGTGCTGCTATTTGTCAACGGCATTCCGCTGGTCTTTATCGAGCTGAAGGCCCTGCACGTCAGCGTAGAAAATGCTTTTTACGACAACCTCAAGGACTACAAAGACGCCATTCCGCATCTTTTCCACTATAATGCCTTTGTTGTGCTCAGCAATGGCGAGGAAGCCAAGATCGGCTCCATCACCAGCCGCTACGAGCACTTCAACGACTGGAAGCGCCTCCATGAAGAAGACGAGGGAGAAGTCGATCTAGAACGCATTATCCAAGGCACTTGTCGGCCCGACATCCTGATGGACCTCTTCGAAAACTTTCTCCTCTTCGACTCCTCCGGCGGCAAAACGGCCAAGCTCATCGCCCGCAACCATCAATACCTGGGGGTGAACCGCGCCATTGAATCCGTGCGCAACCTCAAAGAGCAGGATGGAAAACTAGGGGTTTTCTGGCATACCCAGGGCTCTGGGAAAAGCTACTCCATGGTTTTTTTCTGCCAAAAGATCCACCGCAAGCTGGAAGGCAACTTCACCTTCCTCATCGTTACCGACCGGAAGGAGCTCGACAAGCAGATCTACGAGAACTTCTCCGGTGTGGGGGCCGTCACCACCAAACAAGTCAGGGCCGAAAGCGGTGAGCATTTGAAATCGCTGCTCCAGGAAAACCACCGCTATATTTTTACCCTCATCCATAAGTTTTATACCGAAAAAGGTCAGGAATATCCGAAGCTATCGAACCGGGACGACATCATCGTCATTTCCGACGAGGCACATCGCAGTCAGTACGGCACCCTTGCCCTGAACATGCGCAATGCCCTGCCCAATGCCGCTTACATCGGATTCACGGGTACGCCCCTGATCTCGGATGAGTTGGAACTCACCAAGAACATCTTCGGTGATTACGTCTCCATTTACGATTTCAAGCGCTCCATTGACGACGGCTCCACCGTCCCGCTCTACTACGAAAACCGGGGCGACAAGCTCCAGATCGAGCAGCCCGAGATCGACGAAGAAATGGCCGAGATCCTGGAAGACGAAAACCTCAGCGACGAGCAAAGGTTGAAACTGGAGCGGCAATTTTCTCAGTCCTACCCCATCATCACCAGCAACAAACGCCTGGACACCATCGCCAAAGACATCATCTGGCACTTTTTCAATCGCGGATTTATGGGCAAAGCCATGGTCGTCTGCATCGACAAGCCCACGGCCGTCAAGATGTACGACAAGCTGGAACATTTCAAAAAAGCATACTTACAGCAGCTCGAAGCCGAACGTGACCAAGCCATCGACGACCAAGACCTAAAAGAAAAAGAACAGATCTATCGCTGGGCTGATGAAACGGAATTGGCCGTGGTGGTCAGCCAGGAGCAAAACGAAGTTGACCGTTTTCGGAAATTGGGCCTCAACATCGCCCAGCACCGCGAAAAAATGGTCCAACGGAACCTGGAAAAAGAATTCAAAGACGAAGACCAACCCTTCCGCATCGCCATCGTCTGTGCCATGTGGATCACCGGATTTGATGTACCCAGTTTGTCTACTTTGTACATCGACAAGCCCTTGAAAGGCCACACCCTCATGCAGGCCATTGCCCGGGCCAATCGCGTGCACGAAGGCAAGAACAACGGGACCATTGTGGACTACATTAATGTCTATCGCAGCTTACAAAAAGCCCTCGCCATTTACGGCAAAGGCGACAATCGACGCCCCGATGAGATCCATCCTGACATGGAAGGCGCCAGTCCGGTCAATCACAAAGAAAAGCTCGTCGAGGAGCTCCGTGAAGCCATTACCGAGACTCGGGAATACCTGCAAGACCTCGATTTCGATCTCGACCAACTGATTGAAGCCAAGGGATTCAGCAACATCCCCGTCATCAAGGCTGGTGCAGACAAGATCAGCCTAAACGACCACACCAGAAAGGAATATGAAAAGTTCGCCCGCCAAGTATTTCGTAAATACAAAGGTCTGTTGCCCGGAGAAGAAGAGCGCCCCTTCCGGGCCGAAAAGAACGCCATTGAAGCCATCTACAACTATCTGCAAAGAGGCGTCCGGGAAGCAGACATCACGCAATACATGATGCGATTGCAGGCCGTGGTAGACGAGAAAATACAAGTCAACTTCGAGGAGCCCGCCGAAGAGATCCGTCTGGACCTCAGCCGGATTAACTTTGAAAAGCTCAAGGACTACTTCGAGCAATCCCGGCAGCAAAACAGCGATATGCGTGCTATGAAAGAGCTCGTAGAAGACAAAATGCAGGAAATGCTCCAGCAAAATCCTTCTCGTATCGACTTCTACAAAAAGTACCAGGAGATCATCGACGATTACAACAAAGCCAAGGACAAGGCCGCCATTGAAGAATCCTTTCGTCAGCTCATGGAATTTGTAGAAGAGCTCAGCGAGGAAGACACCCGGGCGTTACGAGAAGGACTAGATGAAGAATCACTGGCCATTTTCGATCTGTTGGTGAAAGACGATCTTTCCCGAAAGGAACGCACTGAGGTGAAGAAGATAGCCAAAGAGTTATTACAAGAGTTAAAGCAGGAAAAATTGAAGCATGAGCGCTGGCGGGAAAGTACTCAGCTCAGCTCGCAGGTGCGTACGTACATTTTGAACAAGTTGTATTATCTTCCTGAGGAGAAGTACCCCGACCAAGAATTGGCGGATCGTCGGGATCGGGTGTATCAGTTTATTTTTGAGCGCTATGGGGATGGGGTGGCGGCGTGAGGGACATCCAAATTAAATCACTCATAATTATTTCACCAAAGCCTCCAGCAGAATGTAATATTTAACAAGATTGCTCCAAGGAGGTATTAAAAAAAGGCATAAAATGAAGAAGAGAAGCACCGATTTAGAAAAGGATATTAAGATATTTGTAGATAGGATCAATCCTCACATTAAAGAAAATGACAATGAGCACATAACTCTGCGTGCGTTCCAATATATTGAACATCGTAGTGCAGAGGCTTATAAGGAGTACAAGGATTTAACAGCCAAGTATAGTAAAACGGCAGTAAACCCAGCAATAGGAAAATGTATCAAGAATATTAATGGACTAAAGAATACTGGCCAGGGCAAAGCATGGGGAACCACTCTTATTAAGACCTATACGAAGCATTAAAAATTTATTATTTTATAACCAAATCTTCCAACGGGGAATAAGTATGAACGAAAAAGGCTAACTTTAAAAATGCCATTTTATACAAATCCAGATTAATATTCAACAATGATCCCGGTATACACTGCCACAAGCCTTGAAAAAACCAAACTAGAAGGAGGAACCACGCTCCCAAGCATTATGGCAGTGGCTGAGTCAAAGGGAACACCTGTGGGAGATTATGTTGTCAAAACCTTTGACCAAAAGCATATTGATCAATACAACCCAACGGCCAAAGAGTTATATGCCAATATCCTTGCTCAGGAATTTGACTTAAAAGTACCGGAGCCTGCCATAATTAATGTAGACAAGACGATCATTGACCAACTTAACAAAGAAAAAGCTTATCAAAAAAGAAACATTCGCCCCGGCTATTATTTTGGATGTGAATACATAGAAGGAACCTTGCCTTATTCCGAAGACCTACATATCTCCAACTATGACCCCTGGGAAATAGAAACTATTTTTGCTTTTGATGTGTTGATCAGAAACTTTGACAGGAGAACTAAAAAGCCGAACATCATTTTCAAGGGCAAACACTTTTATCTGATCGATCATGATCTTAGCTTGGATATTCAAAAGTCCTTTTCAGAGTACGAGGGAATTGATCAATACGAGAGTGTTGCACAAGGAGCAAAAGGAGCTCATATTTTTCTAAATCAACTACAGAAGCAACAGAAAAAGGGAACAGTTACTTTTGATGGTTTTATTGAAATTTTACGTTATTTAGATATTGGAAAGCTGAATCAAATTCAATCACAGCTTGATGAACTAGGAATGACTACCGGTGATTTCCCTGCGATCAAGCAATATTTACTGGACATAAAGAATCAACCCGAGCAATTTCAAAGAATTTTGCTTAATTTAATACAACAATGAACAAACAATACTTCTATACCGTCCTTAAATACCGTCCTTCCTATCTTCTGGAGGAACAGGTGAATATTGGGTTGTTGTTCATTTTTCCGGGAACAGAAGAAATACGATTTTTATATCCTACCCACCTGGGGCGAGTCAGCAAATTATATCCGGATGCAGATTTACCCTTATTGAAAAGGTATCTAAAAACCTTTGAGCGAGTCGCTAAAAAAATTCAATTGGCTCATTACGCTGAAAAACTACCATCCATCACAACAGCTTTTATTCCCAAAGATGCCAGCAGCCTTTACTTTTCTGACTTCAAATCAGGAACTTATGCAGATGTTAGTACACTCCTCAAATATTATAAAGACTTATATTTCGGCGTTTATCTCGATCATTCCAAGAAAAGAAAAGACAAGGCTTATTTAAAAAAGGCATTCAACCAAAGGTTGAGGAAATTTTCGACTTCTCCTGAAAAGTTAAAACTATTTAAAGAAGATATTGAAATACCGAATCGAATTTCGACCACTCGTTTCGATTACATTTGGCAGAATGGAAGGACGAATTTTGTGAAGTTCAATTCCTTTGACCTACAAGATGAACACTATCTTCAAGAAAAGGCCTTTAAGCTCTGGGGTGAAATTTCCAGTCTGAATGGCTTATTAAAAACTGATTCCTATCAAATAGATATACTCGTCAGTAAGCCTCGTAAAAAGTCGCTTTTCCCAGCATACGACAAAGCCTTACAACTTCTCGAATCTCTCACAACACAACATCGCATCACAGAAGAAGAAGCATTGGATGACTATGTTCATGAGGCGATAGATACCGTGAGGCCATTAAATGAACAGGCATTGTCAATCTTAACAAAGAAATAGTCCTAAAACAAAACAGGCCCGGCGAAATTCGCCGGGCCTGTTTTAAAAATGTGGTCCCACTTGGAGAGACAGAATAGAAAGGTTTTTCCAGCTATTTAAAATGGGTGATGTGCATGGTAAATCATATTAATACACAATCCCTTTTAATACCCTAGAAAAAGCTTAAGACTCCTATAAAGTTTGTATATTAACCTTAACTAAAACATATTTTTACGCCTGAAACCCTATACTTGATGCGTTTTACCCTCATCTTATTGATCTTTTTTGGTATTCCCAATTATTTATTAGCCCAGCTTCGTATTAATGGGACTGTTGGAGAAGGCTCTAATTGTATACCTTTGCCTGGCGTCAACGTCATGGAAAAAGGTTTCAATAATGGAACGATAACCGACTTTGAAGGAAAATTCCAGCTGATAACTTCAAGTGGACTTCCAATCACCATTGTTGTATCCTATATAGGCTACCCCTCCATAGAGGTTGAAGTTACAAACAACACCAATCTTGGAAACATTTGCCTGACGAACAATCCGGAACCTACCAAAACTATTACCGGCAGGATAGGCAGTGATTCGCTTTGTACGCCTCTGCCATTAGCTTTGATCACCGGAGTTGGAACAGGAGAATTTACATTAAGCGGTTTTCAGGGAAATTTTTCACTCACTGTTCCATTAAGCGTTGCTCAAATTTTCGTCACAGCTCTTAATCATCAGCCCGCAACGGTTAATGTTATCAACACCTATAACAATTTGCAAATATGCCTCGACAAAAACCAGGAAGATCCCGGAAGCCCCGACCCCAATCCAGAGCCAAATCCCGACCCTGATCCTAATCCCGACCCAGGTCCTGGAGGGGCCCAAACGCCCCCTGATCCTGAAATAATCGCACTCTCCCCTCATGATTGCTTGTTAAGCCGTACTTATAATGCAGAGCCATTTGATTTTAAAGCTAATAGTGGGCCAAGGGTATATCAAACTTCCAATTGTCACTTTCTTTACTTTTCAGATAACGATACCAAAATTGCTACCATTGCCAAACTTGACCCCAGTGTGGCTGGTCAGGAACGTGCTCTTATGACTAGTTTCCCCATCAATCACCAAAATCAAGGAATGTATAGCGATTATTCCTTTTCCCTTCAAAAATTTAAGGGTAAAATGATCCTTGCCCGGACTGCCCAGGGAAAAAAGATCAATCTATTCAGTAATACATACGGGCCTCTTTATGGTGGAGACTGGGGTGATCATATTAGATTTAATGAAAAGACAGACGAGGCACCTGTTTTATTAACTACTCAGGACACCCTATTTCTTGCCTGGAAAAAGCATGGTAATAAAAAGATCTTTATCCGGCATTCGCTAGATGGTCTCAACTGGAGCAGTGCTAGAGATGCCGGAATTCGTACCAAAGGGCAGCCGGCTCTTGCTTATTTTAAAAACCGCCTGTTCATGGCCTGGCGAGGAGACAATAGAGGTCATTTATTCGTACAGTCCTCAACTAATGGAGGATATACCTGGGAAAACAAGGTCAGGCTTGTGCAAAAAAGTAAAAATGGTCCTACACTGTTTACCGTAAAGACTTCCCGTGAAGACTCACTACAAGGTAATTTTTATGAAGATAGACTCTACATTGTTTGGAGCGGCAACAGGGAAGGAAAGATCAATACCCAAGGTTCTGATGATGGATTGAATTGGAATGCCCCCATCAGGAGGTTAGACCATAGAAGTAATTCCACACCCTGGGGATTTTTTGACTCTGGCCGGTACTTTCTGATCTGGCGAATTAAAGGCCGAAATCGATTCATTTTCTTTTCTGGCCCTAATAAAGACAATATAAAGATCTGCATGCTTGATCAACTTTAAACCCTACCTTATGACCTTCAAGATTTGTTTTCCTTTTCTCCTTTTAAGCATTTGTTTTTTTCATCAAATTAAGGGACAGACTGATAGTCTTCCCTATCCTGGAGAATTTGTCGGCAGCCATACGGTTAACTTGGATGGTTCAGCTTCCTATACTTTCCCTTTATGGGTGCCAAAAGGAAGAGCGGGCATGCAGCCAGAATTAAGCATAAGTTATAACAGCCGTAGAGGAAACGGCTGGCTTGGATTGGGATGGGCTGTCAGCGGATTCTCAGAAATTCGCCTTTGTAAAAGAACGATCGCACAGGATGGATTCCTGAAGGGAATTACCTTCGAACCAGTCAAGGACGCCGCTCTTTGTTTAAATGGTAACCGACTAATCAAAATAACAGATTACGAGGATGGCAGAACAGAATTTCGAACTGAAAAACGTGTTTTTAGCAAAATCATTTATGATCCCTCAAAAGATGCTTTCACCGTTTGGCTAAAAAATGGAAGAATATTGACCTATGGAGGTCGAGAAGACGCCATTTACAAGATCTTTAACGGACAGCAATTGGCTTGGGCCCTCGTCGAAGCCAAAGACCGGTTTGAAAACTATATTTCTTATGAGTATGATCAACCTTCTTATGGCGAACGCTATGATGATGGAGTCGATCTGCTTCCTTTTCTACAGAGGGTAGACCCTGACGTCTGTGATGTCACCGGTTTTTTAGGCAAAAGACTTGGGTCGGATTATTATCCAAAAAGGATTTCATATACTGGAAATCATTCCACCAATATGGTCCCTACCAGGACTATCGAATTTATCTATAAAGATAGACCTGATAAAATCATGGGATATTATGCAGGGATTCCAATGGGCAAAGCTTCCATCCTGGATTCAATAAAAATCATCACTGATACCGGCCGAATAGTAAGATCCTATTTGTTCGACTACGCCAATGAAGGTCGCTCTGAATTGAGCAAACTTGTTAGCATAACCGAATGTGGCGATTTCAGTCGCTGTAAACCTCCGACAACTTTCGAATGGTCCTTAGGAGATCAAGGTTATGAACTATTGGCAGATGTCTTTCCTTCTTTATCTCTCCCATATGAAAATGACTATGCTTTTGCATTAGACCTTGATGGAGATGGATTTGATGAAGTCATCGTTGGAAAAACCAGCGGAACAGGGCAGTATACCCGATTTAACTTTGAGATATTGAGAAAACAAGCCGAAGGAATTACACTAACCCGTACGTATGAATTGACCACAAGCACAGCTTCAGGCACCCTTTCTCCATTAATCCCCGTGGCCAATCCCATACCGATTGATTATGACCAAGATGGAAAATTAGAGTTATTACTGCCAAGGGTTTGTTCTCCTTCCTCTAACCTAGGCAGTATGGGAGTATATGAATGTACCGATCCCGAGATTTATATGTATATAGTGGATCTGGATGAAGTACTCGATAATCCCGATGCTTCTCCTAGTTTCCCTTATACATTAGAGGCAGACAGAACTCCAATCCTCGCCGACTACAGTGCAAGTATGGCTCGAACCTACGTGGGCGATTTTGATGGAGACGGAGAGCATGAAGTGGTTCGATACAATCACAACAACTGGGAATGGGAACTTTGGGAAACCTCTATAGGCAGAGCAGCCAGCTCATTAATCAGCCAGATACCTTTTCAAAATGGACCACCCAGGGCTTTCACTATGGATTTTAATGGTGACGGAGCTACGGACCTGTTGGTAGAAAATAGGGGGTCTGGTTCTTTTATGGTGGTTTCTTTCACAAATGGAACGATTACCTACAGAGACACCTATATGCCTAATTATTATGTTCTTAGATCCTTCAGTGACTATCAGGATCATACCAAAAACCCGGCCAAAACTCCAGATGCCAATGGCGACGGATTAAGGGATGTTGTAGTACCTGGAACCGGAGGCAGAATAACTACCTACATTAATACTGGTAAATATCTTGTGCGCCGCAACATCCTTCAGATTCCCGGCTTTAACGCCAGAGGCCTGTCTCAGGCTCAGATCATTGATTATAACCTTGACGGCAGGGACGATCTTTTACTTCCTTTGATCCCTGAAGCAACTTACTCGGCAGGAACTGTTGATGGCTTTTTTCCCAGAATAAGAAGTGATGGCTCTATATCTTTTTACCCCTGGTCTGTATTAATCTCCACAGATACAGGTTTTGAGATAGAAGAAACTGATATTTGGTATTATAAGTACTGGACTGACGGCCCTGCTTATCATCCTCTCATCCCTTTAGAATGGGATGGAGATGGGATGAAAGATATTTTTGCTATCTATCTTTCCGGTACAACAACAGCATGGAGAATAAGAAAACAAAAAGGAGAGTACCCTGACATGCTGACTTC
This sequence comes from Bacteroidia bacterium, assembly GCA_030430845.1. Lineage (GTDB taxonomy): Bacteria > Bacteroidota > Bacteroidia > Chitinophagales > Saprospiraceae > JANQPA01. Next base: position 4,542 of record JAUIKE010000198.1, on the reverse strand, counting down.
GGTGCGTCAAGGCTTAAACCCGGTTTCGCAAAGTGGACAAGAAAATTATCCTCCAAATGTCAGTTTTCATTATGCCCCCAGTACTGATACGATGGTGTACGAAAAAGGCTCTGATGTACAAGATCTTTCTATTCGTAATTTAAGAGGATTGATTCATTTAGTCGATACCTTAAGTATAATGAATGGACGTCCAAACGAAAGTTTACATACCCGTTTTTTCTATAAGGATGGAAAATTGGATATCAAAGGAAGAGGCTGGCTCGGTTTTTCCAAGCGAATTACCCATTTTCCAGATGGGAAAGTCCTGGAAGAAGAATTTGATCCGGTTTTCCGCATACCAGAAATGCATATTTACCCCTTTAAAGGCCAACCGGTTCGGATGACTTCCACCTTCCCGATTGAAAATAATGGCCTAGCTTCAAGAAAAAATGAAACTCTTTTTTTCAGAGGATATCGATTATTTCATGAGAACAGGTCTTATTTTACTTACATAGATTCACTCCGTCAAAGCGTTTCGGAAGTTTATGGAGGAAATAATGAATTGGAGCTTTCGGTTATGCTTCAACAAAATCAATTTGACAATTTCGGAAATCAATTATTAAACTATTCCCATTTATCAACCAAAAACTTTACCCCGGATACCCTTTTACAAGACAGTTTGCTTGCTAACCGAATAGCTAGTGAGGAGTCAGGATTAGAAATTACTGTTTCTCGAACTTACGATGTGCTCGAGGAAGAATGGCTTACGGGATTATTGCGAAGAGAGGAATACCGTCTAAACAGACCGGTGAACATGCCTTATTGGGAGCAAAAAATTAGCAATGCAGGAATAGGAACGGACTCCCAAATTGAAAGGCTTAGATCTATAATTATTCAAAGGCATTCCAAAAGTCTCAGCCTAGATTATTATGATAATGGGACCCTTAAAGAATTGATCAGTCAGCCTGATTCGGAAAATGGTAGCTTGAGTCATAGATTTGAATATGATGAGATGGGGAATGTCTTAAAAATTGAAAGTAAAGGATCCGCCAGGGCCAATGGCCAGTTCGCTCGAAGAATAAGACGATATGAATTTGATCCCGAAACTTTCACTTTCATAACATCCATCCAGGAAAAGCTCAATGCAAACAAATGGCATTTTACCCGACTAAGCCATGATAGCGGACTTGGAACGCCGGTGAGCATTACTGATCCCAATGACCTGATCACTACCAGGTCCTATGATGCTTTCGGACAATTGATCCAAGAAATTTACCCGGATCAATCCAAAGTAAATATTGCTTATTCATCTCCTTTACTTCAGAATGATGCAAGTATAAACCCAGGCCGCTCAATACCGGCTCTTTCTATTGATATGAGGGAAAGCGCCGGCCAGAACAAGACGAAATATTTTGATCGTCTGGGAAGACAACAATATTCATCTGCCAGGGTTTTCCAGGACAGTATACTCTATAAATTCTGGGAATATGATAGCCTCGGAAGACTTTCCAGGAACTCACTGCCAAGCTATTCTACCCAGCCGGATCAATGGATTACATTTGGATTTGATCCGGCCCACCGGATCCGTTCCATTAACGGTCGAAATGGCCTCCAGGCTATTAACTATGACGGACTAGTCAGTCGGAGTACAAATGCCTTGGGGGTAAGTAATATAGCCATAAAAAACAGTCTGGAGGAGTTGATCTGTACTGTAGATGGATTGGGAAGTCTAACTCAATTCTACTATGATCAACCAAATATTTTGAGCAAAATCATAGATCCTTTAGGCAACCAGTCCTTAATGCTCAGTGATGCTTTCGGCAGGCAGGTGTTATTGGAAGACCCTGATTTTGGTCTGAATCTTACCTTTTACAATGCATATGGTGAAGTAATCACAACTGTTGATGCAGCCAAACAGGCCGTACAATTCGAGTACGATCTGTTAGGCAGGCCGGTGAGGGAGATGCGCCCCGATGGGAATTTTAGATACTTTTATGATAGTGCTATGGGCAGGGGAGAAGGAAAAATTGCCCGAATAAGAAGCAGATCTGCAAGGCATGAAGAAAATTTCGAATATGACGATTTAGGCCGTCTGATCAACAAAACCCTGGTCTTCAGAAACGAACCATATCAATACCAATATACTTACGACGATTTTAGCCGACTTGATCAAATAAGATATCCTGCACCTAACAATTTGACCGTAGCTTATGATTATGCTCCTCAGGGGGAGTTGATCAAGGTTTACAATCCATCTGACAATTATGTATGGTGGGAACTAGAGAGTCGGAATGCGGATGGATTGAATACACTGGAAAAGTTGGGAAACGGCATTCGTACCAACCATATCTATCATTCAAGCGGTCGAATGGAAGAGATGACGGTTTTCGGAGAATATCCCAATGCTGAAACAAGAGATACTCTTATCCGACTAGGTTTCAATTATGACATAATTGGCCATCTTTCTTCTAAAACAAACTTTACCGAAAACCTTAAATACAATTACAGCTATGATCCATTAGATCGTCTGATCAGAGTAGATGAAATCAATACGAACTCGACTGCAACCACACTTCTGGAAGAAGTCACTTATAACCGGATCGGTAACATTACAAGACGCTTAAACCAGGGCAATTACATTTATCATCCCCAAAAAATTCATGCTGTCACACAGGCCGGCAACCTGAACTTTGAATATGATGCCAATGGAAATCAAATTAACAGAAACGGCTTATCGATCAGCTATACTTCCTTCGACCAACCCTCTATAATTCGAGATTCCCTTCAAAATTTAATCGGCACATTTAAATACGATGCATTTCAGCAAAGAATTCAAAAGAATTTAATCGGCACCCGTCATCGATATATAGGTAATTTAACAGAGCAGATCAATTCTGGTTGGGAAGAAATTTTCAAATCCTATATCTCCAACGGACAAAAGATAGTAGCGGTTCAGATACACAGACAATCTAGGAATACTCCTGCCAGGATCAGCACAATTTATCCCCATATCGATGAGCGAGGAAGTCCACTTATCATCACCAATTCGCTGGGAAATATTATTGAAAGAAGGAGATATGACCCTTTCGGAAAACTTCTTTCACCAGAAGCACCACAAAGTAAGGCCGTTTCCATTGGATATGACGGACATGAGGATGAACCACTGCTGGGCTGGATCAATATGGGGGGTAGAATGTATGATCCTGAGATTGCTCGGTTCACATCTCCTGACCCACTACTGCAGTTCCCTTTTTTCAGCCAAGGACTTAATCGGTACTCATTTGTGTTGAATAATCCGATATCCAATTCGGAAGTGAATGGATTTGAAATGGAAGAGGAATATGAAGGTCTTGGAATGCTAAGTATTTCCAAAACGATAGATTCACCAACTTCTGATGACATACCCGATTCTGATATTAAATCAAACTCCGAAAGGAAAGCTGCTGCAAATTCTGATGGAAGCGGCTCGCCTGTAGAAGATATTGATAGTGAAGGATCGAACGAAGATGAAAATGATGAATTTGTTTTTCAAACTTATAATGACCTTCGGGAAGCTCAGGAGGTTTTCGGTGCAATAACAGAAGGGGATGACCCTTACCCTATTTTGAACTGGACCCCAATAGCCAGTTTCATTTATGATTTTTATCGCACCGACCAGCAAATCGAAAATATTAGTGCACTAAAAGATCAATCCGAGACCCAGAGTGAGTACATCTTTTGGGAAAATCTGGCTAAAAAACAAGTCCGTGAATTCTGGGGGCTACAATCAGCTTGGGCGGCTGTCAGTGGACTAATCGCAGCTGCAAAGGTTCCAAAAGGACGAAAAGTAAATGCCAAGCTGTGGGAAGGAAGGGGAGCTACCGGTGATCTGGGAGAGAATTATTTAAAGCTGCTTGGTGGCAAGCAACAGGTATTTTTTAAAACGCCCTTTGGAGGAAGATTTATTGATCGTCTGGCAGGGGGGATAGCCCATGAAGCTAAGGTAGGCCGGACGGCTGCCTCCAAATTCGTAAAAATACAATTGATGAAGGATATTCATCTTCTGAAAAATAAAGAAGTCAAGGAAGTGATTTGGAATTTCTTCATCAGCCCAAAGACTGGCAAATCCGGTCCTACTAGAAACCTCGAAAAACTATTTGAAAAGTACCAAAAAGAGGGTTTTAATATAAGATATGTTATCCATGAGCTGGATGTTAGGTAATGACTTTATTTTCGACCCTTAAAACACTAAGTTATTTTGTATATCTAAATACTCCATCTCATAAGCTACAGTCTCTGACTGCGCTAACTAACACAATTTGGAACAACACTTAACTTTCTCTACACCGGCAGACATTTGTACCTGTCAGAGACTGGAGGAAAAGCAGGTAGGGCGATCGGAGGCCACCACCAACAGTGTAAAACAAAACAGGCCCGGCGAAATTCGCCGGGCCTGTTTTAAAAATAAGTGGTCCCACTTGGGCTCGAACCAAGGACCCCCTGATTCACCTTCCAATACTTTCGTAATGGGGTAGGACTATCTCATCTCCATACCCGCCTGAAGCGAACTTAGGAGGGGGGCGT
>JAUIKE010000197.1 GCA_030430845.1 Bacteroidia bacterium | reverse complement strand
TTTTATAAGGGTTGTGTAAAAACTCGTTCCTCGTTTTCACCCCCCCCTTAAAATTTTGTTTAGGAGGTCGTTTGAATAAAAAAACGAAGTTTTTTTATTCAAACGACCTCCTAAAAGAGTATTATTGGTTGGGGAAAAAGGCCGAAGGACTTTTTACACAACCCCTATGTTTTTTTTAAGCTCTCATTGCCTCTACCGGCTTCATGCGTCGGATCTTCCACCAGGGATACATTGCCAATATCGAGGTAATAATAAAAACGATGATCGCCTGAGCGAGAAAGATCTGAACGTTGAATTCAGCCGGGAAAATGGGTTCGAAGCCGAATTTTTCCAGGGTGCCTGCATATTCTCCTGAAAACCGGATCGGATATTTTTTGAAATAATAAACCACCGGAATACTAGTCAGAATGCCGGCAATGGTACCTATTATGCCTAAAAGGATGGTCTCTACCCAAATGATGATCATCAGCTTCCATCTTTGCATGCCGATGGCTGTAAGGACACCAAATTCGTATTCCCGCTCTTTTGTCATCATTAAAATGGTGCCGTAGATTCCAAAGGCGATGATCAAATACAAAATGAAATAGACGATATAATTACCGGCGCTATCTAATGCTTTAGCCTGCAATAGATCCGGCATCAACTCCTTCCAGTCCATGATCTCATAAGCAGAGGTATCCATTTGAGCCTTGAGGGCAGTAGTGGCCGCCTCCACTTTTTCCTGGTTAGTAATTTGTAAAGCTACGCTGGTGATCAGACCTTCGGCACCGTAGAAATATTGAGCATGTACCAGAGGTAAATAAACAATCTGCTTATTCAATTCCGGAGAGCCGAATTTTACAATGCCTTTTATGGGAAACAGATCGGCTGAATTTACGCCATGATATCCCTGGCTAATTAATATGAGAGTGTCGCCGACACCAAGTTTGAGGCGTTCAGCCAGTCCGGCACCTACCAAGGCAGCTTTTTCATTGTCGTCGAAATACGCTCCTGCTACTATCCTATCCTCCAGGCCAGTCATTTGGTTTTCCAAAACCGGATCGACGCCTACAACCATGGCTCCTGCATTAAGCTCATCTGAGGCAGCCAGGGCGAAGGACTCCAAACGCGGAACGGCTTGCTGGATTTCGGGAATGCTTTCGGTCGTTTTTACCAGCTCAGAATTCCATTCGAAGGCCTTGTCGATCGACTGATCTTCCCAATAGCCCTTCTCATGGATCTGGGCGTAGCCCATATAAAAGCTGACTACATTATTGATCATATTGTTCCAGGCTCCTTTTTGCAAAGACTCCATTAAAGAAGCGACCAATACTGCAAAAAGGATGGAACCTGCCGTGATGAATGTCCGCCGTTTATTGCGCCAAATATTGCGCCAGGCCATTTTGAGGATCATAGTTATTTTTTTTAGGGGTTGTGTGAAAAGGCCAAAGGACTTTTTACACAACCCCTTATTTTCTTATCTGACTCTTTTCATACTCTGTACGGAGAAAAATGACTCTTTTAAATTCACACCAAAATCAAGTGACAAATATTCGATAATGGTTTTGTTGCCTTCTTCATCTGCCGGGATCACTTCCAGAATGGAAGGAAGGATCTTTCCCCCCATTTCTTTCACGGCCTTTCCGTACATGGTATTGACCAGATAGTCGTCTTCGTCATAAAATTCAATCTTCATCTGCATGTACTCTTTTACGTCCACCCAGACGACCACTTTACCCCAAACAACAGCCGCCTCTTCATGAGGGACCATTTCTATCATGTAGCAATCACGACCGTCGATGCTTTCCCGGCCGAGTAGTTTGTGTGAGTAGTCTTCTACCATGGAGGATTGCTTCACCAGGTCATCATTGGTAAAGTCAGAGCCCATCCAGGATTGCATCATCATGGAAGGAGGCAATTTGATCACCCGGTCGATACTGGGCTGCCAGTTCCAGATCTCTTTTTCACGCATCAGGAAGGCTGTACCCTTATCCCTTGCCGGAGCCGTTACCAGGATCAAGCTATAGTCGTCTCCTTTTCCCCAGGTTTTGAGTTGCATTTCCCTTTTCCAGGTCGGTCGGACGATGGTCATTTTCATTTCGGCGGTGTTGTTTTCGCCTTTCAGCTTTTCGTCCGACCGCTTGATGATCGTTTTAGCATCCAGGTTTTCTTGTGCCGAGACGGTGGCCAGGCCTAGAAGGAGGATTAGTACGGTGCTCAGGAATTTTATTGGTTTCATTTTACGTTTTTTTCTGTTTTTTGATACTCAGGGCGTTGCCCTGAGTTGGTTGTATGTATGCCCTTCGGGCAAAATTGGATGGCATTGGCAGCCTTCATCTTATCTCTTCCTATTCGCCCCTTGTAATTCGTCCTTCGACCTTCGAAAATGCTTGAAGCTTACCAATCCCTTCGTTTCCTTGCGGGCTTGGTAATCTTCCCCCTCGCCCCTGTAATTCGTCCTTCGACCTTCGACCTTCGAAAATGCTTGAAGCTTACCAATCCCTTCGTTTCCTTGCGGGCTTGGTAATCTTCCCCCTCGCCCTTTATAATTCGTCCTTCCCATTCGACCTTCGTCCCTCCTATTCGTCCTTCGACCTTCCTATTCGTCCTTCTCCCCCCCCTCCATATTTTCTTTTCAGCTCCTCGATTATGTAGGTCTCCATTTCATCCAGAGGATAATCCTCTCCCATATTAATATAATGGACCATCACACCATCCAGGATGGCACCATACAAGTAAGCTTCCAATTTAGGTTGTTTAGCTCCTAGGTGCTCGAATATGGAAAAGATCTGGTTGATGATGGCTTCCTGTTTTTTTTCCAGAATATCCTTCACGTCCGTGATCACATTTTCCTGGAAGGCCAGAGCTGTCATCAATTTCCAATAATGAAAATTTGTTTTCACCATAGCTATTGAAGCCTTAGTAATACCAATCAGTTCATCCAGGGGATCATGCCGGTTTTGGAGGAATTCCTCCATGGCGCCGGCCCCTTCTTCTATCGCCTCCATTAAAATTGTGTGCAATAAGTCCTCTTTGCTATCGAAGTAATTGTACATTAATCCTTTGGAAACATTAGCTGCTTTTGCGATCTGACTGATGGAAGTATTATTATATCCCTTTGAGGCAAATAACTCCAGGGCAACTGATTTAATCGTTGCTTCACTTTTTTGCCGAATGGCTTCAAATTGTTCTTTAGATTTTGGAGACATATTTTTTATTGACCAACCGTTTAGTCAAAAATACATGAATTGGAAATCAAAAGCAATAACAAAAGTCACTGGGCGATCGATAGTCGATAAAGTGTCAAAAAGATTAGACAAAATGAATAAAAAGCAGGGACACTAGTTTTTAATGAGGTGAATACCTATTTTTGGGGCTCAATTTAAAGCAAGTTGTATGCTGGATGAACCTCTTGGTTCGGAGTAAAGAGGTTCATGCAGCATACCATTTCACATCTAAATAGACAGAAAGAGCACTCATTATGAAGGTAACCTCCTATTTTGAGAAAGCCAAAGACAGCACCCTCATCTCTTTTGAAGTTCTTCCGCCTTTGAAAGGAGGGAGTATGGAAGCCATTTTTAACACCCTGGACCCATTGATGGAATTCAAGCCTCCGTTTATTGATGTTACCTATCACAGGGAGGAATATATTTACGTCAAAAAGCCATCGGGTTATTATGAAAAAACGGCTATTCGGAAGCGTCCCGGAACGGTAGGTATTTGTGCGGCTATTATGCACCGGTATGGGGTGGATGCTGTTCCGCACCTGATATGTGGTGGCTTTACCAAGGAGGATACCGAAAATGCTTTGATCGATCTCAACTTCCTTAACATCAACAATGTATTGGCCTTGCGAGGGGATGCCCGCAAATTTGAAGGGAAGTTTGTTCCGGAAACGGATGGGCATGCCTATGCTTTGGACCTGATCAAGCAGATTTCCAAAATGAACAAGGGAGTATATCTGGACTCGAACATTGAGAACGGAGAAAAAACGGATTTCTGTATTGGCATTGCAGGCTATCCCGAGAAGCATTACGAGGCCCCTAATATGGAGAATGATCTACATTGGACAAAAGCAAAGATAGATGCCGGGGCGGATTATATTGTCACTCAGATGTTCTTCAACAACCAAGCCTACTTTGACTATGTAAAAGCTTGCCGGGAAAACGGGATCAACGTCCCCATCGTACCGGGCCTTAAGCCACTGACTAAGAAATATCAATTGAATTCTATCCCGCGAATTTTCCATGTAGATTTACCCGAAGACCTCGCCAAAGAAATGTTGAGGGCAAAAAATGCGGAAGCCAGAGTTCAGGTAGGGATAGAATGGTGCATAATGCAATCTAAAGAATTAAAAGCTGCCGGAGTACCTTGTTTGCATTATTACACGATGGGAGATTCTGAGACGATACGCAAGATTGCGGAGGCGGTTTATTGACCTTTCTACATCAAGCTTTTTTTTATTTTTGAAATTGTTTAAAGTTCCTTATCAAAAATTCAACTATGATCAAAAAAAACCATTACCTCATTTTGGTATTTCTGCTGGCTTCATTCAGCAGTTTCGGCCAGTTACAATCACCGGATGAATTCCTTCCACACAAATTAGGAGAACAATTCACGCCACATTATATGTTGGTTGATTACATGCAACATGTAGCTGACAACAGCCCCAATGTACGTTTGGTACAGTATGGCCTTACAAATGAAAAACGTCCTCTCCTGCTTTTGTATATTTCAACCCCTGAGAACCTCGCCCAACTAGATGCCATTAGAGAAAACAACCTCAGAAGAACAGGAATGCTACCGGGTAATCCGGATCCGGCTTTGGACCGGGCCCTGGTCTGGATCAGCTGTAGTGTACATGGAAATGAAGCTTCGGGCTCAGAAAGTTCCATGCCTACGGCTTATGCTTTGGCCAACCCTCAGAATGAACAAACTCAGGAATGGCTGAAGAACACCATTGTAATTTTAGATCCCAGTATCAACCCGGACGGATACTCGCGCTATACCCATTTTTACCGCCGCTATGCACACAGTATTGCCAACCCGGACCCTGCTTCGGCAGAACACAGCGAGCCCTGGCCCGGTGGCCGTGTCAATCATTACTTGTTTGACCTGAATCGCGATTGGGCCTGGCAAACGCAGGTAGAGTCGCAAGCTCGTTTGAAAAAATATCACGAGTGGATGCCCCACATTCATGTTGACTTGCATGAACAAGGCTACAACAGTCCGTATTATTTTGCTCCGGCGGCCCGTCCCTACCATGAGTACATTACGGACTGGCAGGTCGATTTTCAGAAAGAGATCGGTCAGAACCACGCTAAGCATTTCGACCGCAACGGCTGGCTTTATTTTACCCGTCAGGTATTCGATTTGCTCTATCCCAGTTATGGAGATACCTGGCCTACTTTCAACGGAGCCATCGGCATGACCTATGAGCAGGCAGGAGGTGGAAGAGCCGGCCGGGCTGTTTTATTAGAAAATGGAGACACCCTTACCCTTATGGACCGCATTATGCACCACCATACGAGTTCTTTGTCTACCGTGGAGGTGTCTTCTGTTAATGCCGCCAGGCTCATCGACAACTTTGGCACTTATTATCAAAATAACATAAACAATCCTCAAGGGGAGTATAAAACCTATATTATTAAAGGCACCAACGCCCCTGATAAGCTCAAAGCATTTTGTAAACTGTTGGATAAAAATCAAATCCAGTACGGCAAGATTAACAGCAGCCGGACGCTCAGTGCTTACAACTACCAAAACGGACAAATTGAACGCGTGCCCGTCGAAGCTAATGACTTGGTTATTAGTGCCTATCAGTCGAAGGCAGTGCTAACACAAGCTTTAATGGACCCCAATACGTTTGTCGAAGACTCTTTGACTTATGATATCACCAGTTGGGTGATACCATATGCTTACGGTCTGGAAGCTTATGCCAGTAAAGAACGTGTGACTGTAAATAAGGGTTATAATTTTCCAGCCTATCAGGGCCCTGCCGCTCTTAATAACCGCACCTATGCCTATCTCGCGCCCTGGGAAGCGCTTCAGGACGCTCAGTTTTTAGCCGCCTTGCTAAAAGAGGGTATTCAGGTACGTTATGCAACTGAAGCCTTCAAGCACAGCAATACAGATTATAAAGCAGGTACACTAGTTATTACCAGAGGCGACAACAGACCCATGGGAGACCGATTCCACGAAACGGTCAATCGCCTGGCTGCTGAGTTCGAGCAGTCTATTACACCTGTAAATACCGGTTTGGTTCAGGAAGGTTCCGACTTCGGTTCGCGAGATATGCAATTGATTGAAACGCCCAAGGTGGCAGTAATCAGTGATGAAGGCACCAGCTCAAACAGTTATGGCCAAGTCTGGTATTATTTTGAACAGGATGTGAGTTACCCATTTGATGCCATTGCTGCTGAAAACTTGGGTTCTGTGGATCTTTCAGCCTACAATGTACTCATTATGCCGGAAGGTTTTTACCGTTTGAATAACGGGACACTGTCAAAGATATCCTCTTGGGTATCCGGAGGTGGAAGATTGATAGCCGTCGGTAGTAGCGTCAGTAAATTACAGGATAAGGAAGGCTTCGCCCTCACTCGCTATGCATCCGAAGCTGCCAAGAATGAAGCCAAGAGAAGAGAAGATCAGGAAGCTCTGGATAGTCGCCTGAACAGTTATGCAGACGCTCGTCGTACGGGGGTCAGCAACTACAACCCCGGCTCTATCGTCCAACTCGATCTCGACGAAACGCATCCGCTGGCTTTCGGCTTATATGAGCCGTATTTCTCTTTAAAAACGAATAGTCTGGTATTTGAACCTCTAAAAAATGCCTGGAATGTGGGTACGGTTGGAAAGGAGCCAATTATTACCGGCTTTATGGGATACCAACTAAAACAGGAGGTGAAGCAATCCGTCACTTTTGCTGTTGAGGACAAAGGCCGGGGCGCTGTCATTTACCTGGTGGACAACCCGCTGTTCCGTTCTTTTTGGGAAAATGGGAAGATGCTGTTCAGTAATGCCCTGTTCTTTGCCGGGCAGTAGGGCTATTGGGACCGCTCTAGTCATTTTAGAGTCGGAGCAATTTTAGTGGAGTGAGAAAATCTTGAGTTAGTCACCTGGTGACTTGGAGTCACCAGGTGACTAACTCAAGATTCACAAAATTTTATTTGGACGCAAATTCCTGTCCGCTTTTGTCCGCTTTTGTCCGCTTTTGCAAGCCTGCCCGTATGGGGTTTTGCAAGGCCCACTCAGCCAAGGGTATATCCACCCCCCTGTACTGCTTTTCCAACCTAGCCTTGCTAGCATGATTTGTTTTTTGAGCCCTCCCCTCCACAATATTTTCACGTTTGGCTAATTGGAGGACAATATCTTAGTCCTATATTTAATGTTTTCGACCTTTGATCTTGTTAAATTTCTTTAAATTGGAAAAAAGACAAAGTCGCACCACTGAAGATGTTAAAAAATTACGCCTTATCTGTACTCTTTTGTTTAGGGGGAATTGCCCTCGTGGCCCAGGTAAAGGAGACGACCATCGCTCCTACCAAAATTCCGCTCGCACAAGTTGATCAACTGATTATGCCGGAGGTGAACAATGACCGCCTGCTGGAAGAAGAAATGGCCCGCCGACAGCCGGGTGTGTCACCGCAATTTGCCAAAGCTTTTGAGGTAGACGTCACTCCCCAAACGCACGGGACCTGGGAGACCTTGTCCGATGGCAGAGCCGTTTGGAGACTCCGAATTTTATCCAAAACGGCCTTTTCACTGAACCTGGGATTCTCTTCCTACTACATGCCCAAAGATGGGCAACTGATCCTTTATTCCCCCGATCGAACAGACATTATGGGGCCCTTTACCAAATCAGATAATGAAGATCACGCTCAACTTTGGACGCCCATCCTTGAGGGAGACGAACTAGTACTGGAGGTCAGCGTACCCGCTCGTTTGAAGTCTGCGCTGGAATTAAGACTGATTGCCGTCAATCACGATTTTCTTAATTTTTCAAAGATGAATACCGCCTCGGGAAGCTGTAACCTGGATGTGGTCTGTGGAGAAGAAGATGGCTGGGGCATTAATGACCAATTTAGAGATGCCATCCAGTCGGTAGGAATTTATGGGTTTAACGGAACCAACTTTTGTACGGGCTTTCTTATCAACAATGCTTTAAATGATTGTACTCCGTACTTCATGACAGCTTATCATTGCGGCGTAAATTCCAGCAACGCTCCTTCGGTTGTGGTTTACTGGAATTACCAGAACAGTACCTGCCGAAGGCCTCGTACATCTACCAGTGGTGCTCCAGGCAATGGTTTGCTGAGGTATCAAAGTAACGGAGCTAAGTTAGTAGCTACCTATCAGCGATCTGATTTTACCCTCCTGCAGCTGGATGATGACATCCCGGAAGAAGTGGATGCCTATTTTGCAGGCTGGAGTAGAGATCCCATTCCACCTAAAGACACGGCCTTCTGTGTCCATCACCCCAATTCTGAAGAAAAAAGGATCAGTTATTCGTTTCAGGACACCTATCTGGGAGAATGGACCTCAGAAGATGATCCTATTCCTGATGGAGATCACATTGTAATTCCAAGATGGGATATAGGAACTACGGAGGTAGGGTCTTCCGGCGGTCCATTGTTTAACAAAAACGGCTTGGTGGTAGGACAGTTGCATGGTGGATTTGCTGATTGCAACAACTTCTTTTACGATTCCTTTGGAGCCTTGTCTGTTTCCTGGACGGGAGGACGGTCCACCTTTTCTAGTCTGGCTGCCCATCTCGACCCTGAGGACAGCGGCCTTATGGAAATCCCGGGCAGGCGTCAGGTAGTGTGTTCTTTCACCATTACCCCCAAAGAGGTGGTCCAATATATTTGCTTGCCTGATACAGCAGAATTTATCTTCCAGGTCAGTGATAAATTCACTTCTCCCATCCAGCTTTCCATTGAAGGTTTGAGAAGCGGAATGCGTGCCGAATTCAATCAAAACCCAGTGTTTGCAGGACAGGAAGCCGAGGTCCGCATTATTACTGACGATACGACCGATTCCGGTTTATACCCATTCAAACTTTTGGGACAAAGTGCAGACGGGGTGATTACCACCGAGTTTTCTTTACAAGTATCCAATGATTTGCCTGCCAAAAGTCAGCTCATCGCTCCAAGCGACAAACTAGGTGACGCTCCTAATGTTGTTAATTTTGAGTGGACCCGGCAAGGAGCTTTTATAAACTATCATCTGCAAATAGCTCTAGATTCTTTATTTAATGAGATAGTGGCTGATATAGCCTCTCTGGACTCCAACTCCCTGCAATACGAGGTGGATCCTGAGCAAAAATATTTCTGGAGGGTTAGAGCTGAAAATACGTGCGGTAACAGTGGCTGGTCAGAGGTCAGAACTTTCCAAACAGCTGACGTTATTTGTAATCTTCAAAAAGCGGAGGATCTTCCCTTGTCTATCAGCATGGAAGGAACATCCAAAATTCGTTCAGTCATCAGATTTGACCATCCCGGGCAAGTGATCAGTTTAAGTATTTTGGACCTCAATATCGATCATACCTTCATTGGTGATCTCAAAGCATCACTTATCACTCCTTCTGGCAGAATTTTCCGGCTTTTTGACCGGATTGGCTCCCCAGAAGTAATTTTTGGATGTGATGGAGATAATATCAGGATTTCTCTCTTCGATGAAGCCAACCGTACGGCTGATCAGTTAGAGAATATTTGTGGGGCTAATCCTGCAGTGGCAGGTAATTTTCAGCCTGTTGACCCATTTTCTCTGTTAGTAGGCGAAGCGGTAGCGGGCGATTGGACACTCGAGATAGAAGATTTTAGTAATCAGGACGGAGGAGCACTTGTCAATTGGGAATTGGATATTTGTACCACACAGCCTAAAGGACTGTCTATTTCTCCTTCTGTCCCGACAATAGAAGCCTGCATTAATCAAAAAATCAACTTTAATATTACTGTAGGGGCTGGTTTCGACTCCTTGGGGGCCGATATGTCCTTCAAAGGATTACCGGAAGGAGCGATGGTTACCTTTAGTGAAAACCCGGCTTTACCTGGCTCCACCATTATGGTGAGTGTAGAGGGATTGTCTTCAGCAGGCGTATATCCCCTTGAAATTTCGGCTACAGATTCGGAATTTATTTCAGCCATGGAAATACCTCTCAACATTGTCAATCCTCCTACCCTACCTACTCTTCGAGAGCCTGAATTCAATGAATTGTTGTTAACTTCCAGTCCTACACTAGAATGGGACAGCTCGGCTAATGCCAATCTATACAAACTGGAAATAGCCGGAGACGAGCTGTTCACCGATTCAGTTCTTACTCTTGAACTGGAAGATTATACCTATACCCTTCAGCAACCGCTAAGCCCGGGATTATACTATTGGAGAGTTACTGCTTTGAATGCTTGTGGAGCGAGCACGACAGCCGCCAATGCATTTGAAATTTCCACGACCAGCACGGATGTAGAAACATTCCCTGAGTTGAAAGTATATCCCAATCCTGCCGGAGGTCAGCTTACAGTTGATTTTGGTTCTGTCATTCTGGAAGATGTACAATGGCATCTCAGAAGCCTGAATGGGCAGGTGTTGTTGAATGGATTTGAAACGGTATCTAGTATTCATACCATTGATCTGGGCTCCATTCCTTCAGGCTTATATCTTTTGGAGATCCGAACACCTGGTTTTTCCATAGTCAGGAAGATCATCAAAAGATGATAAACTCAAAGAGGAAAAAACATGATTCATCCCGAATTTTTATTTTGGGAACAATGCCACTCTTTTTTGAATAATGCAACCTTACAAATAAATTTATCCGCCGCCGGCGTGATGAAACACATAGAAATACGTTGTGATAGATACAAAAACAAAGTGTTTCTAGGTATTTCAGACGCCGGAGACGGCCTTATTTCTATGGGCTGTTCTAAAATTCAGCTTTTTTTCCTTTCGTCCAAATAAGGGATGAATCATGTTTTTATTTATTTTTTCGACTTTGTGGGAACCATTAATGCATTCAAGACACTAAGTAGTTGAGCGAAGTCTAACACATATTTTTACCCTATGAAGTTTTTGTTACCTATTCTAATTTGCTTTTGTTTATGTTCATCAATCTTTGGTCAAAATGGTATACAATCAGCCATCAACCAATTAGCAGCTGATCCATCCCTGAAGCATGCGGGCTTTGGGGTCTGTGTAATTGACCTGGATAACGGAAAAATAGTCGCCAGCCATCTACCGGAAAAAAGTTTAGTCCCCGCTTCGTCCCTAAAATTAGTAGGAGCTGCTTCTGCATTTGCTATGCTTGGCCCCAATTATCGCTACACGACTGATTTACAAGTTCAGGGAGACATAGACGGTAATGGCGTTTTGAAAGGAAATATTATTATCAAAGGTTCCGGTGATCCCTCTTTGGGGTCGGCTGAATGGGATGAAGCTATCAGCTTTGAGGATTTTCTGGAAAAATTCAAATTAAGTATCCAGCAGAACGGTATTCGAAAAATTGAAGGCTACGTCATTGGAGATGATGCTCATTTTTCAACGGCTTCCACTCCCAAAACCTGGACTTTGAACGACTTGGGTAATTACTATGCTGCCGGTATCCATGGTTTGAATATTCACGATAACCTTTACTATCTACAGTTTAAGCAAACTGCCCAAAGCGGACAAACACCTCCCGTTTACTCCGTAACGCCCTCCATCCCGGATCTGCATATTGTGAATGAAGTCAAATCTGCAGGCCGGAATACAGGAGACAATGCCTATATATATGGCTTTCCATTTACCTATTTGAGATACATTCGAGGCAGCATTCCTGCCGGCAACGGATATTTTAAGATCAAAGGGGCCATTCCCGATCCTGCCCTGGTAGCAGCCCAGCAACTCCAGGCGGTACTCCGCCAAGCGGGTATCAGTATCAGCAAGGGTGCGACCACCCGTCGCTTGTTGGATATCCGCCGGGAAGTTGATAACCGACCGGCCAAAACCATAATCAGGCAGTACTCACCACAGCTAATCAAAATCATTGAACGGAACTTGTACCGAAGTGTTAACTTATATTCAGAAGCTTTGGTGCATACTATAGGAAAAAATAAAAAAAACGAAGGTTCAACAGAAAAGGGTCTGGCTGCGATTGAAGAGTTTTGGGAGGCACAAAACGTAGATATGGAGGCAGGTTTTTTGGAAGACGGCAGTGGTTTATCTCCCAAAAATGCTATTAGTGCGGAATTGTTGGCCAATATTTTATATAAATCCAGCCAACTGCCACATTTTGAAACTTTCAAAAACTGTATTCCTCTTGCTGGTCGAACGGGCAGCATTGCAAGAAAATTCAGAGGAACGACGGCAGAGGGAAGGGTGTGGGCTAAGAGTGGCACTCTTTCCCGGGTACGCAGTTACGCAGGTTATGTACATTCCGTTAATGGAGGAAAATATAGCTTTGCCATTTTTATTAACAATTATTCAGGCAGAGGAAGTCTTATCAGGCAAAAGCTGGATCGATTTCTGATAGATCTCAGTCGATAGCTATTAGATTCTGTCTGTAAATATCATACCTTTGCCAAAACCAAGCTTGAACCATGAAGTTAGTTAATACCATTTACACTGTTTTCTTTGTATTCCTGAGCCTGCTGCTATTGGACTGCCAGGGTAATCAGGATGTAGACAGCCCATTCGACAATTCTGATCAACCCAGATTAGAGGACTATTATGATTCCACAGGAGATTCTGACCCAAACAAACCTTCTTCAGATGGTATAAGCGAGGACTACATCAACACCAACCGGGTCCTCTGGCAAAAACCTCAGATGATCATTCAACTAATGGGGAATATTCAGGATAAGGTAGTAGCAGATCTTGGTGCCGGTGGTCGCGGTTTTTTCTCTTTAAGACTAGCTACACAGGCCCAAAAAGTAATTGCTCTGGATACGGATGAAGCAGCGGTAAGGAGCCTGGACACTATTCGGCAGTTACAGCTTCAGGAAAGTTTTCAGCCTCGGCTGGAGGTTCGGCTAACGCCTCCTGATGAACCTAATATTAAAGAAAATGAGGTAGATATTGTTTTTATGTCCAACGTTTACATTTATTTGCCTGATCGTATCAAGTACATGCAAAAACTGCGAAGCCTATTGAAAGAATCGGGTAAGGTAATGATCGTGGATTTCAAGAAGAAGAAAACACCGATCGGTCCGAATTCAACATTCAGAATCCCTCTTTACGTTGTTGAACAGGAACTAGAGGAGGCCGGTTTTAAAAATATTCAAAGCAATGATACCGCATTGGACTATCAGTATATTGTTATTGCAGAGAAGTGAAAAAGTATAAACATATAATAAAAATCCCCCGCGCTGCGGGGGATTTTTATTATATGTTTATACTTCTGCTTGAATGTTTCGTTGTATCAACTCCTGGCGGGCAGGTCCGGTCGAGACCATGGTTACGGGAACTTCTAAATATTCTTCCAGGGCCTTGATAAAAGCTTTAGCCTGGGCTGGTAATTCCTCATAGTCACTAACACCTTCCAGGGAAGTCTCCCATCCTTCAAAGCTTTCCAGAACCAGTTCGATTTCCTCATCACACATATCGTAGGGAAGCTGATCCGTTTTTTCATCGTTGATCGAATAGTGGGTAGCCATCATAATTTCTTTGAAAACATTCAAAACGTCAATTTTGGTGATGACCAATTGAGAGACGCCATTCAGCATGATGGTGTACTTCAACTGAGGCAGATCGACCCATCCGCACCGACGAGGCCGGCCGGTAGTAGCGCCAAACTCAGCCCCTTCCTTTCTCAACAACTCTCCAACTTCATCGTGCAATTCGGTCGGGAAAGGCCCTGATCCCACCCGGGTACAATAAGCCTTACTGATACCGATCACTTCACCGATCTTGCGGGTGGAGATCCCCAAACCGGTACAAACTCCGGCTGTGATCGTATTCGAGGACGTAACAAAGGGGTAAGTGCCGTAATCAATATCCAGCATAGAGCCTTGAGCCCCTTCAGCCAGTATTTTTTTCCCTTCATCCAAGGCCTGGTTGACAAAATATTCACCATTAACCTGCGGCAGTTGTTTGAAGCGCTCGAGGCTGGCCATCCATTTCGCTTCTTCTGCTTCCAGGTCAAAATCAAAAGGAGGGTACTGCTCTAGTAGCTTCAGGTGTTTTTCTTTAAGTGCCTGGTATTTTTTCTCAAAGTTTGGAGAAATGATATCTCCTGCCCGAAGACCGTTGCGCCCGGTTTTGTCCATGTAAGTCGGTCCGATACCCTTGAGGGTAGAGCCAATTTTTGCTTTTCCTTTCGCATTTTCAGAGGCTGCATCCAGGTATCGATGTGTAGGCAGGATCAGGTGAGCCTTGTGCGCGACGATCAGGCGTCCCTGATAGTCAACACCTGCATCATCGAGTTTAGCAATTTCCTTTTCGAGGGTCACCGGATCGATCACCACGCCATTACCGATCAGGTTGATCAGATTGGGGCGAAAAATACCGGAAGGTATGGTATGTAAAACGAACTTTTGGTTATTGATCTTTAAGGTGTGTCCTGCATTGGGGCCTCCCTGAAACCGAGCGACTATATCATATTCTTTTGCCAGGTGATCCACGATCTTTCCCTTTCCTTCATCTCCCCATTGGAGACCCAGAATTACGTCAACATTCATTAGCTAATAGGTTAGTGAATTGAATTATATATTTTTAAAAGTGGATAAAGATCAATTAAAATTTTTCAGTCCCTGCTCCACTGTATCGGCAAAATTTAAAAGCGGAGTTAATTTAGTTATGGCCAATAGCTGAAGAACCTTTTTAGAGGCTGCCGCCACGATCATTTTTCCATTGGCTTCCGCCGCCAGTTTTTTTAATTGGATCAAAAAGTTGATTCCAACGCTGTTCATATACTCTATCCCCCCCAGATCCACTAAGAATTTGGCATAGCCTTCTTTGACTTTATCCTTTGCAGCTTGCAAAATTTCTTTATTGGCAAACTCATTCAAAAGATCTTTAACCTCCAATATATGAATATCCTGGTGTTTGCTTAATGCATAAAATTCCCCCATGGGATCGCTCGTTTGATATTTTTTAATTTTCTTTCTCTGCTTCTACTTTGGCTGTTTTTTCACAAGCTCCGTCACACTGTCCGTATAAGTTTAAGGAATGATGGGTAACTTTAAAATGGAGCAATTCTCCCATCATGTTCTTAATTTGCTGAATCCGCGGATCACAAAACTCTAGTACCTTGCCGCAATCAACACAGATCAAATGGTCGTGTTGCTTAAAACCATAGGATTTTTCATATTGCGCCAAATTTTTCCCAAACTGATGCTTTTTAACCAAATCGCAATTTACTAATAATTCCAAAGTATTATATACTGTGGCCCTACTAACTCGATAATTTTGGTTTTTCATATGAATATACAAAGCCTCTGCATCAAAGTGATCCGTGCGTTTGTATATTTCCTCTAAAATAGCAAACCGTTCGGGGGTTTTGCGAAAACTGTTCTGCTCCAGGTGAGAGGCAAAAATGTTCTTAACTTCTTTGATCACATCTTCCATATTCCTGTTAACGCTCATTTTTTAATTCTTTTACCAATCCTTATACCTTTAGAACATAAAAAACGTTCTAAACCGAGCCTGTAATAACAAATTTATAAGGAGTCAGGCTTTTTTAGAATAAATCTAAAATAACCCTTTTATCCCTAATTCAACAAATGATTCCAAGGAAAGTTAATACTTGGAGTAGGTTTACAAAAAGAGGGCATCCCATCCGCATCAGATGGGATGCCCCCTTTTTGTAAACCTACTCTATACGGGAGACTGTCGACACATTTCGAAGCGATTGGATGCTTCGAATGGCAATGTTCAGTTGATCAGTATTTCTGACCAATATGCTGATATTAGCTTCGAAGTAGCCT
>JAUIKE010000004.1 GCA_030430845.1 Bacteroidia bacterium | reverse complement strand
TTAAACTCTTAGCTTATCATTATTGCTATGACAGGCGAAAGGATCGTTTGAATTTCTTTGAAAATTTATATGATAAAAAATTATCTTGATGCCTATGCGCTTTGCGGCGAAAGCTTCTGAAGCTCTGGTGTCAACCCGAGCATAAAAAAAGCACCTTTCAAAAAGCTGCAGCCATACGGCCCGTATGGGCGCAGCGATACTTATGTTTTGCTGCGTAAGGTCAGTTAGATACAATAAAAACACCGGCTACCTGGCATAATGAAGGTAGCCGGTCTAAGAAAAATTAAACGAAAAAAATAAATGGCTATGGATCTTCAAACCAAACTTTCCAATATTCAAGATGCAGATCGCAAAGATATACTTGAGCTGGACCACCGCATCCAGCAGTTTAAAACCGGCCGGGAAGATGAGGAACGCTTCAAACTCTACCGCTTAACCAGGGGCGTTTACGGACAACGACAGGTAGGCGTTCAGATGTTTCGCCTCAAAATTCCATTTGGGAAGATCACCAGCGAGCAACTGGAAGCCATCGCGGATATTTCTGATCAATACAGTACCGGCAACTTACATCTGACTACCCGGCAGAACATCCAAATGCACTATGTTAAGCTGGATGATAGTCCAGCTATCTGGACAGCCCTCGCAGAGGCCGGCCTCACCGCCCGCGAAGCTTGTGGTAATACCGTACGAAACATCACGGCCTCTGCCAGGGCCGGCATCGACCCCGATGAGCCTTTCGATGTGTCACCTTACGTGCAGGCTTCTTTCGAGTATTTCCTCCGCAACCCTATTTGCCAGGAAATGGGCCGAAAGATCAAACCGGCCTTTTCTTCCAGCGACCAGGATTCGGCCTTTACTTATTTCCACGATTTTGGATTCATCCCCAGAATAAAAAACATTGAAGGGCAGCCAACTCGAGGCTTCAAAGTACTCCTCGGCGGAGGACTCGGCGCCGTTTCGATGATCGCTCATCCGGTCTATGATTTCCTGCCCGCTGATCAGATCATACCCTTCATGGAAGCGGCCATCCGGGTGTTTGACCGATATGGAGAGCGCGAAAAAAGGATGAAAGCCCGTATGAAGTTTTTAATCAAAAAGCTGGGATTGGAGCAATTTCTGGAATTGGTCGAGCAAGAAAAAGTGGCCCTGAAAAATCAGCGCTTCCCGATCGATGCTGTAGAAGAGAAAGTAGAAGCGCCCGATTTCGACGCTCAAAACACCCCGGCCTCCCTATCTAACCCGGAACAATATGCCCTTTGGCTTCAAACCAATGTTTTTGAACAAAAGCAAAAAGGCAACTTCGGGGTATGGGTCAAAGTACATTTGGGCAATATCGATACTAATACAGCCAGAAAGCTGGCGAAGCTCGTCAGGTCCTGCGCAGCCAACGATATACGCATCACGGTTAACCAAGGCTTGTTGCTGCGTTTCGTCCCGGAAGCGGCCCTTCCCTATTTGTACGAACAACTAAAGACACTCGGCCTGGCAGATGTAGGCTTCGACTCCACAGCCGACATTACTGCCTGTCCTGGAACCGACACCTGCGCCCTGGGCGTTACCAACAGCACCGCCCTGTCAACGGTACTTGAAAATCTCATCATTAGCGAGTACCCCCATTTGCTCAAAGAAACACAGCTTAAGATCAAGATCAGTGGCTGCATGAACTCCTGCGGCCAGCACATGGCGGCCCAGATCGGCTTCCACGGTAGCTCCATCAAAAGAGGCGTAGGCGTCATCCCGGCTATGCAGGTAGTCATGGGAGGCGGCATCGACCCCGCTGGAAAGGGCTTTATTGCCGAAAAAGTCATCAAACTCCCCACCAAACGCATACCGGATGCCGTTCGGCTGATGCTCGACGATTACCTGGCTCAGGCTGGAGATTACGACTATTTCAACGACTATTTTCAGGATAAGGGCAAACGCTATTTCTATGATTTGCTAAAACCATTGGCCGACCTGGACAACATACGGGAAGAGGATTTCCAGGATTGGGGACAAGAACAACAGTACATCCAGTCCATTGGTGTAGGAGAATGCGCCGGCGTCGTACTGGACGTCGTCGGAACCATCATCAACGATGCCAAAAGCAAAATAGATATGGCTTTTGAAGCCCTTGAAGAAAAAGCGCCGGCGGATGCCATCTATCATGCGTATGCTGCGATGATCATCGGTGCAAAGGCCCTGCTACTAAGCAAAGATGTCAAGTGTAATACCCATAAAGGCATTATCCATGACTTCCAGGAACATTATGTTGCCAATGGTGAATTCCAACTGAGCCAGGCATTCCCAGACTTGGTTTTACAGATCAACCAAAACACAGCAAACGACGATTTTGCCGGTACTTACCTGGCTGAGGCCAAAGCTTTCGTCCAGCAGGTCATCGATACACGAAACGCCCAGCTGGTAGAAGCCGGAGGAGAAGAAAAACTGGTCATCGACAACTACTACAAAGCCTAATATCATGAATCAAACGCAAGCAAAAGTCAGCATAGTTGGGGCCGGGCCAGGCGATGCCGAGCTCATCACAGTAAAAGGCCTGAAAGCCATCCAATCAGCCGATGTGATTCTGTATGATGCTCTGGCAAACCAGGAGTTACTCGATTTTGCGCCTGAACATACGCTTAAGGTGTTTGTGGGTAAAAGAGCTTCGCGCCACTACAAAACGCAAGATCAGATCAACTTGCTTATGGTGCAGTACGCCCTCTCGTATGGACATGTCGTGAGACTCAAAGGAGGCGATCCTTTCGTTTTCGGCCGGGCGCAGGAAGAAATCGAATTTCTAAACACCTTCGATATACCAACAGAAGTGGTGCCGGGGATTTCGAGTAGTATTGGACTGGCCACTCTACAGGGCGTTCCTCTTACAACTCGCCACGTAAGCGAGGGTTTTTGGGTCATCACCGGTACCACACAATCGGGGCAGTTGTCACAGGATATCGAGCTGGCCGCTCAATCAACTGCTACCGTTGTGATTTTGATGGGTATTCGCAAACTTCGCCAAATAGCGGAGCTGTTCCAAGAACATGGTCGACATCATACGCCCGTCATGATCATACAGAATGGCTCCAAACCAACTGAAAAAGTAGTCCTCGGTACCGTAAGCACCATCGTCGAGATAGCAGAGCATGAAAAAATAGGCACTCCCGGCATCATTGTGCTGGGAGATACGGTGCAATTTCATAAAAACTGGCCACAAGTATGCGAACAGATCGCTGCAACAGCACCAAATATCAACCGGGCATGAAGAAAGCACAAAACCCATTATATCCCATATTCTTAAAGTTGCACCAGCTGAACATGCTGATCGTAGGGGCAGGAGTCGTTGGGCACGAAAAATTGTCCTTCATTCTCAAAAGTAGTCCCGATGCCCGTATTACCGTGGTGGCAAAGGAAGTTTCGGAGAAAATCCGGCAAGAGCTACTCAAGTATCCGGAGCACAAAGTCCGGATCATTCAAAAACCTTTTGAGCCGACCGACATTTCCGGCCACGACTTGATCATTGCCGCTACGGATATCAAAGAACTCAATCAGCAAATCCATCAAGAAGCGAAAAAGCACCTAAAACTCATCAATGTAGCGGATACGCCCGACTTATGCGATTTCTACCTGGGGTCCATCGTCACCCGGGGGGATCTGAAAGTTGCCGTATCGACCAACGGCAAATCGCCTACGCTGGCAAAAAGATTCCGGCAACTGCTGGAATCTATTTTGCCGGAGGAAGCTAATGATTTGTTGAGTAACTTACACCTCATTCGCAATCAACTGGAGGTAGGTTTTACTCAAAAAGTCAAAAAATTGAATGCCCTCACAGCGACTTTGGTCACCGACAAGGAGAAGATCCGTCAGTTGCCGGCTTGTGAGGAGTGTCCGTATAAATCAAACTAATAATAGTGAGCGCCGCTGGCGCTCACTATTATTAAAAACGTAATCAACTGTAATTAAAAAATTTAAGATGACAAAATTACCCACCGTGGCAAAGGACTGGAAAACGCTCAGCATTGAGTTGCTGAACGACCTTTTCATGTCCACGCCCTTTGAAGAACGGATTCCCTTGCTCTACAAATACTTTGCGGAGCAAGATGTGATGGTCACCTCTTCATTTGGGACGAAGTCCATTTTTTTACTACACCTGCTGCACCGTTTCAGACCAACGCAGCAGGTACATTTCATCAATACCACTTATCATTTTCCGGAAACACTGGCTTATAAAGAGCAGATCCAGGAGCTGCTCAACCCCCATATCATTGAGGTGCTTCCTAAAAAAGAGGAGAATAAGCTTACCCGGGATGAGCAATACTGGATTGACCATCCAAAAATGTGCTGTAGCATCAATAAGGTGGTTCCTCTGGAGCCGATAAAGGCCAGGCACAAAGTGTGGATATCGGGTCTGATGTCGCACCAAACAGCCTTCCGGGCCGGACTGCGCATCTTTGAAAAGCAGGGAGATATCATCAAGTTCCACCCGAATATTGATGTGCATCCGGAGGTTTTTGAAAATTACCTGAATCAGTACGAGTTGCCTCGGCACCCCTTGGAAAATGAGGGCTATGGCTCTATTGGTTGCACACATTGTACGGTGAAAGGAGAGGGCCGCAGCGGCCGTTGGAAGGGTAGTGAAAAAACGGAATGTGGTTTACATCCACGATTTTTTATAAACAAACTGAAAGACAAGCAAGCTGTTTAGGTTTCATATGAATAGAGGGCGCCTCCGGCGCCCTCTATTCAAAAAATTATAATACATGATTCAAACTGACATCATAATAATAGGCGCCGGTCCCTGCGGCCTCTTCACTGTATTCGAAGCAGGCCTGCTCAAACTCCGCTGCCACCTGATTGACGCACTGCCACAACCAGGCGGACAGCTAACGGAGATCTATCCCAAAAAACCCATTTACGACATCCCCGGCTATCCATCAATCCTGGCCGGAGAACTCGTTGATAAACTCATGGAACAGATCGCTCCTTTCAAACCGGGATTCACGCTCGGAGAAAGAGCCGAGGCCATCGATAAAGACGAAGAAGGTAATTTCACCCTCACTACCAGCCGCGGCACTCAAATCCAGGCGCCCGTGATCGTCATCGCAGGCGGACTGGGCTGTTTTGAGCCTCGCAAGCCGCCGATCGAAAACATCAACCACTTTGAAGACCAGGGTGTCGATTATATCATTCGCGATCCGGAAAAATATAAGGGAAAAAACCTCGTCATTGCAGGCGGAGGAGATTCGGCTCTGGACTGGACGCTTCACCTCTCTGACATAGCCAATGAGGTCCTGCTCATCCACCGCCGCAAACAATTTAGGGCAGCGCCCGACTCGGTGGAGAAGGCCCTTCGTCTGGCAGAAGAGGGAAAAATCAAGCTGGTAACCGAAGCCCAGGCCATTGGCCTCACCGGAAATGGGAAGCTCAGCGAAGTGGTGATCAAACAAAAAGAAAAAGGGGAATACCGCCAAAAAACAGATTACTTTATACCGCTTTTTGGCTTGTCTCCAAAGCTTGGCCCCATGGCCAATTGGGGCTTGAATATCGATAAAAATGCGATTGAGGTGGATACACGGGATTACAGTACCAATATTCCCGGCATTTATGCTGTGGGTGACATCAATACCTATCCTGGGAAGCTAAAACTGATCTTGTGCGGATTTCATGAGGCAGCCATTATGGTTCAGTCGGCCTTTAAGGTGGTACATCCGGAAAAGAAAGTGAGTTTTAAGTATACTACAGTAAATGGAGTGAATGGATTTTAAGAGTATTAGCGGCCGCTGGCCGCTAATACTCTTACTTTTATTCTCATCATACCTTCTTCATTAATATCTTTAAGTTCTACTTCCTGAATTGTATTCAATAAGTCAGCTGAATGTGGCAGCTCTACCTTGATGTAATTATCGGTAAAACCGGACATCAAGGTTTTATCCTTATGCACTTCAAAAAGCACCGGCCGGCTCTGCCCGACATGCTGCTCATAGAAGTGGCGCTTTTTCTTATCACTTAGGATGGTCAGCATTTTATTGCGCTCGCGACGAACACCTACCGGCACTATACCCTCCATTTCAGATGCCGGTGTATTAGGCCGCTCAGAATAGGTAAACACATGTAAATACGAAATGTCCATCTCGTTGATGAAGCGGTAAGTTTCGAGAAAATCTTCCTCCGTTTCTCCCGGAAAACCAACGATCACATCTACGCCTATACACGCATGCGGCATGAGTGATTTGATTTTCTTTACCCGCTCGGCGTACAACTCTCTCTTGTAGCGACGTCGCATCTGCCGGAGTTGCTTATTATTGCCAGACTGAAGAGGCATGTGAAAATGCGGAGCGAAGCGCTGCGACTGTGCAACAAATTCAATGACTTCATCCGTGCATAGATTCGGTTCAATGGAAGAAATGCGAAAACGCTCGATGCCCTCTACTTTATCCAATTCCTTGATCAGATCGATGAACATCGCCTCTTTTTTCGGCTTTACCCCTTCAATTACCTCCGTACCATTTCCAAAATCACCGATGTTCACGCCCGTGAGCACAATCTCTTTCACCCCCATCTCGGCAATTTTTTTGGCATTCTCCACCACCTGCTCGACGGTATCACTACGACTCTTACCCCGTGCGAGCGGGATGGTACAAAAAGAACATTTATAATCACAACCATCCTGTACTTTGAGGAAGGACCGGGTCCGGTCGCCAAACGAAAAGGCATGAATAAAATCTTTGGCTTCTTTTACCTCTCCGGCTTGTACCATGCCCTTGCCGGGCGCTTTGGATAATTCGTCAATAAAGTCGAGGATACGGAATTTTTCAGCAGCCCCCAGAACGAGGTCCACCCCCGGAATCTCGGAAATCTCTTCCGGTTTAAGCTGAGCATAACAACCTACCACCACGACGAAAGCATGAGGTGCCTTCTTCAAAGCTCTCCGCACGATCTGCCGGCACTTGCGATCGGCAAATTCCGTCACTGAGCAGGTATTGATCACGTAAATATCTGCTCCGTTATTGAAGTTCGTCTCCAGATACCCAGCTTTTTCAAAAAGCCGGCCCAGTGCCGATGTTTCGGAATAATTCAACTTGCATCCCAACGTATAAAACGCTACTGTTCTTGGTGTTGCCATAAGGCCTCCGTTCTTTTTTCACACAAAAACACAAAAATACAAGTTTTAGTTTGATAAAAATTGTCTTTGACAATTTTTATCAAACTAGTTTACCTTTACCAACCGTCTCCATCAAGTAAATCTCCCAATCCTCCAAGAATACTCCCTTCTCCTTTTCCACCGCCTCCATAGTTCTTGGCATTGCGCAGCACGCGATCCGCTAAGCGGCTAAAGGGCAGAGATTGGATCCAGACCTTTCCGGGACCTTCCAGGCGGGCGTAGAACAAACCTTCTCCACCGAAGAACATATTCCGGACGCCTCGGATCATTTCAATATCGTAATCGATGTACTGGGTGAAGCCGACCAGACAGCCCGTGTCGATGCGAAGCACTTCTCCCTGAGCCAATTCTTTTTCGATAACGGTCCCTCCGGCATGCATGAAGGCCAGTCCGTCGCCCTCCAGCTTTTGCATGATGAAGCCTTCGCCGCCGAAGAAGCCGCGGCCTAATTTGCGTGAAAATTCAATGCCTACGGATACGCCCTTAGCAGCGCATAAGAAAGCATCTTTTTGGCAAATGATTTTACCACCCAGTTCATCCAAGCTGAGCGGGATGATCTTACCAGGATAAGGAGAGGCAAATGAAACCCGTCTTTTGCCCTGCCCGACATGTGTGAAAGCGGTCATAAATAAGCTTTCGCCGGTAAGAAGGCGCTTCCCGGCTGACAGGACCTTGCCCCAGATACCTTTACTTTCCTGCTGCTGGCTACCGTCGCCAAAAATGGTGGTCAGCTCGATGTCCTGATCCATCATCATAAAAGCGCCGGCTTCGGCAATGACCGTTTCGTAGGGGTCCAGTTCAATTTCGACGAATTGCATTTCTTCGCCATAGATCTCGTAATCTATTTCGTGTGCGTTCATATTGGTTGATTAGTTATTGGTTGTTAACTGATGTTATATATAGTATTTTGTTTAGGTGTCGCAGCTACGCAGCTTTACTTTAGCTTGTTTTTTTTCCTCGGGTTGACACCCGAGGTTAGAAACTTTCGCCGCCAAGCGGCTTTCAGATGAAGCAATATCAAGCGCGAAGCGGTGACAGCTTCTAGCCTACGATGCCAACCGTAGGCAGAAAATTGGGCACCAAATAAAGCTGCAGCCATACGGCCCGTCTGGGCGCAGCGACACTTTGAATATTTTTCAAAAGTGCGAACATCAGTAATATATTCATTTTTGGGCTTAGCATAAAGTTTTGAAGCATGGTGAAAGTATTGAGAAAAAGTTTATGAAATAACATTTATCTACCTTCACCAACTTTTGTTAGATCAATGAGCCAATCTCACTTTTTAAAGTTATCTTAAATACTGTTACTACTTCCCTTTCTCAACGTCCAAAGGACAAACAAATAATCAAACTGACATGAAACGTATTTTGTCCATATTCGCTTTTTTTATCCTAATCATTCAGGCTCAGGCCCAGGAGCGCTACCTGCTCATCATCGGCCCCGACACCCTGAGCATCACCGCTGACCGACAATATATTTTCCTGACTTCGGATGGTAGAGAACTACCTATCGAGCTCAGAAAGCAACGTATTCAGACCTACGAAAGCAGAGTGAGCAAGTTTCAATACCCCAGTGATGTTGATGTATCTGTAACCGATCTGGGAGAGGGCGTACAGCAAGTGAATGTATTGACCGCGGATGGTACCGGCTTTTTCATCCAAGAGTTCAGCAACACTCAGCCTGGTGACATCATCAACCTCATGATGGCCGAATTGACCAAGGAAAATATCCAGCGTGGGTACCAGGCAGTAGAAGAAACTTTTGAAAAAATATTGCGTGACGGTAAACTACTATTAGGTCGAAAGCGTACTCTTACGTATGGAGGAAATGTTGAAACCTACACGGTAGCGAGTTTCGGCGCCCAAAATAGAGGGATCCTGCTGGTGATGGTGAATAATAATTCGGGGAATGTGAAAGAGACGCAGGATTTGATCCAGCTGTTGTTAGAGACGCTGGAAGTAAAGTAGATCTATGTCCTTTGGCTGATTTACAATAGAAATATGATGGAAACACAGTAGAAATAGTATATCAGTACAATTGTATTTCTACTGTGTTTCTACTGTATACCTAACGCAAGAACATGATACAAAACGCCCTGTTCAAAATACTAATGGCCCCCTTTTCACTACTCTACGGCCTGGGAGTCAGCCTAAGAAATACCTTTTACAAAACAGGGGTTCTGAAAAGCATTTCGTTTAACCTACCTATCATTTCAGTTGGAAACTTATCTGTCGGAGGGGCCGGCAAAACACCCCATATCGAATACCTGATCCGCTTGCTGAAGGACTATCTCAATGTAGCCACCGTTAGTCGAGGCTATAAGCGAAAGACGAAGGGGTTCCTGTTTGTCAAGCCCAATATGAATGCCGAGCAGGTTGGTGATGAGCCGCTACAGTTCAAGCGTAAATTTCAGGATGTGGTGGTCACGGTCAGCGAAAGCCGGACCTTTGCCATTCCGGAAATTGTAGGTGAACATCCCCAAACGCAGGTCGTTTTGCTAGACGACGCCTTCCAGCACCGTTCCATACAACCGGGCCTGAATATTTTACTGACCGAGTTTAGCAAGCCCTTCACCAAAGATTTTTTATTGCCTTCCGGAAGGTTAAGAGAATGGCGGTCGGCTTATCAACGAGCCGATGTTATTGTGGTGTCCAAATGCCCTAAGGAGGTCAGCCTGGAAGAAAAAGAAAAGATTACCACCGATATCGCTCCGCTACCCAACCAAAAAGTCTTTTTTTCCTACTACGACTACGACCCACCCTACTTTTTATTCAACTCCCGCTACCGGCTCAAGCTCGAGCCCGACATGTCGGTCCTGCTCATCTGTGCCATCGCCCGGACGGATTATCTCGTAGATTATTTGAATGAAAAGGTGGACACCGTACGGGTTTTGGAATACGAAGATCACCATTTTTACAGCAATTATGAAATCGCCAACCTTCAGCAGACCTTTGAAAAATGGGATGCAGATAAAAAGGTGATCCTCACCACCGAGAAGGATGCCATGCGCCTGGAGCTGCACTTTCCTTTTATCAAAGAAAACAAAATGCCCGTTTTTGCTTTACCCGTACGCGTGAAGTTCCATTTTGATGAGGGAGAGCAGTTTGATGAAACGGTGAAGGAGTATTTGTTGGGTTTTAAAGAATAGAAACCGACCAAGCGGTTTTCTCCCCTAAAAAACATTTATCCGAACAAAATTCTTAATATTTTAAAAATTAAGACTGGAATTTCTCAAATTTATTATTTTGTGAAATAAAGGGTTACAATCCAGTCAATGAAAATATTAAAGTTTTGTTTTATTGCCCTACTCCTTTTTACAGGAGTAGCTACCACAACCAATGCTCAAGTTACTATCACAGGTACCGTTCAGGACGTGAATACCAGAGAAGACCTAATAGGAGCCTCGATCCTGATCAAAGGCACTTCAGATGGCACGGCCACTGATGTAGACGGCTCCTTTACGCTGGAAGTCCCTTCTCTTCCCGTTACCTTGATAATATCCTATGCCGGTTATGCCGAACTAGAACAGACGGTTTCGGATGCTTCCAAAGCACTCGTCATTCGCCTGAGCTCAGAAGCTATTGTTACGGAAGTCATTGAAGTACGTGGCCAGCGCATTGATGAAAAGAAAAAAAGCTCAGCTCTAACAGTAGAATCGCTGGATATTATTGGTATCCAGCAAACAGCCTCAGAAAATTTCTATGACGGACTGGGCGCGCTGAAAGGTGTCGATCTCACCAGTGCCAGCCTGGGTGTAAAGGTTATCAATACCCGCGGATTTAACAGCACCACGCCTGTTCGTATCCTCCAGACCATTGACGGAGTCGATAATGCCTCGCCCAGCGTTAACTTTGCGCTGGGTAACTTTTTGGGTTCTAATGAGCTCGATCTCCGGAATGTAGACCTCATCATCGGGGCCAGCTCAGCTTTTTACGGCCCAAATGCCTTCAATGGTGTAATCAAAATGGAATCTAAGGATCCGTTTTTCTCCAAAGGTTTGTCCGCGTTCGTGAAAGCCGGAGAAAGAAACTTACTTGAGACGGGAATTCGGTATGCAGGCACGATCAAAAACAAAAACGGAGACGAGTTCCTGGGTTATAAAGTCAATTTTAACTACTTGTCTGCTGACGACTGGGAGGCCACCAATTATGCCCCTGTAGACTCTTCCAAAGTACCTGCCGATCATTATGCCGACTACGATGCTGTCAATATTTACGGAGATGAATATGATCCCGTTTTTGACC
This sequence comes from Bacteroidia bacterium, assembly GCA_030430845.1. Taxonomy (GTDB): domain Bacteria; phylum Bacteroidota; class Bacteroidia; order Chitinophagales; family Saprospiraceae; genus JANQPA01. Next base: position 88,162 of record JAUIKE010000004.1, on the reverse strand, counting down.
TGACCAAGGTAGCGCCCTGGTCGACCCGTGGGATGACTATTTTTTACCGAAACGGCTATCGTGAAAGTGAGTTACTGGAATACGAAACGGACAATTACAAGGCCAATATGTCGCTCAACCTACGTCTGAACCCGAGTCAGGGAGCCGAATCACCAGAGCTGATCTGGGCGAACAACTTTAGCCAGGGGAGTACCATCTTCCAGGGTTCTGCCCGCTTTCGTTTGATCGACGTGCGGTACCTGACTAGCCGGCTGGAGTTAAAAAAACGAGATAAATACTTTTTAAGGGCTTATGTAACAACCGATGATGTTGGTGAAACCTACAATCCATTTGCAACAGCCCTGCAACTCAACGAAGCCTCCAAAACGAACCAGTTATGGGCCAGCTTATATACGGACGCCTGGTTGGGTAATTTCGGGCAGCAGGCGATTGAACTGGGCTACCCAAGACTACAAATTGTCAATGGTCAGCCCACCTTTGACCGGGCAGCCAGGGATGCTTTTTTTGCCAATCCGGTTGTACAGGACTCACTGGCCAGCTGGCACCGCCAAACCGTCCGGATCGTAAACGGTTCCACAGAGCAAGGCGGCAAGCTGTTTTTGCAGCCCGGCACACCTGAATTTCAGCGGGAATTCGACCGTATCACCAGCACTTTGATTTCGGATGGAGGTTCTAAGTTTTACACTAACTCGGAAGTATATCATGTTCAGGGCGAGTATAATTTCACGCCTTCTTTTGCTGAAAAAATAACGATAGGCGGTAGTTTCCGGCAATTTACTCCAGATACGAGAGGTACTATTTTTGCCGACACCACTGATTTTATAACCATTAAGAACTCAGAATTTGGTTTTTACGGAGGGATTCAGAAAAAATTCATGGACGAGCGCCTGACAGCTACCCTAACGGCCAGGGCGGATAAAAACCAAAACTTTAACTGGATCAGTACGCCGGCCATATCGCTGGTATACAAGCCTTCGCCGAATGACTATCTGCGCTTATCCTTTTCCTCCGCCATTCGCAATCCGACGCTCCCTGACCAATATTTCTGGCTGGATGTCGGCCCCGCTATTTTTGCGGGTAGTGTGAATGGGTACGACAGTTTGCTGACGGTAGAATCCTTTGAGGATTTTGCCCTGGATTTGAACGCAGACCGATTGGACTATTTTGACGTAGATCCTATTCAACCTGAGAAAGTTAAAACCTTTGAAATTGGCTATCGGACCATTTTCAAAAGCAACCTGTACATAGACGCAAGCTACTACTTTAACATTTATGATCAATTTTTGGGCTATCGGGTTGGCTTGGACGTCGACTTCAACGAACTTGGTCTGCCTGCTGAGGTAGATGTCCTGAGGGTTTCTGCCAATGCTCAAAGCCGGGTGACGACTCAGGGCTTTGCCATTGGGCTGAATTATTACTTTTCGAAATACTACCAGTTAGCCGGCAACTATACCTGGAATAAGTTGAACACAGAAACGGATGACGAGATCATCCCGGCATTTAATACGCCGGAACACAAATTCAACCTTAGCTTTTCAGGCAGAAATGTACCCTTGACGCTGGGAGGAGTGACCACTTATAATTTTGGCTTTAACGTCAATTATAAGTGGGTAGACAGTTTCTTATTTGAAGGCTCTCCACAATTTACGGGCATCGTGCCGAAATATGGATTACTGGACGTACAGGTCAATTATGAATTTTCCAAGATCAATACCTCTTTAAAGATAGGAGCCTCTAACATATTGGACAATCTTCATATTGAAACTGTAGGGGGGCCGTTTGTGGGCAGGTTGGCCTATATAAAATTGAGTTACGCTTTTGATCAAAAATAAAAAGAATACAATTAGCTATCTAAGCCGTTTGAGGCGGCTTAGATAGTTTCATTGATTCAATTTTAGTACTACTTACCAAAAAACATAGATTTATGAAAAAGATCTTTACCGTATTCTTATTTGCATTAACCTTTCTGAGCGTTTCCTTTGCTCAGAACAGGTATCTGGAAGAAGTATTCACCGATGAACAGATCACGGTAACTTCCGATGTGCACTTTGCTACCAACGCTACGATCTTACCTATTCTTTTCGCAGGGGCTAGTGAGTTTTTGCCTGAGGTATTGTATTTGGATGTCTATGAACCGGATCAATCCATGGACACAGAAACGGATCGTCCGGTAGTTATTGTGGTGCATGGAGGAGATGCCTTACCCATGCTTGCCAACAATGCCTGCTGGGGTGACAAGCTGGATTCTGTCACGGTCACCACAGCTCGAAAGCTGGCTCGTATGGGCTATGTAGCGGTAGCGCCTAATTACCGATTGGGATGGAATCCGTTGGCCACTACCCAAGATGCTTTCCTGGACGGGCTTGTAGATGCAGGAGTTCGTGTGCAGCAAGACCTGAAGGCCTGTGCCCGGTTTCTGAGAAAAACAGTTGCTGAGGATGAAAACCCTTACAACATCCATCCTGACAAAGTTGCCATCTGGGGAACTGCTTCTACTGCCGGCACCTACACCGGCTTTGCAGCCTACATTAATGAGATTGAGGAAACACAGACGGAAACCTGGTTTGTTACGGATGCGGATGGAAACATTTTTAATACGTTCGATGAAGCCCAGGCTGGAAACTTAGACGGCACCGTAGTCGGGATGTTGCCCAATGGTGATACGACCAACTATGTCAACTGGCCGGAATACTCTTCTCGTTTCCAGCTTGCAGCACTCGGTTCTTCCATTTCCCTGGATCCCGGTACTATAGACGCTGATGAGCCCCCGATGATCCAATTTGGCAACCCCAATAGTGTGGTGACGCAGTTTCCGATTGGCCCTATTCAGCTGCCGACTACCGGTCAGGTGGTTGCCTTCGTACAATTATCACAAGGTATGATTGCAGAAGCAAATACGGTAGGAATTAACCAGGCATGGATCGACGCCGGCCTGACAGATGAATTCACGCTCGCCCAAAGAGCAGACCCTAATTTCAAAGATCAGGAAGGCTGGCTACCATTGTACGGCCACCCCGACAATGAGTATCCATGGGTACACTGGGATACCGTAAATTGCCCGGTTAGTATGCAGTCATTTGATGTACTTCCAGATGCCGATCGGGAGTATGCTATTTCACAAATCGATACTATGGCCGGCTACTTTGGACCACGGGCTTGTATTACTCTTGGGCTAGATTGTGAAGGTCTTACCAATACCCGGGAGATCGTCCTAAATGATAATGTACTCAGCATGGCGCCGAACCCCACTACTGGGACATTACGTCTGGAAGCCAATTTCGGTCGTACTATTAAAGAAGTAGGCATTTTCTCTATGGACGGAAAGCTAATGAATTTGTATCCGGTGGATAATCCGGTATTTAAGAAAGATGATCTGGATCTGAGACCTGGATTTTATATTGTGACGGCGAGATTTGAAGATGGGGTGGTGAGTAAGAAGTTGATTATTACACAATAAGGCGTCATCACCAAGTAAGAATTGTAGTGGCTGTAACCACTACAATTCTTACTTTAACCTGCCAATGTCCCGTTTCTTCAAGAGTTTGTCCTGTTTTTCACATCTATAAGGGCCCATATTTGAGGTGTAAGTAACATTCTCTACCGGCAGTTTTTCAGAGGCTGTTAAAAAAGTCCTCCGGCCGGTAGCAACTCAACATCATTACACAAAACTCAATCGAATGCCCGCGAATCTTGTCAACACCCTGAATCAGATCATGGAAGATGGTTTGAGCAGAGCGCTCATCCATCACACGACTCAAGACGATCATCTAAACGGACGAACCATTACCCTGAACAAGGAAGAGCTCCTCAACTTCGGATCCTGTGCCTATTTGGGAATTGAACACCACCCTAGCCTCAAACAAGGTGTTGTGGATGCCGTTACGCGATTTGGCACCCAATTCTCTTCCTCCCGCACTTATGCTTCCTTAGGCTTATATGAAGAATTGGAGGAAAGGCTGATGCAATTGTTTGGGAAGCCGACTATTGTCACCGCTAGCACGACTCTGGGCCATTTGGCCACTATCCCAATCATTGTAGAAGAAGGTGATGCCGTCATCCTGGATATGCAGGTACATAATAGCGTACAGATGGCCATTCAGCTCTTAAAAGCAGAGGGCATCCCTATCACGCTGATCAAGCACAATGATATGGATATGCTCGAACAAAAGATCCTGCAATTGCAAAGTAAGCATAGAAAGGTCTGGTTTTTTGCCGATGGCGTTTATTCTATGTACGGTGACTATGCTCCATTAGATCGCCTTGTATCATTGATGAATAAATATGACTGCTTCCATTTGTACATCGACGATGCGCACGGTATGAGTTGGACCGGAAAAAACGGATGCGGATATGTGCGCAGCCAGATCGATCATCACCCCAAAATGGTATTGGCCGGATCATTAAATAAATCTTTTGCCAGTGCGGGCGGAATGATCGTTTTCCCGACACCCGAAATGGCCCAAAAAGTGCGCAACTGTGGCGGAACGCTTATTTTCTGCGGCCCTATTCAACCACCCATGCTGGGGGCGGCAGTTGCCTCTGTAAAATTGCATATGTCGGACCAGATCATAGCCTATCAAAAAAGATTGAAAGAACTCATCCAATACACAAATGATCGAATCCGGCAAATGGGCCTTCCCCAATTTGTAGAAACCGACAGCCCCTTATTTTTCATCCCTGTGGGACTACCCAAAATAACCAGAGAGATCATTCAGCGAATGTTAAACGATGGCGTCTATGTCAATGCCGCTTCTTTTCCCGCTACGCCCATGAAAAGAGGGGGCGTAAGGTTTATGATCAACGGGAATATGTTCAAAAAAGACATCGATCATCTGGTAGAATCACTGGCTTATCATTACCCAAGGGTGTTGGCTGAAACCGGTAGCAGCCCCAAAAAGGTGGCAAAAACCTTTGGTATTCCAATATTCCATCTGCCCCATTGCGCCGGCTCCTCTTCAACAGATTGGGAAGAGCAACCGACCGACAAGCTCCGCATGTACTTAAATAGGCACATTACCGAAATCGAAGCGGCTGAGTGGGATTATCATATGTCGGCCAAAGGGAATTTTAACCACAGCCATCTCAGGCTGGTAGAATCTGTTTTTACCAAGCAGACCAAAGCCGAAAATAATTGGGATTTTCAATATGTAAGAATTAAAGACCAGGCAGGCGAAACCATCCTCAGCACCTTTTACACGGTAGCTCTCATTAAAGATGACATGTTTGCTCCGGCTGCCGTCTCTATCCAAATTGAAGAAGAGCGCAAAAGAGATCCCTATTATCTCAATTCCACCTGCGTAATTCTGGGTTCTATGATCACAAAGGGAAATCATCTTTTTCTTAACAGAGAACACCCACTTTGGAAGGAGGCCCTGAACATGCTGATCAAACAAATGCAGCAGACCGTAGAGCAAAGCGGCGCGACCCAACTCATGCTGCGAGAATTTGAAAAAGACCAGGACGAAGAACTGAAAGCATTTTTGCTGGATTTAGGCCTTACGGAACTGTCGGTGCCCAGCTCTTGTACCATGGATCAGTTGACCTGGCAGTCACAGGAGGAATACTTACAAAGACTAGGTGGGAAATACCGGTATAATGTCAGAAAAGAGATCCTGCCGTTCCTATCTCAATTTGAGCTGAGTACGGAGAAGCCCAAAACGGAATTGGAAATTCGCGAATGCTACCAACTATACTGTCAGGTACACCAAAAGGCTTTCGCTTTCAATGTCCATCGCTTGCCATACGATTATTTTGAAAAAATATGCCGGCACCCTAATTACGATATCGTCCGCTTGTATAAAAAAGAGGAAGTCCCCTCCGGGGTAAGTCGAAAAGCGGTAGGCGTCATGTTTAGTTATCTGGAGAAAAAACAATATCAAGCCATGATCGTCGGCCTGGATTACGATTATGTGAGAAGTCATCACACCTATAAACAAATGCTCTATCATACGGTCATGAGGGCCCGGGCACTGAGCTCCACCCATCTCGACCTTGCCTTTACAGCCGAATTAGAGAAAAAGAAAGTCGGGGCCCGGCCGGTTCCTATGGTGGCCTTTGTGCAGGTCATGGACTTTTTCAACCATGCTAGTGTAGCCTCTTATGGTTGCCGGAAAGGACTGCTGGCGGGGACAAAAACGTAAAAACTTAATTTATGGGCTGGCAAAACCGGGCGGTTCCGCCAGTCCATAAATAAAAGCTTGATTTTCACTCTTTTTCAATCAAACTACTATTCGCTGCTTTACTCACGATCAGCCATTTCCCTTTCTTATCCTGCCTCATGATAAACACATCAATAAACCGGCGATTTCGGGCCGGCATCAGGATCTCGGCTTTGACCTGAGCCAGGTTCCCTTCTATGTCAATGGATAAAATTTGGCTGTAGCGGCCGCCAAATTTTCCCGGCTCATTTTTTTCAAAAAGCGCGATGTACTGCTCGGCCGGCATCTTCCACAACTCCCCTTCCCTGTTTTCTAAATACAATTCGGCGTCCGGATGAAAGGCCGACCGGATCTGCTCTAAATGATTGTAAGCCGTGCCGTTAAAATAGTTTTGGATACTGTGCCGGATAAGATCCTCATTGGATTGGCCAAAGGCAATCGTACATAAGCATAAACCTATGGCGATAAAAAAAACCTTGCGTCTCATGATTCCTATTTTTTATTAATGATGCGAATAAGTTTTCCATTGTCTTGATCGGTTAGGATGTAAAGGTGCCCGTCCGGGCCCTGAATGGCTTTGCGAGACCGGACGTGACTATCCAGAAAAAGCTCCTCGGCGCGGACGAAGGTGTTGCCATCCAGCACCATACGCCACAAGCTTCCACGCGACAGGCCCGGCACGATCAGATTGCCTTGCCAGGAAGGGAATTCGGTGCCGGTGTAGAAAGTCAGGCCCGTAGGCGCTACCGTTTGTAGCCAATAATGTATGGGGGCGGTATATTCCGGATCTTCGAGCTCGACCGGCTCGTAATCTGCCGAGCGCCAGGTACCCGTAGTCATATTCGGCCAGCCGTAATTAGCGCCTGGGGTCAATAAATTGAGTTCATCTCCCTGATTGGTGCCGTGCTCGCTAAACCATATTTGTTGGGTGCCAGGCCGAGTGGTGATGCCCTGCGCGGCGCGAATGCCGAAGGCGTACATGCCGGGAACGGCATCCGAGCCCAGGTCAGGGTTATCTTCAGGAATGCTGCCGTCCAGATTAAGTCGATAAATGGCTCCTCTGGCATCCGACACGTCCTGCGCAATGGGCAGGCCTGTTTTGAATTTTTCGAAAAACAGCCGCTCCCCTACCGTGATGAATAGTTGGTCGTTCTGAATGCACAGCCCTCCTCCAAAGTGCCATAGGCCTGGCACGTAAGGGCCGGGATTCAGAATGGTTTTTATGTCGGTTAATGAATCATTTTCAACAATTGCTGAAATGACCTTCAAGGCATAGGTTTTCTCTTGCTGCGAAATGTAAGAAATAAATACCTGTCCGGTTTGGTCAAAATCAGGATGAAGGAGTACATCCAGAATACCCGCATTCCCTCTGATGGTCTGTCCATCCAGTGATAAGGGGTAAAGGCTGGGAGGATATTCACTCACATCCAGGAAGAGAGGTGTGAACAGGTCGTCGGGAAAACCTTGTATGATATGCCGGGCGCCCGTACGTAGGTTCACCCGAAGTAAATTCCCGTCTTTTTCGGAAATAAAGGCTTCTTCTTTGTTGATAAAAGCCATGCTCCAGGGGTGGGCCAGGCTGTCGAGGACCACCTCCTTGAAGGGATGGATATCCGCTGTTTCAATACTTGTTTGTTCGCAGGAAAATAATCCTGCAAGCAAGAATAAGGATAAAGTGGTTTGATAAAATCGTGTCATGGTGCATTGGTTGTTCTGGCACCAAATATGGGGGAAAGAAGTTTTAAAATGCTCTTAATGGAGGCGAGGAAATGTGCAGTTTTATAAAAATGAACAAATAAGTAAGGGGATATGGCCGGCTTTCGCCGGCCATATCCCCTTACTTATTTGTTCATTTTATACTGTGCAGGCGTTTGATCCATCACTGTTTTAAAAGCCATATAAAAAGCAGAGCGGGAATTAAAGCCCACCTCTTGTCCAATCCCTTCAATCGTCAGATGATCGGCCTCCTTCAGCATTTGGCAGGCCGCCTCCACGCGAAACTGGTTGATGTAAGCATTAAAAGACATGCCCAGCCGTTGATTGATCAGCTGTGAGACTTCATGGGGAGTGGAGTCCAGCGATTCGGCCACTTGCGCCAATTTTACTTTTTTGTTTAAATACAGGCGCTGCGCCCGCATCAATTGCGATAGGCGGTTTAATAATTCGTCTGCCTTTTCTTCGCTGATATTCTGGTTTTGATATTTTTCGGGTTCTTCCTGTAGAATGACGACCCGGTTTTTCTTACTCACAAAAAAGGCCATGATGACATACAGCACAACCGAAAACAGGATCGGCCCCGCCAAATACGGAAAGCCGAAATAGGCTGCCACATAAGCCACACACAAAACCAGCACACAAGCATAAACCAACAGCATCCAATACTCAGCGGTATCCGCCTGCCGCCTCCACATTTTTCGAATAAGCGGAAAAATGCTTCCAAAGGAAAGGATCATGTAAAGGACCCAAACGCTATAAATGAAAGGAACCATGTAATAATTCCAAAAGTCAGGGAAGTCCTCATAAGGCCAAAGGCTTCCAAGGCCGACAACCAGCACAAAGGGCAGCGAAAGGTGCCATAAATCGGACGTTTTCGGCACCTTAGTTTTTAAGGCAAAGGCCCTCAGATATAAAAACAGTAAAGGCCCAACCAGCACAAAAGGAGACAAAGCCAGCTGCCGGTACACCCTCGGCACCTCCGAAAACGCATGAAAAAGGGATTTGCCAATGCGAATGCACAACACTAGCAGCAACAACCCAAAAAGCAGGTTGACCCACTTTCTGGGCTTTAGGAATGCCAGGAAGTAGATAACCAGTAGCAGGCCATTGGCCACGCCGAGGCCGGCTAATAGAAATAGGATTTGGTTAGTGATGGGCATGAATAAGAATTTTAGTCCCCTGCTACAAAAAAGGTTATAACCCACTTCCCATTCTTTTTCTCAATTCCGAGACGATAATCAATCGGCGACCAAATGAATTCCCAGAAGACATATCCTTTTAGTTTCCCATCCAGGCTTTCAATATAGTACCATAACTTATTCCCAACATAACTTACGTTTTCTAGTCTCGGGGCATCAAAGGGTGGGTAAGATTTTTCATAGTTCACTTTAACGATATCATAGCTCATTTGTCCAAGGACATTAGAGTTTTTTAAACTTGGTTTGTCCCGCACATTCACCCTACTTCCAGTCACAGCCATATGATCAAAAACATCATACTTTTCATGCCCAGGCCAGCCAGAAAACACATATGGAATCGCATACATATCTCCGCTAGTAAAATCATCTCCTCCTAATTTAAAAAGGTGTTTCATTAAATCCCAGAATTCGGAGCTGTCAGAGTCCCAATTCCAATATTGTTTGAATTCTTCGATCCCTCCATCTCCTCCAAAACTGTTCGTTATTTGAGGATCCATATTTTCAATTATGAATGCTTTATCCCTTACTTTTACGGCATTTTCTAATTTCGTCAAAAAACTTTTGAGTTCAGGATCTTCAATAATCATCTTAGGAGGAATGATCACTTCTTGCCCGGCTAAGTTTATAACAAATAGCAAGAAGCCCAAAATGGGGCATAGAATTTTCATGGTTATATTAAGTCATTTCAATTTGAAAAGGTATTTAAAACATAATAGTTCTTATACTCAAAACCTGGACAATCATGCATTATGCCTGATGTTTCCGCATTGAAAATACAATGCGATCCATTCTGAAAGCCATATTTCTGTTTTTTATACTTGATAGTTGTTTACAAGCCCGATTAAAAAAACCACGGCCATACTTTCTTTGTTGAAAATATGTTTTATTAAAGATATAGTCAAACCTCCAATTATCCATTTTCATGAAAAACTATTTCAACCTACTGCTGCTGTTCTCCCTAATTCTTTACACTGCCTGCACCGGCAGCCAAGAACCTGGAGAAAATGATCAGTACGTCTTAAAAGGAGAAGTCAGCGGCTTTGACGACAGCACCTACCTTTATTTATCTGCCGATAATGTGACCATAGACTCTGTGATGATCCTGGACGGCAGGTTCGAACTAATCGGCTCGGTCGCGGAGCCGACCAACGTCTACCTCATGACCCGCCCACCTTATGCCTACACCAGTTTTTGGCTGGAAAACGCAGAAGTACGCCTCAAAGGAAATAAAGAGGATTTCAGGAATGCGGAAGTCAGCGGATCTGAAGTCAACGCGCAGCAGAAGGAGCTGAGAAGCCTGTTGGCACCCATTGAAAAGGCCAACGATAGCCTGAGCAATATTTTGATGCGCATCAGCATGCGGCGCCTGCAGGTTCCTGATGAGAAACGGAAAGCTTTGCTTCAGGAATACCAGAATACAGAGGAGCAAATGACGGCTGTCTACCAGCAATTCGTCCAAGAGCATCCTGGTTCCTATCTAAGTGCCATGCTCCTGGATATCTACAAAACCACCTGGGGAAAAGATAAGACCGAAGAGCTGTATGCCGGTTTTCCAGAGTCTTTACACGGTAGCTACTACGGAAAAAATATAGCCGACTACCTGAAAGTAGCCAAAAGTGTAAAAATCGGCGACCCCTATTCCGACTTCACGATGACTTCTTATCAGGGCGAAGAAGTTACCCTGTCGGATATCAAAGACAAATATGTACTCCTGGAATTCTGGGCTTCCTGGTGTGCCCCTTGCCGGGAAGAGAACCCGCAATTGGTAGAAACCTACAACGAATTCAAAGATAAAGGCTTTGAGATCTTAGGGGTGTCTTTGGATCTCGATGAAGCAGCCTGGAAAAAAGCCATTGAGACAGACGGTCTTCCCTGGCCCAATGTTAGCGACCTACAGGGTGATCAGAATAAAGCGGGCTTGATGTACGGCGTATCGGGTATTCCGGATAATTTTTTGATTGATCCGGAGGGCAAGATTGTCGATAGGAATTTGAGGGGGAATGATTTGAGGGAGAAACTGGAAGAGGTGTTTTCGGTGGAAAATTAGGGGTTTCCCACCTCATACCTCAACTCAACCATCCCATCTTTATAGGCTTTCACCTCTTTCAAGTGAAGCCTCTGCTCCTGTCCGATGTAGTCAAAAAACTGTATCCCATCGCCTAGAATAATGGGCATAATAGATACGATGATTTCATCTGCTAACTGTAACTGGATAAACTCTTTAGCTACCGTGGGACCGCCAACCACCCAAATATTCTGGTAATTGGGCTTGAGTTGTTCATATACCAGCGATGGCAACTCACCTGCGTAGCATCCAACATTTTTCCGGTCCGGCCTTAAAGCCCTATTAGTTAATACAACGACCGGCACTTCACCATAGGGCCAGCCCAGCTCCAGAGCTTGTTGATAGGTCCTGGACCCCATCACATAACAATCTATCGATTTAAGAAACTCAGCTATATCTTTTTCGGTAAGCGTAATGCCTTTTTCGTAGCTATCTGTTGATTGTAGCCAGGAAACGTCGCCATCTTTTTTGGCGACAAAGCCGTCCAGGCTTGACACCATGTGGATCGTAATTTTTGATGAATCAGTCATTTATAGGTATTTCCTTATGCCTTTTACTTTTCCTGACCGCCTCTAGAGGTGTGCGTTGACTGGTTATTATAATCTACGCTTAATTATTTCACCCAATACAAATTTTACTTACTACCTTTACCCGCCCAAGTACACATCCCATGAACGAACTACTCTGGTACAGCTTCATCGTTTTCACACTTTTACAACTCGCCTACTGGCTTCTCTTGTTCTCGCGCCTCATTTTTTACAATAATGAAAAAAATCAGGATACAGACAGCTATCCGCCCGTTTCGGTCATCATTTGCGCACAAAATGAAGAAGAAAATTTGGTGCAGTTTTTACCATACTTCCTTGAACAAGAATACCCTACATATGAGGTTATTGTTGTAGATGACCATTCTTTTGATAATAGTTCAAAAATTCTTTTGGATTTTCAAAATAAATATACGAAATTGCGTGTCATAAGTCTGCAGGGACAAAAACCATATTCTGGTAAAAAAGCTGCTCTCGAAGCAGGAATTGGATCTGCAGCATTTGACATACTGTTACTTTCTGACGCTGACTGCTATCCGGCAAGTCCGTATTGGATAAAGCGAATGCAAAGCAAAATTCGTGGGATTATAACGCTAGGTCTGGGTTTTTCACCCTATGAAAAAAGACCTGGTTTTTTAAACGCTTTCATTCGCTTCGAAACTATTCAAGCAGCCATTCAATATCTGTCATTGGCTGTAGTTGGGTTTCCATATATGGGTGTGGGTAGGAATCTGGTTTACAAAAAGTCACTTTTCCGTGAAGCCAATGGTTTCAGGGACCACTATGACCTCGCGTCTGGTGATGACGATCTATTTGTGAATGCCATAGCGTCCAAAGACAATACGACGATCATTCTCGATCCGTCGGCTTACGTCTTATCTATTCCAAAGAGCTCCTTTAGAGAATTCTACTACCAAAAATCAAGACATCTTCAAACAGGAAAGCGGTATAAGCCACTGCACCAATTGTTGTTGGGTGGATTATCCCTTAGCCATTTCTCGCATTACCTTCTGGGTATTGTTTTGATCTTGCTTTTTCCTGTTTACTGGCCCTGGGTACTGGCCGGTTATTCGATTAGAATGGTGACTATGCTGATTTGCATACGTCCAATTTTAAGAAGAATGCAACAAACCGATTTATTACCCTGGATTCCATTGTTGGATGTCGCCTTCGTCCTGTACTATATATTTTTAACACCGGCAATGATTTTTGGTAACACGAATAAATGGAATTAGCATGACACCCCTTGTGCAACAACGTAATCCCGATGACTATCAACTGATTCAACTCGCCAAGGGCGGGGATCAGAGAGCTTACGCTCAACTCATGAATCGTTACAGAGGTAACATTCACCAGACCATTTACAAAATGGTACACAACAGAGATGATGCAGAAGATTTAACACTCGAAGCTTTCGGAAAAGCTTTCCGAAAATTGTCGAGTTATTCTCCAACCTACGCCTTCAGCACCTGGTTGTTCCGCATCGCGATCAATAACTGCATTGATCACATTCGGAAAAAGAAATTGTCGACCATGTCGATCGACGATACCTTCGAGCCCGACGGTGACACCCACTACTCGGACTATCTAAGGGCCAACGACCGGAACCCTGAAGAGCAGATCATCTACGAACAGCGCAAACAAGTAACCCGCGACATGGTCAACCAACTGAGCGAAAAATATCGCTTAATGATCGAGCTGCGTTACTTCGAAGGCTTAAGTTACGACGAAATAGCAACCGAGCTTGGAATTCCGCTCGGCACGGTGAAAGCCCAGCTTTTCCGCGCCAAGGAAATGCTCTATGAGTTGCTGCAAAAACCAGGAGCGAGCGCATACTTTGAAACTACACAAAGAAGAAAGTGAAAATAAATGCGGCCTGCGGCCGCATTTATTTTTTTTATGCCTGGAGTGTTACTCCAGGTAATAATTTAAATGCCCTTTCAGGGCAGAAATGACCCATCCTCCGCTTGCCTTTCTCTTTAACTCATGCCCTCAAAGGGCTCTATATCCTTGCCCAGAGCAACACCATAAAAGCTTATTTCAGCTTTTTGTTGAAAACCACCTTTATTTTCGGCTTTTCAAATCTGAAAAAAGAGAGTACCTATCCCTCTATGTTGGTTACCAATCAACCTCATAAATCTGCCCTCAAAGGGCTCTATATCCTTGCCCGGAGCAACACCATAAAAGCTTATTTCAGCTTTTTGTTGAAAACCACCTTTATTTTCTGCTTTTCAGATTTGAAAAAAAGAGAGTACCTATCCCTCTATGTTGGTTACCAACCAACCTAATAAATCTGCCCTGAAAGGGCTCTATATCCTTGCCCGGAGCAACGCTCCGGGTAAAAAAAAACTCCAAATTTACTACCCTGAAAGGGTTCATCAATTAAATAATAGAAACCTCTTCCTCTGTAATATGCAAGGCTCTCAATTCAGTAGCCCTCGTATTCACATCCATGGCACTATTTTCCAGTCTCAACACTCCCCTGGGGCAAACGGCCGAGCAAATACCACAACCCACACAAGACGAGCGAACAATATCCTGGCCCCGCTGAGCATACCAGCGAACATCAATCCCCATCTCGCAATAAGTCGAACAATTCCCGCAGGAAATACACTGTCCGCCGTTCGTTGTGATCCGGAACCTCGACTTGAACTTTTGCACCAAGCCAAGATACGCCGCCAAGGGACAGCCAAAGCGACACCAAACCCTATTGCCCATCAAGGGATAAAAACCCGTCCCCACTACCCCCGCAAAGCCGGCCCCGATCAGGAAGCCGTACCACTGACGAGTTACGCCGGAACTCATAAACAGGAACTTGCCGTCGCCGGTACCCAGGTGATAGGCCGATACCCCCACAAGAATCAGGGTAACCGCCCAGCCGGCGAGGATCCCCAGCGTGGAAAAATTGAATCTATCTTTTCGCCAGCGCAGATATACGAAGCTCATCGCCCCCAGCAGCAATACGATCATCAAACCCAGAAAAGTCCGCTGATTAAACCAGGCTCCTTCTTTGGGTAAAAAGCTATAGAGTACCCCCATCGTCATAATGACGGCAAAAACCAGCACCAGGTGTATGATCCAGCGCTCGATCTTCCAGGCATTCAAACTTTTATCTGATAGTTGTCGGTAGGGGTCGCCCAGTGTTTCCGCTAATCCGCCGCAACCACAGACCCAGGAGCAATACCAACGTTTTCCATAAAAATAAGTGATCAAGGGTACGCCAAGTACGACCAGGGCAATACCCCACCCCAGCATGAAAATCCCCAAACCTCCACTATTGACCAGGTTTTGAATGTTCCAGTCGAAGAAAAAGGTATAGTTCAAAGGCCAGATATTTTTAAAATCGTAGTAAGGATAATTTAATCTCACCAGAATTTCCGGCAACAAAAAGGCGATGGCCGTTTGGAAAAACATGACCGAGCCCGTCCGGATGAGCTGGTAACGATTGTGCATATACTTCGTGAACATCCGCACGCCCATGACCAATACAATAACCGTGTAAAGGGTCCCATACAAAAACCACTGACTGGCTTCGTTGCCGCTCAGACTCAGGCTCAATGGGTCCGCAATGATCATCCAGGGCGTGATATACTCCGCCTTCCAGTACAGCAGTACATAAAAGCCGATCAGGTAAGCGCCCGTCAGGATGCCCAGCCAGCCCGAGAAATCAACTGAGGCAGAGCGGGCAGGCTGCCGCTTGCGCTGATCCTCTACGAACCAAATAATGGCTATTATCAGCAAAGCAACTACAGCGGTGAGGGCCGGCCAGAAATATTCATTCCCCATGTAGTACACCCCGTACAACAAAATCCCCACCGTGGTCGCCAGCAGAAAAAAGGAACGAACACTGAATTGTATCCCCTTAGTCATAGGCCGGTGATAGATCCGGTCGTTCTTGATGCCGGGAAAAAGCTTGAATTTTGGAAATATGTAGATGAGGCCTCCGATGATGCCCAGCCCGATGCTTAGGAATAAAAACAAGGCGGGGTTATTGGAAACCGGGCCCGTAGCCGACTTTTTAGTGGTAAATAAAATATAGTCTTTCAGTACCCAGTCGCCCATTTTGTAATCCCATTCGCCAACGCCCTCCGGGACGCCGTTTTCTTTGGCTTTGGTATTGAGGGAAGTTTGAGCTTTTTTCAGTACGCCTTTAAAAGCGGAGATGAAATCAAAGCTGGAACTGTAGGTTTGGCCCAACATACCTTCCTGTTCGGCCACTTCCAGTATTTCGGCAGCATGATATTCATTGCTGATACTGAGACTGTCGGCACTTAGTTCGTACTTATCCAGGCCTAGGGAGGCGGTGAATATTAACAGTCCGATGATAAAAATGCCGAGGCCTATTTTTTGGATCAGGGTCATGATCTGATTTTTTAAAGATGAAAGTTTGTAATAGACATTTTTTTTTGACACGGGTTTTCACGGGTTATACTGTTTTGAATCCGTTTTATCCGTGTCAAAAAATGATTAGGCAGAACCTGTTTTTTGCAAAAACTCTAAGGCCCTGCTTAAGCCCCGCCGCTTTTTCAATATTAAGTTTTTACCCGCTTGCTGATTGTAAATAGCAAGGATGTCCTGCTCATACTCATCATAAAACTCAGGATCGAAGTTCGCCAGCCCCAGATTCGTGAGTACCTTTTCAATAGGCGTCTGCTCCGCCAGCCATTTTTCACAAACTTCATGGCGATAGCGCACGCCCATTAGGTTGAAGCCGAGCACAGCGCCTGAGTTTTTGTCGTATACGATGCGCACACTTTTCCGACCGTCCTTGTGCTCCCAATAAACAGCGGCGTGATTTTCAGGAGCTTTGGACTGGATGTCGCCATACACCTGGTATTCGATATCCAGAAATTTAGCAGAGTTAAACCAGATGCCCGGGTCGTAGGCGACCGGCTTTTTGCAGATCGTGTAGGCCAGGGTTTCGCCCATCATCCGCCCGGTATACCAGACCGCCTCGATGGGGCGTCGGCCCGGCCTGGGCTCCCGCAGTTGCGCGCAATCACCTATGGCATATATATCCGGAATATTGGTTTCCAAATAGTCATTGACCAAAATACCTTTTTGAGTTTCGATGCCGGTATCTTTAAGATAAGCGATGTTAGGACTTACGCCCGCTGTGAGCCCTACATAACCGCAGTCAATGCGCTCCCCTTTATTAGTAATCACGGCACAAGCCTTGCCGGTGCCATCATCTACAATTTCTTTCAGTTCCGTTTCCAGTCGCAGATCAATATGATGTTCTTTAATATGGCGGTTAACCATTTCTGACTCCTCTTTCGGCAAAACCATGTTCCAGTAACTTTTTTCCCTAACCAATAGCGTAACTGGTATATTTCTGGAGTGGAACATCTCCGCCATTTCAATGCCGATCAAACCACCACCAACGATGACCGCCCTTTGAAGTCCTTCACTCCCCTCTTCCATCGCTTGTAAATCTTGCAAGCTATACAGCCCCCCTACTCCTTTTAAGTCCTGACCCGGCCAGCCGAACTTATTAGGCTTGGAGCCACAAGCAATAATGAGTTTGTCGTATTTGAGCGGCTCCTGCTTGGTGAAGTGAAGGGCCTTTCCCTGGGTGTCCACTTCTTTTACGTAGTCCTGAACCAGGCCGATCCTGTTTTTTTCCCAAAACCAAGGCTCATAAGGTTGAGTATCCACCTCACGCATGTGGCCCATATAAATGTACATCAGGGCAGTTCGGGAAAAAAAGTATTTGGACTCAGCGGAGATGACTGTTACCTGGTGATCGCTGAGTTTTCGGATGAAGCGGGCTGCGGTGATGCCGCTGATCCCGTTACCGATGATGGCAATATGCATATGAAAATAGGTTTTTAAAGTACTTCAGCCTTCCGGCTGAAGCACTTTATATTTTTTTGGCTGTAAACTAAGGGCATTTCTTAACCATTGTTGTCTTGTCCAAGACAGCCAAAGCTTGATTAAGTTTTCTTTAAGAAAAATTAGTAATGGATAATAAATCCATACTTTAACTGTCGCTGAGCTGTTAATTATGCATTAAACAGCCTTCCGGCACTTGCGACTCCGCCAAATATTAGCTTATTTGCAATCTAATGGTGTTTTTAGACAAATCAGAGAGAAAAGTCATTGAATTTGTCTGAAAGTTTCCTTATAAAACTAATAAATACGCCTAATTTAATTATCCCGTGAATAATTGTCAGTTATGAAAAAAACTTTACTTGCTTCTTTTTTATTTATTCTCTTCCTGCCGCTGTTCTCCACAGCACAAGATACCTTACTCAAGGTATCTACTACTATATTGGAGGAAGAATTCATGGTGGATTTAAGTGATTTGACTTTGAGGCTGGAGTTGAAGATAGATGTAATCAATAATTCAACTGACACACTCAAGTTAAAGTGGGAAAGATTTGTTCTCAACCAACCGGAGAACTGGGAAACGCAGGGCTGTGATAATAACCGCTGCTGGTTGCCTTTTGTTAATACCAATTATAATGAATCCGCGCAGATACTTGAGCCCTTCATATTACCTCCGGACAGCAATTTTGTATTTACGCTTTACTTGCTACCAAACGGCCAGGCGGGTAATGCCGACTATATGCTCGATTTTTCATTAATCAACAATCCGGATTCTATTCTTGCAAGTATTGATCTGGCTGCTACCGTTAGCAGTTCCTCTACCAGTACTTTCAGTCAAAAGGAACTCGAAAACATTTACGTTTTTCCGAACCCGGTCGTCAATTCTTTCCGCATTACCAATGATCAGGACATCGACCAGGTGGTCGTGCGCAACATCCTTGGCCGCAGAATAAGGACCTTCACGGCCTACCCCGGTGCCAGCTACAGCGTTTTTGACCTGCCTCAAGGCATTTATCTGGTGAGCTTACTGGATCAAACGGGCCAGTCGGTAAAAACGATGCGGGTAAGCAAGTATCGCTTCAGGCCTTAGTACTTACTTTAAACAACTTCTTTTATAACTTCAAAATAGCGGTAACGAAGTATCTGTTTTGTTCCTCCAAACGGAGGAGGTACATTCCTTTATCCAAATTAGTGATATCCAATTCTTGTTTTCCCCTATTTGACCGAATCGGGAACGACTGCATTGTTTTGCCTTCCAGGTTGATCACCCTGATCCTAAGCGGCTTAAACCCGTCGGTTAATTCAAGGCTAAATTTTCCAGTAGTAGGGTTGGGAAAAACCTTGAAGGCACTCTTTTCAGCTTGCTCTACCTTAGTAATTAATGGAGAAAAAACGAGGGTTTTCCCCTTAGAATCATCCGTCCAATCGCAAAAAGTCAGATGGAACAGGCCGTCTTGCCCCAACTCCAGTGATTGATACTCCCCAAGCGCACTGCTGGTGTAAGCACCGGAAAAAATAGCCACCGGTTCCGAAAAAGTCCTGCCTTTATCTGTAGAAACAAGATAATTAATCACAAAACCCGAATTTTCTTTTTTGTTATAAACAATGTGAATAGTTCCACTAGCATCCATGATCCCCTGCGCATAAGCACCTTCTGCCAACACACTAGACTGTACGGCTTCGTCATACCAGGCATGAAATACAATAGGCGTGCTTTCCTGATGGGCCTTATGGGCTATCACCCCAAAATGGCTGAAAGTAGGGTTTGAAACAGGCTTTGTAATGTAGCCCATTTCTTCATTTGGATTACTAAACACTTCGAGTTTCGACCAGCTCTCGCCCTGGTCTTCGCTGATATAGCTGTAAATGTTAGCATCCTTCCGATTTCCGCTGGTGATGATCAAGCTCCCGTTCTGAGCAAGCGAAATATCGGCCCCGATACTAGAAACACTGTCCATGTCAAGTTGTATTTTAGAACTCCAGCTCACCCCTCCATCCACCGACTTTCGAAAAACCAGCGGAGCGTTTTCCACCACCGGAAACTCACGAAGGTTCGAATAAACCAGAAAAAGTTCGCTATTACCGCCCGAAATAAGCTGGGGATAATCAGCGATCACATCCTCCTTATGAGGCGAGCTGATATAGCTCCAACTTCGGCCGTCATCTTCTGACCGATACAGCTCCAGATCAACAACCGTAGCAGAAGGCGGAGTGCGATTAAACACCCTCATGACGACCAGATAAAAGTTGCCGGCACCATCGGCTGTGATAACGGGATCAGGGATCTCACTATCTCCCGTATAAGGAGTGATCGAATCTACCAGCATCCAGGATGCGCCGTTGTCATCACTCCGGTGTATCAGAACGCGGCTGTGGTGGCCGCTGCGTTCCATGGAGGCCGTCACCCAGGTTTGAGTGACGGAGGACTGGGCACTTTCCAGTTCTACAATGCTGCCTCCGCCCAGACTAGATAGGGTTTGAGAAACAAGTAGACAGGGTAAAGCCAGGAAGAAAACAACAATAAAAAGAGAGAAAATACGGCCGTTTTGTTGATCTATTTTTGATCTCAGGCAGCCAGTCGGGCGGTCACAAAGCGGGCAGATCGCATTCATTTTTTGTTTTTATCGGGTGTTATAGTATCCAGGAGCTTAAAATAACAAACTTTCTACCCAGGTCTGGATAGAAAGTTCATTAAGAGTATATTAAATACCTGACCTTACGCACTTTTGAAAAAATATATAAGGTGCCGCTGGCCGCCAAACAGCTTAACCTCTCAAATTATGGCCTAATAATCGCGCCGAATATTCAGCAGCGGCACTACACAGTTGTCCATGTTACCGGCGGTAAAAACAAACTCCTGCTTCACTTTGGTGCCGTTGGAAAAGGCTGCCGGCCTCCATTGGGGCATGGTACGAACCGTGGCAAGCAATAACTCATCTACAACTTCATTCTTTGAAGGCCAGAAAAGCTGCACATCGGTGACCACACCATTTGCATCAATCGTAAATTTCACGGCAGCCAAATCATATCCTTCGAAAGTGCCGTCAGGGATCTTATCAACAGCGCTTGCTTTTAAATATTTTCTCAACTGTTCCTGCCCGCCGGGGTAGGTCGCGTCAATATCCGGCTCAATCGAAAAAGAAAAAGGGAGTTCTTTCGGGTCATTGTGTTTTAGATTGTTATTAGGCAGATAGCGGACGTTCACGGTAATGTCCGTACCGGCATCCGCCCTGAGGATGAGCTCTTTTTGTTCAGGAGTCAACATCTCATTTTTTCCAACTTCCTGTTTTTGTACGCCCTTCAGACTAGCCGTAATTTCTACCGAAAAATATTCTTTAATCCAGGATGCCTGATAATGAGGGTTGAGGTCCATCAGCGTCTGGGCGTCCGCTAACTTTTCTTTTGTAATGGAAATATAGGGATAGACTCTGTTTACTTCGTAGTTCAATTCATTGGTCGATTCGTTTTGAGCGGAAAGGGTTAGCGGAAAAGAGAGGACTGCGACAAGGAATACAAGGAGGTGATTACACATGTTTTTCATACCGGCATTTTAAATTTAACTGTGAAAAATGATGGTTCAGAACTCTGAACAACAATAAAGTTAGTTAAACTACCGGCAGTTGGAGGATTTTTAACAACCGAATAACAGGTGAAAAAGAAGGAATAACATAGGTGGCAGCCCATGTCATTCCCTCTTTTAAAGATTTTTAAAACTGAATCACCGTTTTGCCAATGGTTTTTCCGGACTCCTGCATTTGATGGGCTTTTTTCAGATTTTCCACTGTAAAGCCATCCAAGGTAGTCGTTAAGGTCGTTTTCAGTGTTCCCTCATCCAGCAGTTCAGCCATATGATTCAGGATAAAGTGCTGTCGATCGATGTCATCGGTAGTGAACATAGAACGAGTATACATCAACTCCCAGGAAAAGCTGACGCTCTTGCTTTTGAGCAAACTCAGATTCAGGGGTTCATCGCTGCCTGTAATGGACACAATGTGCCCCTGCGGCTTGATGATCTCTGCCACCGTTTCCCAATACGCATTGATGTCCACAAAATCCATGATGTAATCGACCTGACTATGACCGATTTTATCCAGTTCTGCCTTTAAGTCATAATGGTTCACCACAAAGTCAGCTCCCATATCCGTACACCACTGCTGAGAATCGGGGCGTGAAGCGGTTGCGATGACAGTCAGGCCAGTCAGTTTTTTAGCTAATTGTATAGCGATGGAACCTACGCCTCCGGCCCCGGCCAGGATCAAAACGGATTTGTCTTTGTCCTTTTCCGGATCGATCCGGATGCGGTCAAAAAGTGCCTCGTAGGCCGTCAGGCCGGTTAAGGGGATGGCTGCTGCTGCTGCCATGCTCAGGCTTTGGGGTTTAAGCCCCACAATTCGTTCGTCCACCAATTGGTACTCCGCATTGCTGCCGCTACGGGTCAGGTCGCCGGCATAATACACCTCGTCTCCGACCTTGAAGCTGGTCACTTTATCACCTACTGCTTCGACCACCCCGGCGGCATCCCAGCCTATTATCTTGGGACTGTCGAGCACAGTACCAGTGGCGGCCATCTGGCGGATTTTAAAATCGACTGGGTTCACGGAATTGGCTTTTACGCTGACCAGGAGATCATAAGCTTTTGGGTCCGGTTTTTCGGCTTCGAACTCGATAAAACTGTTTTCTTCTGTTATAGGAAGTGATTGTTTGAATCCTATGGCTTTCATGTTTTGGTATATTGTTATTGGTTTAATACAAAAATGCAGGAAATCATCCTTACTCACGAGGTAACTAAAAAGGTTAATATTGTATTTTAAAAGGTTTTAAAAGGTAAACAAACTGGATTCACACTCCTATTTTCTTTAGTTTTGAGAAAAAAACAGCATCATGCAGGTTTTAGAAGCATTTAAACCTTTTGAAATACAAGAAATTAAACTGAGCGAGTGGCGGCAACGTCCTGTGAAGAACAACTTTTTTGAGTTGGTACTCATCAAGGAAGGCTCGGGTACGCAGTGCATTAACTACAATGAATATCCCTACAGAAAAGGAAGCATGTTTTTGCTGCCCCCGCTTAAATGTCATTCCTTTCAGATCGATGATCCGACTCGCTTCGTTTTTCTGAAATTCACCTCCAGCTTTTTTCACGCCAACGCCCGCGACGCCGTCAGTCAATACGAGTGGTTTAAGGAAGCAGCCTATATTTTATCCAATTACAACCAACTCCCTGGCGACATCATCCACAATGAACTGGACCGTCAGCACATTTTCACCCTCATCGATCTGATCTTGAAGGAAAACAGCAATTACGGCTTCGGCTCCGAAACCCTGATCAAAAGTTTGATGACGGGTATACTGGAAATCCTGCTGCGTAATATCAAGCAGAGCAACTTCTACGAAGTGGAAGTCTCCGGCGATCAGGACGAGCGCATCGTCAAATTGCTGAGTTACATCAACGAAAATATCGCCGAACCTGAATTACTAAAAGTAAACCACCTGGCCAAGCAGTTTTTGCTGTCGCCCACTTACCTGAGTGAGTTTTTTCGCAAAAAAGTGAATATGCCCTTAAGAGAGTATATCATCAAAGCCAAACTCCGGCTCGTCGAGATCCGATTGCTTAATTCGGATTACAACCTCACCGAAATCGCAGAAGAACTGAGCTTTACGGATGTCAGCCACCTGTCCAAGACTTTCAAAAGGTATACGGGTATGTCCATCCGCGATTTTAAAAAGGAAGGAGAGTATCAGTTGTTAAAACGAAGCAGTTGCTGAATTTAGGGAGTGTTTTTTTTCAAAAACACTCCCTAAAAGGATATTTTTAGCTAACAAAAAGGCCTCAATCTGAAATAAGCTTTTCAGTCAGCTCTATCAAGTGTTCAATTTCCCCCTCATTATAGGCATCCGGATGAGCATCGCCGAACCCGCCCCGGTCATTGTCAAAGTATTTCCCCGTTACATCCTGGTATTCTTCCTTAACAGCCAGGTCATGTAATATATTAGCTCCTTTATCGGGCGAAGACCACGACCGGCCGAAGGCCTCTCTTACCATATTCGTATTGAGTAAGGAGCCCGGATTCACGGCAATAACAGCCATGTCAGGGCGGGTACGAGCCAAATAAAAACTCCACATGGTCAGGGCCAGTTTGCTTTGTGCATAAGCCTCGCGCATGCTTAAAGTGGAATTCCCGGCCAATGCATCGAGCGATACCGAATCCTGCGCCGCAGAGCTCAAATTGATGACCCGAGCTTCGTTGCTTTTTTCTAATAGTGGACCGAAGGTCTTCGTAAGCAGGTAGGGCGCTAAGTAATTGACGACGAAACGAATGTCCAAACCGTCTTTATTCTGAGAAACGGGACTTTTGTAAACGCCCGCATTATTAATGAGCACATCAAGTTTCGATAATTCCTTGTTGACTTGGTCCGCCATTTTCCTGACCGCGTCCAGGTCAGAAAAATCGGCCACAAAGCCTTTTATCTTTTTGTTATTGCTTTGCTTTTGAAGCTCCTCCACTACTTTCGCCAGTTTTTCCTGATTTCTTCCGTGCAGGTAAACTTCATGCCCTTCCTGGGCTAATTTTTCGGCAGTCAGCTTTCCGATTCCGTCTGTACTGCCGGTTATGAGAATGGTTTTTGTCATGATGTAACTTTTTTTGTACGCTTATGAAAATGAGGCAGCACTTTTTCGGCCAGGAATGTCATGCTTCGTTCTATTTCGCCGGCATTAAAGCGCAGGTTAATAGCCAGGTGGTTGACGCCGATATTTTTCAATTGATGAAAATACTCCACTAAATGCTTGGTGGCCAAAACGGGAAAATCCTGTCGGGCCTCCCTAATATAAGCAAAAGCCTCTCTGAACAGCTTGCCCCGGCCGCCGTGGTCCATTCCCAGAGCGGGATACTCTTCAAAGCGATCGCCTGAAGCTACGCCCAGGATCAGCCTGCCCCCCGACAATTGGTCGATGGTGGCGGCGGACTTAGCCACATGCATCGGATGATGCAAAGGTAAGGCCACACTGGCAACACCCAGCGCTATTTGTTGAGTTTGCCCCGCCAGATAGCCCAGGTAGGTAAAGGGATCAAAGGTTTGTCCTGCATCCCCGAAAGAAGGCACATGAAGCGGCACATCGCGCACCCAAACGGCCTTAAAGCCCAATTGTTCTGCCAATTGTACCCTTTTGAGGTGATGTTCCATGGCGGGGACGGGCCCGGATGCATAGTTTTCAATAGGGATCACCAGGCCAATGCTCATCTGATCGGGCTGGAAGACCTCGTTGTAAGCTTTGTTGATGGTTTGGAACGTTTTCATACTAGGCCGTGATTTAATGTGCTTTGCGTGAAGGATGGCACAAAGATGGGATGTTTACAGCTCAGCTACCAAGTACAAAAAAAGGGCATATTAGTACAAATAAAGGCTGAAAGGATATCAACGAGGCAAAAACACGTACATTCTTTACCTTATTCATAATAATCATGGCCTAAAACTAATAATAAGCACCCAAAACCTTTTTCTATACAAAAAACTCAGGCAGGATACTCTACAAAATTCCTCGGCGTCTCATACAGCCGCACGCCGATCTCGTATTTATCATCCAAATGTTCGCGCAGGATGGTCCAGATCACATAGCAGATATTTTCAGCGGTAGGATTTAAATTTTTGAATTCTTCCGTGTCCAGGTTGAGGTTTTTATGGTCAAAACGGAGTTCTACCTGATCGTGAATGATGTCTTTTAAGACTTTCAGATCAATCAAATAGCCCGTAACGGGGTCCACTTCTCCGACCACTTTCACCTCCAGTTCGTAATTATGTCCATGATAATTAGGATTATTACACAGGCCGAAAACCCGTTCATTTTTCTCATCCGACCAATTGGGATTGTGAAGCCGGTGAGCCGCATTAAAGTGAGCCTTTCTGTATACAGCGATGCGCATGCTAGTCTATTTTAATTTGCAAACAAAAATAAGGAAGGAAGGTTTTGCAGTATAATTCGAATTAAAGAAGACCATTCTCTCCATTAAATAGATTTATTATATCATCCATTAGCTACTACCTACAAAATTGTCTATATTTGTTTTTAACAAAATGAAATAGCGAACGGACGTGAATGCTATTTATCAGTTTAAGATCAAAGGTTTAGAAGATAACGATATAAATTTCGCCCGGTTCAAGGGAAAGAAGATATTGATTGTGAACGTCGCCTCTGAATGCGGCTTCACTCCACAGTACCAACAATTGCAGGAACTATATGATCATTTTAAAGATCGCCTGGTGCTTGTCGGTATCCCCAGTAATGATTTTGGAGGCCAGGAACCAGGCACTAACGAGGAGATTCGTCTTTTTTGTACATCAAGATATCAGGTTAGCTTTCCAATGGCTGCCAAGATTCGTATAAAAAGCCCTGACCCCTCTCCATTGTATCAATGGCTGACTCAAAAAAGCCTCAATGGCCTTGAAGACAGCGAAGTGCAATGGAATTTCTATAAATATTTAATTGATGAAGAGGGGCATCTCATCGGTCATTATCCTTCCACCACCAGTCCTTTAGATGAAAAAATCATCGAATGGATTGAATCTTAAGCATTCCTCCGTTTTTTGCAGTGTTATATCATTTTGGATAATAGCACCGGCTGCGCCGGCACCATTATCCAAGTAACAACTATGGAATGCTAATTCAAAATATAGTCGGTCAAAAAGAATCCTTAGCCTTTCTCCTTTCCCTTGCCGGGAAGGACCGATTGCCGCATGCGCTGCTGCTGTTGGGGCCGGAAGGTTCGGGAAAGCTGGCTATAGCAATGTTACTTGCTCAGTATATGCTTTGTGAAAACCCTTCTGAAGAAGGGCCCTGCCACGCATGTAACAGCTGCCATAAATCAGAAAAGTACATTCATCCCGACCTCCACTTCGTTTTTCCCGTCATTGGCACCAATGTAACCAGCGATCAGTTTCTTAGCCAGTGGAGAACTGCATTGGAGGACAACCCGTATATGAATGTCAATCAATGGCTGCAGCTCATCGGGGCAGAAAACAAGCAAGGCAACATTAATAAGATGGAATGCAGTCGCATTATCCAGAAGCTGAGCCTGAAAACGTACGAAAGCTCGAAAAAGATCATGATCATCTGGCTGCCGGAGTACCTCGCTAAAGAAGGTAACCGCCTGTTAAAGATCATTGAAGAGCCACCGGAAGGAACCCACTTCATTTTGGTAGCCGAAAACCAGGAACTGATCCTCAACACCATCCTGTCCAGGTGTCAGTTAGTGAGGATCCATCCATTATCGGATCAAGACATTGAAGAAGGTATTCGGGCTCGTTTTCCGGAAAGAGCGGAGGAGGCACCGGCTGTGGCCCGGCTGGCTCACGGCAATTTTAATGAAGCCCTCAGTTTGATGGCTTCTAAAATAAACGATCATTCCGTTCGTTTTCTGGAGTGGATGCGCAAATGCTATAAAGGCAATGCCGTCGAACTCGTTAAGTGGACAGATGGTTTCGCCGGCCTCGGCCGCGAAAATCAAAAGCATTTTCTTCGCTATGCACTACACTTTCTAAGGGAATATCTGGTACTGAAAATGACCGGAACAGCCCAGGTGCGCATGGATGAGAAAGAGCTAAAGACCGCCCAAAACCTGACAAAAGTGCTGGGCTTTGAGCAGGTCTCTTCAATTGTGGCCTTGTTGGACGACGCCATCTATGCCGTCGAACGCAATGCCAACCCTAAAATATTGTTTTTAGATAGTTCAGTAAAACTCCATAAGATCCTCAAAAAACAGCTGACTTATACACAGCAGCTAGTGGTCTGATATTTAGGGGTGCGGCGCTGGACCAGAAGAATACAGAGAATTAATATTATCCCCCCGGCGGGGAGATAATATTATTGAATCTTAATCTTCGAAGCCACTGCCACACTCCCAAATATCCTTAGTTTTACTGTTGAAAATTCTGAGAAAAATGGGATGTATAGGATGTACAGTGAGTACTAGTAACGGAACGCCCAAAGGTTGTGGCAGCAAAGGCAATTGCTCAACCGGGGGATGTAATAGGTTAAATACATATGATTGGCTGTCCTCTATGGACATTACAGATACGGACCCTTACAATGTGGTGGAGGTAAGCTTCAAAAATGGCGCTCGTAAGGGTTTTTATCGCCTGCGCGAACACGCCCGGTCCATTACCGGCGATATGGTGGTTGTTGAAACCGGCAACGGTTTCGATGTAGGCACCATTAGCCTGTCAGGTGAACTGGTTCGCCTGCAGATGAGAAAAAAAGGCAACGAAGAAAAAGACGTCATTCACGAAGTCGTCCGAAAAGCTAACGACCGGGACCTCGAACGGCTACAAGAAGCCCGCTCCCAGGAAATGCAAACGATGGTGCGTGCGCGGGTCATCGCCCGGACGCTTGGTCTGGATATGAAGATTGGCGACGTGGAATACCAGGGAGACAAAAGAAAAGCAACCTTCTACTACACCGCTGACGGGCGAGTGGATTTCAGAGAGTTGATCCGACATTATGCCAAAGAATTTCGCGTCAAAATAGAAATGCGCCAGATCGGTGCACGCCAGGAATCAGCCCGGATTGGAGGCATCGGCTCCTGTGGTAGGGAATTGTGCTGCTCTACCTGGCTGACCGACTTCAAATCAGTCTCTACAGCTGCCGCCCGCTACCAAAACCTGGCCATCAACCAATCCAAACTATCCGGCCAATGCGGTCGCCTCAAGTGTTGCCTGAATTACGAATTGGACACCTATCTGGATGCACTCGAAAGCTTCCCGGAAAATGCCGACAAGCTAGAGACTCGCTACGGCAAAGCCACTCTGATCAAAACAGACATCTTCAAACAGATCCTATACTACTCCGTAGCACAGGATAATAGCCGAAATAAGATCTATGTGCTGCAACTGTCCAGAGTTAAGGAAATCCTGGAGATGAACCAGAAAGGCGAAAAACCAGAAACCCTGGAAGGGATAGATCTGTTTAGCATGAGCAATGATATCAATGAGGTAGATTTCGAAGATGGTACAGGCGATATCGAGTTGCCGATGGAAAAAAGTAAAAAGAGAAAAAAACGTAGAAAACCACGGAAAAAGCCGGCGGGCAACCAGCAAGAAAAACCATCCAATAATGCCCCCAAAAAACAGCCTATCCAAAAAAGTAAGAACCAGCAGGAGGGAGGCAAGGGAAAAGATTCTGATAAATCCGGTCAAAAGGGAAATAAAAGGAAAAACAGAAGATTTCGACGGAAAAAGAAGTAAGCAAACTTTATAGTTTATAGATTTGTTTTCGATTTATAAAAAGAACTGATTGAAACTTATTGGCTGTAGGCCTCGCCTACAGCCAATAAGTTTCAATCAGTCAAAAAACTCAACGACCAAAACAAAACGAATGAAGTACGACGTCACCATCATAGGCTCCGGCCCTGGCGGGTACGTGGCCGCTATACGGGCCGCCCAACTGGGATTCAAAACAGCGATCATTGAAAAAGAAAGCCTGGGAGGCACCTGCCTCAATGTCGGCTGTATCCCTTCCAAAGCCCTGCTCGATTCCTCTGAGCATTTCCACAATGCTGAAAAAAAGTTCGAACTCCACGGCATTGAGTTGAAAGACCTAAAGGTCAATATGCCTCAAATGATCAAAAGAAAAAATGAGGTAGTAGAGCAAACTGTAGGTGGCATTGATTTCCTAATGAAAAAAAACAAAATCGACGTCCATAAAGGTTTTGGCTCTTTTATCACTGCCAACAAAATTCAGGTAGAAAAAGAAGATGGCTCCAAGGAAGAAATTGAATCGGACAAAGTCATCATCGCAACCGGTTCTGAGCCCATCACGCCAGAGGCCTTTAATTATGACGGCAACAGAGTCATCACCTCTACGGAAGCGCTGGAGATTACCAAAGTCCCTAAGAAAATGGTGGTCATTGGCGGAGGAGTTATCGGACTCGAGCTGGGTTCTGTGTTCAGCCGCCTGGGTACCGAAGTAGAAGTTATTGAGTACATGGACCGAATCATCCCCGGTATGGATAAGGATTCCGGCAAGGAACTCATGAAAGCTATGAAAAAACTGGGCGTTAAGTTTCACCTCAAGCATATGGTCACCAGCGTAGAGCCTTTAAAAACAAAGGTAAAGGTGAACTATAAAAAACGCGACGGCGAAGAAGAAATGCAAATAGATGCCGACTATTGCCTGGTTTCTATCGGCCGAAAACCTTACACCGACAAACTGGGACTGGAGAAAGTAGGCGTTCAAGTGGATGAAAAGGGCCGCATCATCGTAGATGATCATTTAAAAACCAATGTGGACAATATTTATGCTATCGGAGACGTCGTCCGCGGAGCTATGCTGGCCCATAAGGCCGAAGAAGAGGGTGTATTTGTAGCAGAGCACCTGGCCGGACAACACCCACATGTCAACTACAACCTTATCCCCAACGTAGTTTATACCTGGCCGGAAGTGGCAGGAGTAGGCCAAACAGAAGAGCAACTTACCGAAGCCAACATCCCTTACAAAACAGGGAAGTTCCCCTTCCGGGCACTGGGTCGTGCCAGAGCCAGTACGGATATTGAAGGCTTCATTAAAGTTATTTCGCACCAAGAAACCGATGAAATCCTCGGCGTGCATATGGTTGGCCCTCGTACGGCAGATATCATTGCCGAAGCAGTGGCTTTAATGGAGTTCCGGGCTTCTGCAGAGGATGCCTCGCGTATGAGCCATGCCCATCCGACTTACACGGAAGCGTTTAAGGAAGCTGCACTGGCGGCTACTGATAACAGACCACTTCATATTTAAATGAAATGAGATAGGCGCTGTCTCAAAAGACCTACGGCCTTTTTCGACAGCGCCTATCTCATTTCATTTATCTTTTCTAATAGCCAACTTCTCTGAGCAAGCGACTCACACTGCTCAATATCTTTCCTCAGCTTTTCCAGCTTATCTTTATGATGCGGATCCAGATAGGACAATCTCTTCAAAAACCTGAGGAAGTTCAGGTACTGATCCCGAACATCTTTGGAAATAACACGATTACGCCGCAAATAAGCTCTGAAGCTCTGAATGAGTGAATCCAAGGGGAGAAACTCATCCGTCTCGTAGTACGTTTTGAGTAAAATTTGCTTTCCTCCCAACGCATAGATATGATTGCTATGGGCAACCTCCCGTAATTGCCCGATTACCTTGCTATATTTTTTTTGAGCAAAATATACCTTCGCCAGGTTATAGGTTAGTGCATTTTCCTGATTGGAAGAAGGCAATTTGTCGGTATACTCCTGTATAAAATTTTCTACCCAGTTATAAGCTTTTACCTGCAAGCCAACCGTGATAATATTCTTATAATCCTGCGCCGCCATTTGCCCCTCATCCAACATTAAGCCATGCCCCAACATTAACTGATAATTAGCAAAAAGATGGTCAAAAAACCCACTTCGACCGGCATTGATCTTTTTAATGATGCAGTAATTATTTAAATGTGTATACAAGGTTTGTAATTCCTTGGCTGGGAATAAGTTAGCTTGCTCTTTTAGAAAAATCTGCAAAGAAAAAAAGTGCTCCTCCTCTTCCGGTTCCAATAACAATCGGGCCACCAAATAGTACGCCTTAACGGCCGGCACCTGTAAAAAAGGACTGTCCTGAATGCTTTCCATCAACTGATCTACTTGCTGTAGTTCTGCCTTTAGCGACAGAAAACTCTCATACCCCAGGGCATCGCAGTAATGCTTCAGCTTCTTAGATAAGTAATAACAATCAAGGTGGAAATCGGCCTGCTCCAGGCTGGATAAATCCTCAAAGGGCAGGCCAGGCCGTTCTAAATACGCTTGTTGAATTTCAGACGCACGAAATTGATAAAAATGGAAAGCCATATTTTGCCATGGATAGGTCTCCATCTCCTTATCAAATTGTCGGTGAAGTCCCCGAAAATGCTTGTCCAGTTTCTTCTGGTTCAGCAAGTCCATCAACCGGAGCCGCTGGTCCTGTGGCTCCTCCTTCAGGCTTTCATGATACAAAAATTGAAAGGCCAGCTGTGTGAGGTCTGAACTGAGTCGTCTGAGCTTGATGTCTTTGAATTTTTGACCGGAATATAATTTTTCCCAAACAACTTTTTTGTTTAACTGTTTGCTATCCAAACCCTCTTGCACATTCATTGATTTCAACAAAGGCATCAGAATTTCCAACAAGCGAACTAACTCCTGATTCTCGTTGAAGTAAGGAGATTCCAAAAAGCGTTTAAAGCTGTTGAGCTCATAGGCCGAAAATTGCCTAAGCAATACGATTAGTTTGGAGTCTGTCATCTGGTATTAATTCTGAACAACATAATCTGTACAAAAAAAACAAAAGACTTCTATTTTAAATTGATAATCAGTGGATAAGTAAAATAATTAAAAAATTTAGTTGTACAATTTTCAATATTTGTCCTTTTGGCGACTCAATTTTTATCTCATTTTTGAAATGTCGAGAACCCACTACCACACAAAAGTCCGCTACAACTTATAAAATGGTCAGTCTATGAATTCATACGTAATCAAAAAGTTGTTGAATGTTGTTTTTCTGTTCTTAGCAGGGTTTTTTCTGCCTTATCAACTTTCAGCTCAGTGCGACAGCTTAAAAGTAGACTTTTCATTTTCTTATTTGTCAGGTGACACCCTGGTACTGCTCAATCAATCCGAACATTTTGACAGTTACCAATGGAAGATTGAGGGTGGAGAGATTTTGGAGCAATTTGAGCACTCGCTTTTTGTGCTTCGACATACAGACACGCTTACAGTATGCTTGACCGGACGCCAACTGGATGACTGCGAAAAAACGATCTGTCAAGAGATCTTTCCCGGCCATCAGAAGGAATTATGCCTTCAAACGGATTGCATCTGGCCAGGAGATGCCAATGGCGATCGCAGTGCCAATCAATATGACCTGTTAAACATCGGCCTTGGCTTTGGTACCACCGGTCCGGAACGCATGGTTTTTCCCGTTCCGGAAGACCCCATTTACTGGGCCCCTACCTATAACACCAACTGGGAGCAGGCGGTCAATCTGGTTAATTACAAACACCTTGATTGTGACGGCAATGGCATCATTGACGAAGCAGACCTAATTGCCATTCAAAAGAATTACACCCCAGCTTCCAGCCTTCAAAACACCATTACCGGAGGAGCTGCTCCAGTAGACCTCCAACTAAAATCCAGTGTTGATTACCTGCCCGATTCTTCTACCAGGGTAAGCATCATTGCCGAACTCAATATTGGCTCCATGCAATTACCGGTTGAGAACCTACACGGACTGGCACTGAGGCTTCGTTTTCCCAATCAGCCTTTCCAGATTGCTGCTATTCAAACCAACATAGAGGATACCGACCTTTTAGGGGCTACAGAAAAAACCCTCTCTATCTCCAGGAGAATCAATCAAGGTGAAAAACAGGATTTTTTCGATCTCGCGCTCAGTAAGAAAAACACCTTGGGCAGCAGTGGTTTCGGAAAAGCCGTCTCCATTCGGATCATCAGCGCCGATATTATTGAATTGACCGGCTCGCCGGCCACGCAGTTCAAAGCGGCCATAGAAGGACTCATTATGATCGATGCAAGGGGCGACACTTTAGAGTACGATCTGCCCCTTGATCCGGCCTGCATTAATTTTGTCGAGAATATTTCTACTTCTTCTCCAGAAGTGCCCTTGCCGCCGACATCGGTTCAAGTCTGGCCAAATCCAAGCAGCGGAGCACTTTGGATCAAAGCTCGCTCGGATATTCAGCTGCAAGGGTACGAACTGATCGACATTACCGGGCAAATCGTTGAAACAGGCCGATTGGGAGAAGGTGCGCAAGAGCGAATCGATCTGCATGCTCATCGCTTGGGCTGGTATTTTCTGAGGATACAGACGGATCAGGGGGTGCTTACAAAAAGGGTACTTAAAATAAAATAAGCTGAGTTTGGCAAGCCGTGCGGCTTGCCAAACTCAACTTTTTTTATTTGCCAGCAACAACAACAACGATCTCCCCCTTTACCTTACCGGGGCCGCTAAAGTGGCTGATCAGGTTTTCCAAGCTATCCTGTTTTATCTCTTCATGCACTTTGGTCAGCTCACGGCACACGCAAGCCTGGCGGTCTGGTCCGCAATGTTCGGCCAGCTGCTGCAAGCATTTAAGCAGGCGATGCGGCGATTCAAATAAAACGAAGGTATAAGGCAGTTCAGATAAATAAAGCAAGCGAGTTTGCCTGCCTTTTTTATGTGGCAGAAAGCCCTCAAAGAAAAATTTATCGCAGGGGAGGCCCGAGGCTACCAGGGCCGTAATGGAAGAAGTTGCACCAGGCAAACTAACCACCGGGATCTGGTGCTCATGGCAAGCCCGTACGATCAGAAAGCCGGGATCAGAAATACCCGGCGTACCGGCATCCGAGATCAAGGCCATTTTTGCGCCGGCGGCCAGTTGCGCAATGATCCCTTCCGTCACCGTATGCTCATTATGAGCGTGAAAAGCCCTCAGCGGGGTATTGACTTCATAATGATCTAGCAGCTTCTTAGAGGTACGGGTATCTTCAGCCAATATGAGATCTACTTCTTTGAGGACACGGATCGCCCGCAGTGTGATATCCTCCAGGTTGCCTATAGGTGTGGGAACGAGATAAAGCATTATTCTTCCGGGCTTTCTTCTGTAGTTGGTTGAATGGTAAACTGAAAAGATTCGGTAATGGTGTTTGCCAGCAGCTTTTCACAAGCCAGCTGAACCATTTCCCTGGCATTTTCCTCAGAGGCCGCTTCGAGAATCATGACAATATTTTTTCCGATGCGTACCTGCGCGACTCCTTCTACTCCGACACCAGGCAAGGTTGCCGCCACCGCATCGCCCTGAGGGTCATGTATGTCAATCAAGGGCATGATTTGAATATCAGCGGAAAACTTCATTTTTTAAAAGATCTTTTATAATGAATCAGCAATGAGAGCACAATATACAAGCAGATAATCCAATAAATGCTTCCTCCTCTAAAAATAGCTAACAATATCAGACTTAGTGCTAAAAAAATGAATTTAATCTCCTCTCCCTTCCATTTAAAGGTTTTGAACTTGAAACTGAACATCGAAATATCTGCTACCAGCATAAAACAAGACAATACGATACTGAATAACAGAAAAACCGGCTGCCTGAAAAAATCGCTCAGATCGGATGTTCCAAATTCCACATACCAAAAGAGGCCAAGTATCCAAATAGCATTGGCCGGAGTCGGTAATCCAAAAAAGGAATAAGTCTGCCGTTCATCCACATTAAACCGAGCCAGTCGAATAGCCGAAAAAAGTGTAACCAAAAAACCTGCGTACGGCAGATAAGTCAAAATACTGGTCGTTTCCAACATTTTATAAAAGACCAGGCCGGGTACCAAGCCAAAAGAAACCAAATCCGCCAGGGAATCCAGCTGTTTACCAACTTCCGAACGCACCTTCAGCCACCGAGCAAGTGCCCCATCCAGTAAATCGGCCAGCAAGGCCAGGCCCACCCAAGCATACATCATCATATAGGCCTCTTTCCAAAGGGCAATCATCGCCAGGCATCCGAAAAAAAGGTTCAGCAAAGTGATGGTATTGGGTATCTGTTGTCTTATTTTTTCCATGTATAAAATGGTGCCCTCGATTTTTTTTCGTCAATCAGTCAACAATTCTGACTTTTTGATGTGTAGAAAACAATTTTTTTCAACACAATATGTATCCATAAAGCGTTAATATTGTTGAAATTACTTTAAAACTCAGAAAGATGGAAATCTTGCATGTACCAATATTACGCCTCTCTGAGGTTCTATATATTCTGAGCTTATCAGCCTGGCTGACTAAATAAAAACTTTTTCTGAAAAGACCACAACTATGAGATTAGGATCTACGATTATTTTTCTTTCCCTCTTCTACAGCCTTTCCCTGCTGGCTCAGCCGGCTAATGATGATTGCGAAAATGCCATCGTCATCGATATGATCAACGGCTGTTCGCCCGTTGAGGCCTATACGAGTGCAGGAGCAACCCCCTCGGGTTACAGTGGAGCCTCTTGTTTTTCAGACGGCCAAAACGATGTATGGTTTACCTTCACCCCTCTGGCTACCGATGTTACCATCACAGTGGTAGGTGCCACTAGTGGGGGAGCACCAGGGGGTACGCTGCGACGGCCCGAAGTAGCCCTTTACCTGGGAAGCTGTGGCGGTACCATCAACGAAGAAGAGTGTGCCAGAGACCAAAACGGCAACAATATCGTGGAATTATATAAAGGGGGCTTGGCCGTTGGTGTACCTTACCTGGTACGCGTGCAAGCTCCAAACGGCGAAACGGGCTCTTTCCAAATCTGTATTAACAACTTTAACCCCCCGGTAGAGCCAGGCTCGGACTGCCCAACCGCTTCAGTCCTTTGTAACAAAGAGTCTTTTATTGTGCAAAGTGTGACAGGGGCTGGTAACGACCCTACCGAATCTAACGGAGCGCCATGTTTTGGTATCAGCTCCGGAGCTAATGTGGAATCCAACTCTACCTGGTTCGTCTGGACCGCTGCCAACGATGGCACCCTAACCTTTACCCTGACTCCAAATAATGCGGTAGATGATCTTGATTTTATCGTTTATGAACTGCCCAACGGTCCTAACGACTGCAGCAATAAAGTGATCCTACGATGTATGGCCTCCGGTGATTTTAATTTTCCGAGCCGATGTATGGGCCCCACCGGCTTAAACAATGCCAATACTGATATTTCCGAGCCGGCCGGATGTGGGAACATTACACAAAATAACTTTCTGGCGCCGCTCGATATGCTGGAAGGTCGCACCTATGCCTTGATGATCAACAATTTCACTTCGACAGGTAATGGATTCGAGATCTCCTTTGGAGGGACCGGAGAGTTTGTAGGACCTCAGGCTGATTTCACTACGGATATCCCTGAAACCTGTACCGGCCAGGCCATCGTTTTCGAAGATGCTTCTTTTTATTCCTTAGGATCGATTATTGATTGGGAGTGGAGTTTTGGCCCCAGCTCAAGTCCTGCAGTCGCTAGCGGCAGAGGCAATCACACTGTCACTTATAGCACACCGGGACTGAAATCAGTTGTACTTACGGTAACCTCCGGCGAAGGCTGTCAGGTGACCGTCATTAAAACCATAGAGGTCACTTGCTGCCCGGATCAGTTTGATGTGGGTTCGGATGTCTCGAATGTGCTCTGTCCCTCGGGTAGTACCGGTATCATAAATTTGGATGTAAATAACAATTTTCAACCACTGAATTATGAATGGTCGGATGGCAATACAACGGAAGACATCAATGGTTTAATGGTAGGCACCTATGAAGTGACCATAACGGATGGGGCCACCTGCGATACGGTGCTCAACTTCGTCGTAGAAGGCCCCGAGGCCTTTGAGTTTGATACCCTCATCACGATGCCGACCTGTGATGGGGGAACAGACGGGGTTTTGGAGTTAATTACTACGGGCGGTACGGCTCCTTATTCCTTTAATTTTGAAAACCAGGGATTCGGTCCCGAAAACCGTTTTGAGAACCTTCGATCGGATATTTATCAACTTACCATGCGAGATGGCAACAACTGTGAGATTGATCTCGAAATTCCGGTCTTGGAGTTACAGTTAGTATTGAACCCCAGCGTTAACCCCGTTTCGCAACCCTCTTGCACCGGCTTTTCGGATGGCCGGATTGAGGTTATTATTGACAATGGACTACCTAGTTATCAATACAACTGGGCCGACGGACGGGGTTTTGTAAATGATAACTCCCTACGGCAAATTCCGGCCGGGGTATATACGGTGGAAGTCCAGGACGCCAACCTTTGTAAAGGCTTTTTCGAATTTGAGATGAATGATCATCCGCCTCTTATTTTGGATTTTGACCAACGCAATGCCAGCTGTAATGGCTTTTCGGATGGGGTAGCTACGGCTCTGATTACGGGAGGAGTTGGCAATTATTCCTATCAATGGGCAAATGGACAAAGGGATTCCATCATTAGGAACCTCTCGGTAGGCTCCTATTTTGTTACAGTGCTAGATGGAAACGACTGTGAAATAGAAGGGCAGATCGACATTACAGAGCCGCCACTTCTGGATTTGGAAGTGACCAACACTGAAGACATTATTTGCTTTGGTGACTCCACCGGCACCATGACTTTAATGGGTATCGGGGGCACCCCTCCTTATGAATATAGTCCCAACGGCATTTTTTTCCAATTACAGCCTACTGTTACAGGATTGCCGGCCAATCGCTATTTGGCCTATGTTCTGGATGCCGGCGGATGCCTGGATTCCATTGAAGTGGAATTGACCCAGCCACCTTCCTTGCTGGTGGAATTGGGAGAAGACCGAACGATCAAACTTGGCGAATCTACGATCCTACGAGCTATCACAACTGATCAGGGCGTCAGCTTTGGCTGGATGAGTAACCCGACTGATTCGCTAAGCTGTCTGAACTGTCCGGACCCTCGCGTAATGCCGGTGGTGGATACCCGATATAAAGTTACGATCACGAATGGCGATGCCTGTAGTGCACTGGATTCTGTCACGATATTTGTGGATGATTCCCGTCCGATTTACATTCCCAACGTTTTTTCGCCCAATAACGACGGCAAGAATGATTACTTCACAGCTTATGGTGGGCCTGCTGCTGAGCAGATCAACAATATGAAGGTGTTTGACCGCTGGGGTAATCTAATTTTTGACCGCTCGAATATTGCCTTTGGCCAGGAATCGGCGGGATGGAACGGCCGGTATGATGATCGGAAGATGCCCTCGGGCACCTATGTTTATCTGATCGAAATTCAATTTATAAACGGCACTACCCTACAATACAAGGGGGATATTACGCTAATTCGCTAACTTGTGGCCGAAAAAAAACGTGGTATGCCCAAAATAAAGATGTTTCATATTCTTGTTGTTGGTCTGATTGGTTTAGTGGCTTGTCAAAAACAGGAAACGGCCCCTACAGACCAATTTTTCCCTGAATTAGGGGTCGAAAAAGCTGAAAATGTAGAGATACTTTACAGTGATTCGGCAGAGATCCGGGTGAAAGTTACGGGCCCTACTATGTTGAATCATACGGACCGGCGAGAACCCCGCCAGGAATTCCCGGATGGATTGGAGGTGTTTTTTTACGGAGAAAACCTGGAATTGACCAGTACCTTAAAAGCTAATTACGGCATTCGATTTGACAACCAGGACCAGGTCATCGTGCGGGATAGCGTCGTTTGGGAAAGTGCCAATGACCAGCGCCTGGAAACAGAAGAACTAACCTGGAACGAGCGCACCCAAAAGGTTTATACCAACCGATTTGCCGCCATTATTACTCCGGAAGACACTATCTTTACCCGCTATTTCGAAGCTGATCAAAACTTCAAGAATATCAAATTCAGATCCAATAGTGGAAGCAAGGGCATACAAAGTTTGTCTAAAGAATTGGAGTAAATTTGGAAAATTCCCAAAAAACCTTTAGCATCGAAAAAAGTAGCATAGCGGCACGAAAAAGTCCTTCGGTTTTTTTCATGCCGCCATAGAATAAATTCTATGACGATAGCCATTATATTACTGTTCCTATTCTTATCTGCGCTGTTCTCGGGTTCGGAGATTGCCTTCATCTCTGCGAATAAGCTGCGTATTGAGCTCAAAAAGAAAAAGGGAGCCACCAGAGGAAATATTCTGGCTAAGTTTTATGATGATCCAGCCTCTTTTCTCGGCACTATGCTGGTGGGCAACAACATCGCCCTGGTGGTTTTCACCATTATGATGACGAGCCTGCTTCATGGCTATTACGAGACTTTTTTTACCAATAGCTTTGTTCTGCTACTAGTTGACACCCTGATTATCACTATTGTCGTCCTGATCTTTGGCGAGTTCTTACCGAAAACCCTTTTCCGACTGTATGCGGACGATATACTTTATTTTCTTGCTTATCCACTCAAGTTAATCCAATTTTTGCTGCTGATCCCATCCTGGATCATGGGCAAATTATCCAATTTCATTCTAAAATTAGTCTTCAAACCCACCACCGAAACGGACGAAGCCGCTTTTACCCGCATCGACCTGGAGAACTTCATCAACGATTCTCAGACGGATGCCGAAAATGACATTGATAAGGAGTTGTTCGGAAAAGCCCTGAACCTGAAAGAAACCAGGGTAAGGGACAGCATGGTCCCGCGCCCGGAAATCGAAAGCATTGACGTGTCTGCCAGTGTAGAAGAACTGGAAAAGTTGTTCATAGAAACCAAGTTGTCCAGGATCGTCATCGTCGACGGAGAGATCGATAATGTGCTAGGGTATGTCCATCACCAGCAATTACTCAGCCAGCCCAAAAACATCCGATCCATACTTTTGGAAATCCCTTTTGTTCCAGAGGTCATGCGTGTGACCGATCTGATGAACAAGCTCATCAAAGAAAACATGAGTATCGCTTGTGTGGTGGATGAATTCGGCAGTATCTCCGGAGTTATTACACTAGAGGATATTTTGGAAGAAATTTTCGGTGAAATTGAAGACGAGCACGATGAAGAAGAACATATAGAAAAAGAAATTTCCGATACGGAATGGGTGTTCTCCGGGCGACTTGAAATAGACTATCTGAATGAAAAATACGAAGGCATCAAGCTCCCCGAGGGGGAATACCAAACCCTGTCCGGCTACCTCGTCATGACTACGGAGACGATCCCCGAGCAAGGCGCCGAGATCGAACTCAACGATTACCTTTTCATCCTTGAACTGGTAAGCGACACGAAGATCGAGACGGTCAAGGTAGTGAAATTAGATCCAGAACGAGAAATAG
Source organism: Bacteroidia bacterium (assembly GCA_030430845.1). GTDB lineage: Bacteria > Bacteroidota > Bacteroidia > Chitinophagales > Saprospiraceae > JANQPA01. The sequence continues at coordinate 47,908 of JAUIKE010000004.1, read as the reverse complement.
AAGAAGCGAGCAAGTAGTTATAATTTCCTTCCCTGAGGGAAGGAAATTATAACTACTTGCTCGCTAAAATTATGAGCACCCAATCATTCCCATCCTCCATTTCCCCTGGCGGATCAAAACTTTCCATTCCCTTCTTTTCAAATTCACGGATCAAAGTCGTTTCGCCCGTACGCGGATTAAACCAGGAAGCCTGTATTTTATCCCCTTCCAGCTGACTCGCATTCACCTGAATTTCACGTCCATTATAGGTGTAAATGAAAGCATAATCCTTCCCACGGGTAGCTATTTGATAATCGTATCGCTCACCCTGACCGGAGGCGATTAAAGATTGATCGGGCACGCGGTCAAAGAAAGACTGGAAGAGCATAAGCTTTTTCAGATGGACCATTTGCCTGGCACCAGGCGCATTCAAGGCTTCGGTCCAGTATTCTCTTACTCCGTAAGCAGGATTTTCATCGCCGGGCTTGTGCATCTGCATGACCCCACTATGCCCGTAGGTGAAGCCGCAGCCCCCGGCAAAGGCCGACCAATAAGCGTATCTTCTTACATCATCGGCTGTCCAGTAAGGCTCAGTGGGGTCGTGTAGGCCCTGGGGAATCCCTTCGTAGGAAGGCTCACCGTCCAATGTGGGCTTTACTGGGCGAAGGACATAGTCATCCCGAACGTATTTCCAGTTATCCTGTCCGTAGGCCAGCTCGGTATCATCCTGATCGTAGCGTCGGTGCCCGGATTGGAACATATTGAAGTCCAGCCAGTCGGCATCATGAAACCACATGGAAGATTTCGTCCGGCCAAACGGATGAAAGGTAATCAAATGACGGGGAGCATGTTGACGAAGTTGCCGGCCAATGCCTTCCCAAACAGCCGTATTCTGATCGCCCTTCGTATCGCCACCGTTCAGCCAGATGATATTTGTTTTATCAGCGTAACGCTGAGCGAGCCAGGTTGCATATGCCTCTGCTTGTTCAGGGCTCACGCCACCACCTCTGACATTCGAACCCCAAACCGGCACCAGGGCCATGTACAAGCCTTTTTCCGCGGCCAGTTCTATCGCATAGTCCACATGATCCCAATAATCATAGGCATCCGGATTCTCGAAAGTGCTGCCCTCTGTGGTCATTGGACGAGATACATCTCCACGAATCAGAGCGGAATCGCCATAAACATTAGCCAATTCCAGCTGATGCAGGACCATCACCTGGATTACATTAAAGCCTTTTTCGGCCCGGTCGTCCAGGTATTGCGCTACTTCTTCTCTGTTTAGTTTGGAAAAAAGTAGCCAGGCCGTATCCCCCAGCCAGAAGAAAGGGCGGCCGTTCTCCTCCTGGAAGAAGCGCCCGTTATCGGAAATTTGGAGGAGGGGGAGGGTGTTTTGGGGCATCTTTTCCTCGATGGAAGAGCAAGCTGAGAGTAAGAATAATAGGATGTACACCGTTTTTTTCATTTGCTTTCAGTCTTTAGTTGGTGGCGGTTTCCAAACCGCCGTACCACATACCTCGCCAGTTTCCAAACTGGCGAAACCCCGCCTGAGACGAGAAACATTCATATTAGAACCTCCAAAAATAAAGTAAGATATCCCTTTAGGTCTAATTTCTTCTGGTTTAGAGTAGACTTAAAAGTAAGCTTATTTTACGCCTAAATTTAAATAAAATAGGTTTTGGGGATTCCCTCAGTCCCAGAAAGGACCATCTTTTATTAGTTTCCAAGCTGGAGTTAATAATCACCAGTTTGGAAACTGGTCATATATTGGGTAAGGCGGTTTGGAAACCGCCACCAACGTAATATTATTGGTTGTGTAAAAAGTCCTTCGGCCTTTTTACACAACCCCAACAGCAAGATTTCCCCTAAGGTAAAAATTTTTCAAAAGCCTCTCCATTGAACCGATAAACTCCTGCATTATCCGTTGCGAGCCAAAGCACATCTTGCCGGTCTTTATAAATAGAGATCATTAAAACATTGGCACCCTCCTCCTCAATTTGATAATTAACAAGCTTTTCTCCGTCATATTTCCAGGCTCCATTGCCGTAAGTGGTCATCCAAAGATTTTCGCTCTCATCCAGTACTGCCGACATAAAGTAAGGGAAAGTCATTTCATCCGACCCTGGCCTCGGTTTTATTCCTGCTAGTTGATCGTATTGAACCAAATCTTCTTTTTGGGTCATTAAATTTCTGGGATATATTTTGTAGCGATGCAAGGTGTTGCTGAGCCAAAAATGGCCGTCCTTGTCCTCAATCATGGCTCGCACACCGGGGGCCCGGCCGTCATCCAGCACAAACAAATCCTTTTCGCGAATCCAGGTAATAACGTTACCATCGTACCGACAAACGCCTGCACCAAGCGTACCCAACCAGATATTCCCCTTGCTATCTTTGTAGGTGCTGAATACCCCATAGAGGCTGGATTGAGGGTTCTCACGATCCACCTTCAACTTTTTTAAGTCAAACTCCAAATGATACAAGGTTTTTCCATCATATCGATAGGCCCCTTGGATATCTCCATTTCCATTAAACCAAAGGTCATCGGGCTCTAGTTGCCATTTATTGTCGCTTGGTTTTACCGGCTGGAGGGTCGTAAAGGTAGTTCCGTCAAATTTGCTTACTCCCCCAGGTGTGTCAAAGAAGACATTCCCCGTTTTATCTTCCTGAATACCCCGAATTTGGTTACTGGCTAAGCCGTCTTCACTGGTGAATTGTTTTAAGTTTTGGCCGTCATATCGGTATACGCCGCTTCCGTTACTTCCGAACCAAAAGTTGTCTTGGTGGTCCTGGAAAATTACCCAGATCCTTGAGTCAAGCGCCGAAACCGTTTTTCCAGGGGAGCCTTCGGTTTGCATGGCTGTTTTTTCGGGCTGGTTTTGCCCCTGGCAAGAAAGGAGTGTGCAAAGGATGCTTAGGCAGAGTGTTAGTTTGGTGGTGACTCTCAATGGATGTTTTTATTACTTTATTTACCTAGGTCTTTAATTCTAATCTTTCGTGACGTAATAACTGTAAATTTATTTCCTAATTCGTCTAAGTGCTTTTCCAGAACCTCTTTTAATTTTTTGATCTTATTCTCAATTGCTTCTCCACTCATCCGAATCAGGATAATTCCTTTATTAGGTTTTTGTAGCCGAAACGTTAATTCTCCAAAATCTTTATCCTCAGTTAGGAGTATTGCCTCTAATTCGACTGCCATTTTTAATACATTGTCGTCGTTAATACCTGATTCTAGTTCGACAATTGCTGCAATCTCAAATCCGTCATTTCTCAATGATTTTATTATCCTGAAATCGACACTTTCATCTGCAAGAAATTTTTTCATGGTATTAGGAAGCTATAGAATAAACTACCTCATTTTTGATGGTTGCAGCTGCAAAAGCAAGTACTGCAAATATGTCTTCTCTTCTGATTCGAGGGTAAGCCTCTAGTAACTCCTCAAGTGTTTCTCCTTCAGATAATTTTTCCAAAATCAAATCAGCCGGTATTCTGGTATTTCTAATCACCGGTTTACCGTACATGATAGAGGGATTTGATTCGATATGTACTCTCCAGTCAATCATTTGAATTGTTTTGCTTTAATATAGATTTATTTTCAAATTAGTTCAAGAATTAAGAATAGGAGTTCCGTCAATTTATTGGTGGTGTTATTAATAGATGGTAACCCTTCACTTTTGCTGGGCCAAGGGGACATAACTAATAGCATTGGTTAGATAGATAATATAATTTTAAAATAAATATCCCATATCTTGGTTTGGTTCAATGAGGCCAATTCCACTACCACCTTTTTCATCTTTTCCCTCAGGCTCTATTGGAATCAAACTTCTAATAAAATCTATTGTAGTTTCGCTTATGATTTGATGTTCCTGATAATGCTCAATTTCATTTATAAAGGTGTTGATTAATTCATCGAAATATTCTTTTTTAGTAAATAGATTTTTATATTCTTCAAAATACTTATTACCTAGCCTTAAAAAATAAAGGTTTAACTTAAGTCCTTTGAAACTCATCCAACACTAATACGTACTCTTTCTCAATTATGCACCTTCAAATCCGAATACGACCGCAGGCAAATCACCTCCCAGGAATCCAGCACTGAGCGGACCTGCTTGATCGATTTGGCGGACAGAGCTACCCAGGCACCGCCCGCATCGACATTCAGGCCTTCCAAATTTTGATATTCGGGTACCTGGCCGGCATGGGCGAAATTGGTATTGAGTTGAGCATTGCTCCAGACTTCGAAGCCCATTTTATATTGCCGGCACATTGCTTCCAGCTTTTTCACTTCGCTTTCTCCTACCTCGTGCAGCCAGCAGGAAGTGGTTTGGTAAACAGAGCGTTTGTGGAGGCCCAGTTCGTCAAAAACTGGAAGCTTGCTCCCCTTACTTCGATAATAGCCGCTGATATGGCGATCGTATAGAATGATGTCGCGAAAACGGCGGTCGGAATTAGGAAAAGGAATGCTGCTGATCATCGCGCGGGCAGGATCCAGGAGTTGGACTTCCACGATCTCGAATTGCCGGCCGACTTTAAGGCGGACCGAAGCTTTGCCTCTTTCCTTTGCTTCTTTTTTGAGCACCCCAAATTTGGACCAGACATTGCGAGCCAGGCGCCATCTTTTCAGAGCGGTAGCTGCTATACCAAGGTCCCACCAGGCATTTTGGTTAGCCGGATTTAAGGAAACCGCCTTTTTATTGTAGTAAAGCGAACCCTTCCAATCCTGGCGATTCTTGTAAATTAAGCCAAGACGTTCAAAAGGAGGGAACCACAGGGGGCAGGATTTAGTCGCTTTTTTGTATAATTTTACGGCAGTATAGACATCTCCGGCCTGGTCGTACGCCAGTGCCTGCTCGTATAATTGCCTTATTTCGAGAGGAGGAGTGTCCATAATTAACTTACTTTCTTAACTTACTTTTTTGTGTAGAGGCTGTCTCAAAAGACCTACGGCCTTTTTCGACAGCCAATAATATTCTTTTAGGAGGTGTTTTTTAGAGAAAAACTATGTTTTTCTCTAAAAAACACCTCCTAAAAAAACTTTATGGGGCGTCGAATCCTGACGATAACTGTCAGGAGAATAACGACGAAGGAGTTATGAAACAGCCCCTCACACAAAAACAAATATACATTATCTATTTACACGAATCAACATGACAAAAAAGTGGAACATCTGGATCGATACGGGAGGAACTTTTACCGATTGTATTGCTTATAGCCCCGAAGGAGAAATCAAAAGAGCCAAGGTCCTGAGCTCCGGTAATGTACGCGCCCAACTGACCGAAAAGGTAAGCCCGGCCTGTTTCCGGATCAGGCATTCCTGGCCGGTCGAAAAAGATATTTTTGAAGGCTATACTTTTCGTTTTTTACAAGAAGATGAAAAAAGCCGCCAACCGCTTTTTATCCAAAAAACCGACCTACAGAATAATCTCATTTGGCTCAACCAGGAAATCCCTTTCGAACAAGCTGTCGATTTTGAACTCACTGCTTTTGAAGAAGCTCCCGTACTGGGAGCCCGCATGATCACCCAAACTCCATTGAAGGAAAAACTACCACCGATGGAACTCCGCTTAGGCTCCACCAAAGGCACCAATGCACTGTTGGAGCGAAAAGGAGCCAAAGTAGCCCTGCTCATCACCCAAGGATTCAGAGACCTCCTCTATATCGGCAATCAGCAGCGCCCCAACCTCTTTCAACTGGATGTTCCTGAGCCGCCCATTCTGACCCATACCGTGATAGAAGTCGCGGAAAGGATGGATGCAGGTGGCCAGATTTTGCATGCCTTAGAAAAAAATGAGATTGAACGCATCATAGAACAAGTCCGGCAAGCGAATGTAGATGCCATTGCCGTTTCTTTTATACATGCTTATAAAAACCCGGAACACGAATTGCTTCTGAAACAAGAGCTAAGCCATGCCGGCTTCCAATACATCAGCCTTTCTCATGAATTGTCACCCTCCATCAAGCTGGTTCCCAGAACACAGACGGCCGTGGTGAATGCCTATTTAACGCCCATCATTGAAGAGTACCTGAACAACATCCGCAAGCACCTATCGGACGAAGAGGAGCAGTCCATGCTGGTCATGACCAGCGCAGGCGGGCTCATCCATGCCGGGCAGTTTCATGCCAAGGACAGCCTGCTGAGCGGGCCGGCCGGGGGTGTGGTGGGAGCCTCCATCATTGCAAGACAGCATCAGCAAGAACATATCCTCACCTTCGACATGGGCGGCACCAGTACTGACACGGCCCGTTACGACGGACAGTACGATTACGAATACATCTCCAACATCGACCGCATCGAGATGCTCAGCCCTACCCTATCGATCGAAACGGTGGCAGCCGGCGGCGGTTCTATCTGCTATTTCCAGCACGGCAAATTACAAGTAGGTCCCGAAAGCGCCGGTGCTTTTCCCGGCCCGGCCTGCTACGGCGCCGGAGGCCCCTTAACGATCACCGACATCAATCTTCTGATGGGTAAAATGGATCCTTCCAGCATGGGTATTCCCATTGACCTGGAGGCCTCGAAAAAAGCAGCCCTCAAACTGATCGAAGAAATCGAACTAGAAACCGGCGAGCGCTATAGCCTCCAGGACCTGACTACCGGCCTGGAGCGTATTGCCAACGAAAAAATGGCTGAAGCCATCCGCCGCATTTCGGTCAGCAAAGGCTTTGACCCGACTGACTATGCCCTGGTTGCCTTTGGCGGGGCCGGCGGACAGCATTGTTGTAAAATTGCCGAAATACTCCACACGCCCAAGGTGATCGTCCCATTTGACGGCGGCTTACTCAGTGCTTATGGTATAGGAAATGCACGGGTAGAAAGAATGTCGGAGCGACAGATCTTACAGCCTTTGTCTAACTATCAGAGCGAGTTGCCCTTCACAGTAGGAGAGCTGGCCAGTCAAAGCATCGATGCCTTGATGAGCGCCGGTTATTCCACTCATCACGTAGAGGTATTGACACAGTTTATTTATCTGAGGCTCGAGGGCCAGGAAAACACCATCGAGATCGACTGGATGAAAGTAGAGGACCTGGAACAGGGATTTCAGGAAAAATACCAGCAACTATTCGGTTATTATCCCGAGCAAGCCAGCATAGAAGTAGAAAGCATCAAGGTAACTTCCGGCACTCGGCAAAACGAGGTACAGTCATTTTCCCTAACAAAAAATGGCCAAAAAGCCAGTCCGCAACATATTCTGAAGCCAACTGCCGGCAAGGAAGCAGCCATCCCTGCCTATCGCTGGGGCGATCTGGAGCCTGGCATGCAAGTCAAAGGCCCGGCCCTGCTGCTAAACAATCATGCGACGGTATACCTGGAAACCGACTGGCTGGCCACTTTTTGTCCGAATAAGGATCTGCGTCTCGATTATCAGCCCCGCCAAACGGAGCAAGAAGCCAAAACTTACAAAGAAGCCGTGGAGATCGAACTATTCACCAATCGTTTTATGGCCATTGCCGAAGAGATGGGAGCGCAGTTGCAGCGCACGGCTTTTTCTGTTAATGTGAAGGAAAGACTGGATTTTTCCTGTGCTTTATTGACTCCGGATGCTGAACTCTTGGTTAATGCCCCGCACATTCCGGTACACTTGGGCAGCCTGGGCATTTGTACCCGGCTGGTAAGGGAGCGATTACCCTTTCGGCCTGGCGATGTCATTATTACGAACCACCCCAAGTTCGGCGGCTCTCACTTGCCGGATATTACCCTGATCAGCGGTGTGTTTACAGATGATGATGAGCTGATCGGCTATGTGGCCAACCGGGCACATCATGCTGAGGTAGGCGGGAAGCGGCCCGGTTCTATGCCGCCCGATGCCCAGTCGCTGGCAGAAGAAGGTGTGGCTTTTTTGCCTATGTACGCCGTTGAGAGTAGGCAAACGAATTGGACATTGCTACGCGAACAGCTTGAGCAGTCGCCTTTTCCGAGTCGGGCTGTCGAGGCCAACCTGGCCGATATCAATGCCGCCCTGGCCTCTCTTCGCTCAGGCGAACAAGCCTTAAAAAAGCTCGTCAGGCAGTTTGGCCTGGAAAAGGTACGCCATTACATGGGGCAGATCAAGCAGGTATCTGCCGATGCCATTCAGCGAATTTTGCAGCAGCATAATGGAGCCGTTTTTTCTGCATCAGAAAAACTGGATGACGGCCATAAAATTTGTGTAAAGATCCGCGTTCAAGATGGAAAAATACAGTTTGACTTTGAAGGCACTTCCGGGCCGCATCCTTATAATTTGAATGCCAATATTTCGATCGTTTACAGTGCCGTGATCTATATTTTGCGCCTCTGGTGCGGGCAAAATATTCCTTTGAACGAAGGCTTGATGGAAAAGGTAGATATCGTTTTACCCAATAGTTTTTTACACCCCTCCTTTGCAGATGATCCGGATAAATGTCCGGCTGTAGTGGGCGGCAACACAGAGGTCAGCCAACGACTCGTCGATACCTTAATCAAAGCCCTGGGTTTAGCCGCTTGTAGCCAGGGTACAATGAACAATTTACTATTTGGCAATGCCACCTTCGGCTATTATGAGACCATTTGCGGAGGTGTCGGAGCGGGGCCCGGATTTGACGGACGCTCCGGCGTGCACCAGCACATGACCAACACGCGCATTACCGACCCCGAGGAGATGGAGCGTAAATTTCCGGTCCGCCTGCACCATTTTGGTTTAAGAGAAAACTCCGGAGGAGAAGGGAAGTGGAGAGGCGGCGACGGTATAGTCCGCGAAATTGAATTTTTGGAAGATCTGGAATTGACCATTCTCAGTCAGCATCGGGTAGTACCTCCATTTGGAATGCAAGGGGGGCAGCCGGGGAAAGTAGGGGAACAGTATTTGATAAAATCGGATGGAAAAAAGGAGAAGTTACAAGGAGTGGATAGCCGGGCCGTGAAAAAAGGAGAGAAAATATTGGTAAAAACACCAGGAGGGGGTGGATATGGGAAAGCGCAATAAGGTATTTGGCCATCTGGCCAAATACCTTATCAAAGTTTTATCGGCCCTTCTGAATCATTAAAGAGTTTCCAAAGATCTCCGTTTATGTTCTTGTAAACGATTTCATATTTGAGCCCTGTCTGCAGGAGATCATTCAGACCCTCCATAATCAATTGATATCCTTGCGGAGAGTTTCGGGTGCTAAAAATATTGTAGCTGGTATTAGCAGGAATGGCCATTCCTCTATCTAAAGTAGAGACAGATATAGTGTATATGCTGTCCAGTGCCGGGCGTTTGGATTTCAGAAAGTTATACACAGAATTTTCAAATTCTCTCAGATCATATTTCTGGTCTTGATATTCCATCGTTACGGATTCAATAATAGCGGGCCCTACTCCATGGTTCAGGAGGTTCAATTCAAAAGTAAAAGTGCCGGAATCGTTTGTAGTGGAAAGTCCCAGATAAGGCATGATCGACAGTTCATTCTGTTTGCGCATCAGGTTCGTTTGGTAGATAAAAATTAGGAGGGTAATTAAGCTAATGCTCATAGCCGAAAGGCTGACTAATTTTTCGGAATTCCATTTGAATTTGAACTTTGCCATAAGACTTTACTTCATTAAGTGTGCATCCAAATGTAAGAAAGCCTTTCTTTTTTCTACAAATGATCCAGTACAAATTTTGATATCTGAACATCCTGCGTAGCGATACCAGTTAGATCGACCACTACGAGCCCCCTGGAGAGGCTTCGTTCGGGTGACATGATCCAATCACCGAGTTCGATCATTTTTTTATCCTTCAACAAACCATTTTTAAAGGCCTTGTGGATTTCGCCGTGCTCCTGGCATTGGGAGCTGCTGTCCATCACGATCAAATTTGCTTTTTGCAGAATTTTGACATCCAGTTCCTGCTTGCCGAGTGTATCTGCTCCCATGGCGGTAATTAGGGTATTTTCCTGTAATTGATCTGCATACAGCAAGGGAGTAGTGGACGGAGTGCAGGTAACGATCAGATTACAAGCCCTGGCGAGTTCCTGAGTAGTAGATGCCATATGAACTGTAAAACCATGTTGGCTCATTTCCTCTTTGTAGGCCTGTGCGTGTTTGGGAGAACGGCCCCAGACGAACACTTCTTTGCAGTCCACCACTTCTTTTAGGTAATGCAACTGCAAACGTGCCTGGATACCCGTACCGATAATACCGATGGCCGAAACTTTTTTGGGTACCAGATGCTTCGCCACGACTGCGCCAGCCAGGGCGGTGCGTACATCTGTCAGGTAGCCCTCGTCCAGTAAGATCGATTCTAAAACACCTGTTTTTTGATTAAACACCAGGTTCAGGCCATTGCTAGAGGACAGGCCAAGAGCAGGATTTTCATAAAAGCCCGAGGCTATTTTGATGACGTAGTAATCGTCCTGCCGGATGTAGCCATATTTGATGTGTACATCTCCTGGCGGATCATCAAAGGTAAGGGTCCCGACGGGTGGAACAACGGCTTTTTGCGAAGAATAGGCGATGAAGGCCTCTTCGATATATCGGAGCAGGTCATTGATATCGGCTTGTTGGATGAGCTGTTGGATGGTAGGCCGGTCGATGAGTTTGGGCATGGGTGGAGGATTGTAGGATTGTGGGATTGTGGATTTTTATTACGAAAGTTAACAAAATGCAATGATATTGGAGTCCAGGAATATTGGAGTGAGGGACGGGGCGGTAGTGACCTGGTGACTTGGAGTCACCAGGTCACTACCGACTTTTTTTGCTCAGACAAAGTTACAAGTTTTCCCCCACACCTGCCATCCAATGTCCGCTTTTGTCCGCTTTTGCAAGGTTTTGCAAGCTTGCCCGTATGGGGTTTTGCAAGCCTATCCAGCAGGGGTTTACCCGCCGCCGGAGCGGAAATAGGGCCCAGACCCTAGTCAATTCCCACCCCTGCCCCTATGTCTTACCCACTCAAAGGCAAATACCTTTGTATCATATCAAAACCATAAAAAATAATTGATCATGAAAACTTTCCGCATCACCTCCATTTTCACCCTCGTTTTGGTTGCTCACATCAGCTTTGGACAATCTTCTCAAGTAGTTGCAAAAATTGATCAGACGGCCATCGAAAAAAACCTATCAACTGATAAAAAAAACAATCCAAAGAATGCTCTTTCTCTCGAACACAGCAAAACCGCTGTTGACCAGATCAAAAAACGCCTGGCGAACAATCTGATCTACCCCGAAACAATGCTCGAAAACGGCTTGGAGGGTCAGGTTGTGCTGAAAGTAAACATTGGCCCGAAAGGAACAATCAATGAGGTCAACATAGCCAAGAGTGTCAATACATACTTTGACAAAGTTACCCTTACTGCGATGCAATCGATTAAAACCATTCACATTAAGGGGGAAAATTATTTCGGAGCCAGCACAGTGTATGTGCCTATTAATTTTTCCATAGGTCAATGATTACATTTTTGATGGGTAGGTATTTTAAAATAGCTCGATATTTTTTTCGTAGCTTAGAAAATATCTAACCCATTGAAAAACTCTTAACATGAGACTCTATATTGTTTTTCTGTTCTTTGCCATATCTCTTCAGGCACAGTCTGACCCATCGGGGCCTATTAACCTTCAAGCTACGCCTCAGAATTTTTTGCGGGCGATGGCAATTGAAAACCCGAACTCCCGACAAGTGGATACACTCATTCAATTGAGTATTTCTTACAGCTTTACGAATGAGGACAGCTCTGTGATTTTGGGAGTCCGTTCCGTTGAAATCAGCAAAGACCATGATGACCGGGGGATCCATGCTAAGGCTTTGCTTGAGCTGGGAGATACCTACCGGATTTTTGGAGACATCCCAAAGGGAGAAGAGTTAATACTGGAGGGCAGGGCCATCTATCAGTCGCTGGAAGATGAGGGGCAAGTTGCTTATGCCAATAATAAGCTGGGGGCCGTAGCCGTGAATAAAGCGGATTACAACCAGGCCGTCCAGTATTATCTAAGTGCTTTAGAAACCTGGGAAAAGCTGAAGGACTCTTCTAATTTGACCAACCCCTATATTAACCTCGGAGACGCATTCTGGAGGCTCGGACAGCCGGATAAAGCAGAAGAATATACGAACAAGGCCCTGCAAATTGCAGAAGCCCTAAAGCAAGACCAGCCACGCATGTTCGCCCTTAATAATCAGGGGCTGAACCTTAAGGCGCTGGCTGAAAGCTATGCTTACATTGCTGACACTATTTCAGCAGGCGCTCAACTTTATAAAGACAGCGTCCACCTTTTTTATGACAAAGCGCTCCAGAACTTTGAAAAAGCGTATGCCTTGGCACAAAAGCTTAACAATAAACAATCCGCCATGAGACATCTGATCAATATGGCGACGATAAAGGAGGGCAAAGCAGAATATCCAGAGGCACTGGAACTTACAAAGCAGGCAGAAATACTGTCAAAAGATCTGGGAGACGTTTTACTTATGGTCCTTATTAAACGGAACCTCACCTCTTTGTACCGACAAACGGGGCAGTTATCCAAAGCCATTACATACGGTGAGGAAGCCCTTCAGCTGGCTCAGGAAAATGAGCTCCCCGGCTATGTAGCAGGTGTCAGTGATCAGCTCTATCAAATATACAAGCAAACAGGGCAGTATGACAAAGCTTTAAAAAACCTGGAACAATATAAAAGCTACCAGGTCAATACTCTGGATACCGAAAAAGTAAAGGCCATCGCAGAGATCGAAGAAAAATACCAGACCGTGCAAAAAGAAAAGCAAATCTTAACCCAACAAAATGAAATCCTCGAACTCGAAAAATCCAATGCAAAAATTGCACGACAAAGGAACCTCTATACGGGAAGTGCCGGATTACTTGTTCTTCTTGGCTATCTGGGCTTTCAGATAAACCGCATCCGCCGGGAGCGCAACGACAAAAAAGCTTTTGCCGAGGCCCTGATCTATGCCCAGGAAGAAGACCGCAAACGAATCGCACGCGACCTTCACGACGGAGTAGGGCAATCACTGCTACTTATCAAAAAACAATTGGAATCTTCTCATAATGTGACCCTCGAAAACCAAACTATGATCTCGAACACCCTGGAAGAAGTGCGGTCCATCTCAAGAGATTTACACCCTTTCCAATTGGAAAAATTTGGCCTCACCGCTACCATCAATGACATGGTCGAAAAAGTTGGTAAAGCTTCCGATCTTTTTATTACCAAAGATATTGAAATGGTTGACGGCCAGTTGTCCGAAAAAGCGGAAATCAATGTCTTCCGAACGGTCCAGGAGGCGCTTAGTAACATTATCAAACATGCCGAAGCGACCGCTGCGAAGGTGACCATCCATCAAAAAGAAGGTGCCATTCACCTGAAGATCCAAGATAACGGGAAAGGCTTTGACCATGAGTTGGCCGTCATCAAATCCAAAAGCCTGGGCCTTCGCACCATGTACGAACGAATTTCCTCCATAGGCGGCAAACTAAAAATAGAAAAAGGTTCCCCTAAAGGAACCGTAATTGATATTCATGTACCTATAAGCAAAAAAAGCAATTAAAATGTCTATAAGTGTGTTTAACGCCGACGATCATCCGATCCTCAGAAAGGGGGTCACAGATCTGTTGAAAGAATCAGAAGAAACTAAGTGGGTGGGCAGCGCTGCCGATGGTAAGAATGCTTTGGAAAAAATTCGGGCACTCCAACCTGATGTAGCGGTGCTCGACATCGAGATGCCGCATCTGACAGGCTTGGAAGTGGCCAAAACCCTGATAGCAGAAGGTATCAGAACCCGATTCGTTTTACTGACCCTTTTTAAAGACGAGCATTTCTTTAAAAATGCACTAAAAGTAGGGGTCATGGGGTACCTTCTAAAAGAGAGCAGTGAGCAGGAAATTCTGGATTGTATCCGTTCCGTAGCATCAGGCAAGGCCTACGTAAATCCAAGTCTTACCCACTACCTCTTAACTCAGAGCCCAAAAAAAGACGATGCTTTGGACAAGCTGACCGAGCATGAGGTTAATATTCTGAAATTGATCGCCCGCCAAAAGACAACGGCTGAAATCGCCGATATGCTTTTCATTAGTCCTAAAACCGTGTCAAACCATCGATCCAATATCAGTAAAAAGTTAGAGCTAGGTGGGGGGCAAAATGCCTTGCTTAAGTGGGCGATTGAGCATCGGGAGCTCTTAAATTAAAAAAGACGGGCACCTCCCATGAATGCGCCCGTCAAAATCTGATGAACTTTATTATTCCCAAAATTCATTAATAGACCTAATAAAGTTCTGCTGTTATTGCGTAATTTTTATGCTCTTTGAGCCTTCCAACCTATTGTTTCTTTATTGGTGTTTATAAATGATTTCTTCCGAGCTCCTTTAGCTCTTGTTTTTTTATTCAACAAAGCTTCGAAGTGCAGTAAGTACCAGTCGGCAATATCTTCCATCGGCAGAGAGGCTGCTGCGGCATAGTTTTGCCGCGCAATCATTTGGCGACGATCTTCGTTGCTTAAGAGTGCCCGGATCGCATCAGCCAGACTGTCAACTGATTCCGGCTCGAAGTACTCACCGGTATAACCTTCCTCTTCAATCAATATTTTCAGATCTCCGATGTTGGGCAAGACGCAGGCGTTGCCATAGCTGCCCGCCTGATGCAGTACACCCGAGCTTCCGGTGGTGCTGGTGTAAGGAAAAACAACAACGGCACTCTCTCTGAAAATCCTTGGTACATCTTCTTCCGCCACATAGCCAGTAAACGTTATTTGAGGCACATCTCTATATTTTTGAGCTACTCGATCCAGGTATCCCTTATTGTTAGGACTATCCGTTCCTGCGACTACAATTTCTATCTCTTCGTTCAGTTCTTTTCTTACTTTCTCAACTGCCTCGATCATGTTCTCCACTTTTTTATAGGTGCCAAATTTTCCGAAAGCCATCACCTTTTTAGGGCCCTTAGGTAGTTGAAAATCTGGTTCTTCAGGCATCTCGAAAGTGCCATGAGGAATCAATGCTACTTTTTTCGTCTTATACTTTTTCTCCAAAATATTTACATACTTGGAAATTGTTACAGCCAGCATATTGGATCCCAGCAAGAAACGGGTAAGCATGGTACCAATCATCTGGAAAATAAATCTCAGTACAGGGTTTTTAGTAATGCCCGCTGAGGACAGATCTACACTTTCTATAATGTTGTGCAGGATTACTACCGAAGGGAATCCCAATAAACGGCACAGCATCGGAATCATCAGGCCAAGGGCAGCCGGCACTTTTTTGTCGCCAAAAGTGAGAAAGTGGATGTTGAATAAAACTATATCTGCCTTACTCTCCCTAACTGCTTTTAGAATGGTGAGGGGATTATTCATCGCATTGAAAGACCAGACGTCCTTCACCGTAACTTTAACAAGGCCTTCTTCTATTTGATATTGCTCGCCTGCCGGAAGCGTATCTGTTATGAGAACGATTTCTTCGATTTCGCCCTTTACTTTAAACTGCTCCACCAAATGGTAAGCATACTCATTTAAGGTGCCTTTACTGGGTGGATAAGGAGAGACGAGGGCTATACGTAGTTTTTTCATTTTTGTAATTTTTAATAGTGTGGAAAATCAACATTCCGATCAGCAAGATGCCCATCGCTCCTATTTGGGCGTAAATGACCGCTTCGATGGAAGTATGGAACAAGGTGATCAGAACAATCTGAAGCACTCCGGCTACCGCCGATAAAACAACCGGCAAATAGCGATTCAATGACAAGTAGTAATAAGCAAAAACATTGGCACAGGCAAATAGCGTTGTTGCGCAGGCATACATCCAAAGTAAGTGGCTCACACTTATGAAAGCACCGCCGAAAAGGATCAGCATGACCCAATCTGCCAGGAAGTAAGCTCCAAGAGTGATCCCCAGTCCAACACTCAATACCAGCAAAAGAGAGCGGTAAAACAGATGCTGGTGCGGCAATCCTTGCTTTTCTCTTTGCACTACCTTGGGAAACAACAGGGTAACAACCGACCAGGTAGCAAAAAATACCATTCGTCCAATAAGCGCTAAAGCAGTATACAGGCCGGCCTCTTCATTCGAGAAGTAGTGCTTAACCAGTATAACATCGGAATGGCTGATCATAATTTGACTCAGCTCATAAGAGCCCATGATCAACATGAATCCAACTATTTTCTTTTGTTCATCAGTTGTAAAAAATATGCGCTTCTTTTCGAATTTGATTTTACTTACCCAATGTGCTGCCACAAAAGAGGCCAGGAAACCTAAAGCCACCGCTTCTGTAGTTTGTTGCCCACCGAATGAAAGGGCGATTCCGAGGAATAAGGCAGTAATCAGTAAGCGGCCGATCATTTCAAATAGGTAACTCAGTGCTAATTTTTTGAACTGTAAGTTCCCTTGCAGAAATCCCCGTCCGGCGCTCATCTGTAAATAAACCGGAATACCTGCTGCAATTAACAGAAATGGGAGTATCGAGTTAAAGTGTAAAAAGGATTGCAGATACCAGGCAGACAGGGCTACGGAGGCACCCATCACAAGGCCCCAAAAGCTCGCTTTCCGGTAAAACCATTGCTGAAAAGCTTCCAGCTGATCCTTTTTCCCCGCAGCTACATAATTTGCCGTGTACTTCGCAGCCGTCATCTGAAAGCCAACCGCTACGAAAGACAATATCAATACTCCGGTTGCCAATACTCCTGCTTCCGCAAAACCCACCGGCCCCAGTAAACGCCCCAGCAACAAATTGATCAGGTAGTTGCCCACATTTACCAAAAGAATGGTCATAAAGAGCAAGGCTGAGTCGCCCGATTGAATGATATTTTTAAGCTTGGCTATCATTTTGAAGTATTTAAGCGGCTGCCCGCATTTGAATTGGCAGAAAACGATCCATTTTCGTAAGGCTCAACATATGAAGGACATTCGTCTGTGCAGATATGATAACTTCCAACTGACAGCCGTACTGTTTCATTTTCTTGTAAGCCATCGCCAGTACATTAATACCTGCAAGGTCTATATCATTCAATCCACAGAGGTCAAGAGCCACATCATTAGGAAACTCCTCTAAATAAATCAGCAATCTCTTCTTGAATTCGATCGCATCCATTCCGCATAAGGCTCCTGACAATTCGAAGATGGCCGGGCATAAGCTGGAAGGACTCTTTTGTTTGATGTTTAAGTTTTTCATAATCATTGCTATTATTAGTACAAATTTATGTTTGTAAAAGCCTCTTTTTTGATCATTTCGAAAACCGGTAAATTTCTTTCGTTTTTTGGTAGCGATCCTTCGTTTTTTGGTTTAGAAGATTCCCAGATTAGTCATTAAGCGAACCGACCAGTTACTCACTTTGGCAGGAGCCAGTTGAATCGTGGGGCGTAGTTCGTAATTGAAAAAAATCTTCCACAGCTGGTTAGGAATTTGCAGAGAGTCCTTCAAGGTGATCTTAGAGCCATCCACGTGTATCCATTGTTTGAGCGGCTTCTCTTCGATCCTTTCCATTAAAGCTTTACGCCCATATTGCTTTCTTGCGCGGATAAACAATTCAACATCAAACAACCATCTGGTCACAAAAGAACGATCAAAGCAAGCGCGAGCCATCGACACACTAAATACCTTTGCACCACATTGTGTATCCTTAATCGGCAGGCGCAGTACTGCGCGGATCAATAGGCCCACAGCCTTACTTGCAACAGAACGGAAAAATGTCCGCTCAATGTGGTTGTCTTCCAGCATTTGGCGGGATCCGAACACCATTTCTTTATTTTCCTCTTCGCACTCAATAGCCTGAGTCAGGTCCATATAATCTTCAAAGCCCGTCGACAGGTCCGCATCCATAAAGCCTACCGTACAAACATTAGTGGTATTGACCAGGTGCAAAATTCCGTTGCGAACCGCCTCTGCTTTCCCCCCGTTTTGAGGCATATCGAATACGTCTACTCTGCCGGGGTTTGTCTTTTTGAAGCTCGACAAAACCTTTAGAGTATCATCCTTGCTTCCATCATTGACGAAGCACAGCATGTAATCTCTTTGAGTATCGATGAATTGTTGAAATTTATCCAGTTGCAGGCGGTCGGCCTCGTTGTAGCAGGGAATGATAATTCCGTTTTTCATAGTTTTGTGTTTTATTGTTTCTGCTACAAAATTGGCGGCCGAAAAGGGCATTTTGAGAAGCATTCGATTTTTGGTCGATTCTACCCTGTTTTTGGAAACTTTAGCTCTTTTTTCAAAATTGGCTCTAGCGAAGAAATCTGTTATTTTTGTCCCTGATGAGATTGTAGTATCTTGCCTGATACAAGTTGAAGTAGTAGATGCATAAACGCACTTACCGATTTTTTTACCTGGCACTGATCAGTGGTTTGATCCTACATGGAGGAACCCTGTACTTTACCTTCGAAAGCACCTACGATGCTTTCGTGCACTTATTCTTTGCCGATCATTATGCGGAAAACTGGTTTGAGAATTGGGACTATCAATGGTATGCCGGCTTTACAGTAACGAGCTATCCTCCTCTGGTTCATCAGGTCATTGCCTTACTCTCGAAAGTCGTCGGATTAAAAGGGGGCTTTCTCATCTGGTCTTTCTTTATCATCCTGGTTTTTATCAGAGGTGTGTTCTTCTTTTCAAAAATCTGGGTGGATGAACAGGCGGCAGCTTACGCAGCCATATTGGCGGTCTTTTCTACTTCATTCGGTGAAGCGCTTCACATCTTCGGCCAACTGCCAAGTATTACAGGAGTGGCCTTTTTGCTTAATGCCTGCCCTGAGCTATATAAATGGTTGAGGTATAACAAAACCTATCATCTTATCTCTGGACTGTCCATACTTGCCATTACTTCTTCGGCGCATCATGTCACGACCATCTTCGGAATGATCTTTTTCGTTTTACCCACTCTAGGCCTGGCCGTTATGAATCGCTGTTCGGAACGACTGGGCGGCGAAGAACACATCCACCTGAAAGACATTGTTGTAGAAGTCATCAAAGTTTTACCAAAGGCCATTTTGTTCGGCACCCTAGTCATTATGATCACGATCATCGTCATTTTTCCATACTGGTACTGGTCCAAATCCGATCCGATCACTCAAGTACCCATTCCGCATGGGTCGAGGGACTCCTACCTCGAAGTACTTTCTTCTGGCTTAGTTTTCTTTTTGATTCCCTGGGGAATGATGCTTTTCTTTCTGCCTTATTTATTCAGAGAACTCATACGAAAAAGGAATATCTTTCTGGGCCTGTCCATTTCTCTGGCCTTTTTGCTCGGTACCGGAGGCACAACACCTCTCCCAAGAATGATGCTGGGAGAAACCGCATTCAACATCCTCACCCTGGATCGCTTCACCTACTGGGCCTCTTTGCTGGCGCTACCATTTTGGGGCGAGTTTTTCCATCAACTGCTGGAAGGGCGGTACAAAACCTATTTGCTTGAAAAAACTAATCTTTTTTTTTGGCGGGCCGTTTCAGTATTCCTGGTTGCGGGGGTCATCGTATCTGCGCTGGCAGTGATTAATTTCAAAAACTTCCGGGCCATCCAGCCGAGAAAAATCGACCCTGAACCCATCGTCAACTTCATGTCCCGCGACAAGCATTACGAATGGAGGTATCTTACCCTGGGGTTTGGTGACCAAGTCGCCTGGCTGTCTTCTCAAACAGATGCCTTAAGCATTGACGGCAACTACCATTCCGTACGGAGGCTGCCTGAAATGACCAGCAGAGCAGTCGAACGTCTGGAAAATGCCAAATATCTGGGCATGGAGGGCGTCAGTTCTCTGCAGGAGTTTTTGACGATACCCGAAAAATATCAGCTGAAATATATTTTTTCAAACGACAAATTCTATGACCCACTCCTATTCTTTTCGGGCTGGAATAAGGTACGGCAATTAGAAAACAATATTGTCGTTTGGGAAAAACCAGACATCCCCAACCTTCCCTCAGTTTTGCCCCGAAAAAACATACCCGATTATCAAAGGCTGATGTGGGGCATATTCCCGATAACTTGCCTGCTACTTGGATTGATCATCAATTTATGGGTAGGCTTAATGGCTCGTTCTGAAAAATTGGTATCCTCCTCAGTGAAACTACTCATCAGATGGCGGTTCTGGGGCGCATACACCCTCTGGATCGTAAGCTTTGGCTTATTTACAGCCGGTCTTATAGGGTACACGCTCTATCAAAACCAGGAGCAGATCAGTCCTCAAAACGTAATAGAGGCTTACTTTTACCGGATCGACTTTAAGAACTTTAAAAAAGCATATACCTATTTCAATCCCGATACTCGTCCAAGCCTGGATCAATATTTACTGGAGCTTTCGGTTGAGGGAGGCATCCTCTCCTCTTATGCCAAACTGGATACCTTAACAGTACAATACCAAAAAACCGGGCGCCCTGATCAAGTTCTGGCGAAGGTCCGGGCATCCTGGCTGACGGCCCTGCAGTATTACGACACAGAGCACGATATCACGCTCACCCGAAAGGGAATGCGGTGGTACCTCGAGCCTTTCGAGCCCGAGCAAAGAACCCCTCCAGATCAACTTGTTCGCATGCCGGGGGTTGATTTTCACTCACAGGGTAAACGGAAGGTCCAGGCCGACATAACGGATAAAAAAGACATCCTGGATCGTCCCGACTTTTATATTCTCTCTGCAGCCCTGATTGAAAAAAAAGGAGCCTATTCGGTGGTTGGACAGATCATTAATGCCGATAATGACCCCGGATATGTTACCCTTGAAGCGGCCCTTTATGATGCAGAAGGCACAGAAATGGCTCGATACAATGCCCGGGATGCGCTTGCGCATATACTGTACCCAAAAGAATCGAGTAGTTTCAGAGTAGATTTTGAACATTTGTACCGAGATCTGGAAGAGGGCGTGGAGAAAAAAATTCCGCATTCTTTTGTTGTTTTTGCCCGTACTATGGTAGCAGACGCGCCATACTATAAGCATATCGGTGCTCAATCTGTCAGATGGGATCCACAGGATTCCCTGCTTAAGGGCCGCATTCACAACTACGGCCCCCGGCAGATCATTGTGCCGCAGCTTTTGCTCAGTTATTATCGGCCCGATAAGGAGCTCGTCTGGGTAGAACCGCTGTATCTGAAGGAAGGTATCCGACCCCAGCGCAAAAAAGAATTCACTCTTCCCCTTCCAAGTCTTCAGGATATCCATATCTTACAAAGAGGGGGTGACAACAATCTGCGTATCAACGGCGTTTCCCGACGGGAGTACAGAGAAAGCCTGAATATCCCTTCAAACCCGGGTTTTTATCCGGCGGCACCTTTTTCTATAAAGGATAGTATAATGGTGGATATCATTGTAATACCACAAATGGCAGCCTTAAGTGATGAATCTTAAAAAACTCATCTATCATTTTTTAACCACATCCCTGTTCCTGGCAGGGCTGTCCGCCTGTTCTGAAAAACCCGTACCGAAACCACAAGAGGTGTGGGAAGGCCGCCTGCTTGTTTCGGACACGGTGACCCTGGCTGGTCAAAACCTGAGGGTACAGGCAATTGTGGAGGGCGCAAGCTCGCCGGAGAGCTGTTACCTGATATGGTCCGGCAACTTCGGAGACCAAGTATTCAAAAGTAGTCTGCAGGAAAACAAGTTAAGCGTCACCATTCCCGATAGCCTGCTTCGGGAAAGCGGCCGGGCCTTGCTCAGTCTTTGCGTAGACGGACAAACCCTGGACCAAAGATCCATGCAGGTACTGGCCGGCACCCCACAAGGCATAATCGAAACTTATACCGGGCCAAGAACCATTGTAGTTAACAGCCGACAAACAGCAATGACCATCGGCATTCCTAAAGACACCTTCGGCAATCCGGCTAATGAGGGCACAGCAGTACAATTTCAGCTTCGCTATCCTGGCCGGCCTCCCCGTTCCAATGAGCAAGCCGTCAGCAACCTGGTTTCCTCGCTCCTTATTGAACCTGACAAACAAAAAGGAAAGATCCTTGTGGGGGCTAAATCAGGAGAGGCCCGATCTATTGAAGAAACCATTGATCTAACTCCGGCTTGGCCGATCCCCTTTTCTATTCAGGCTGCAAACTGGTTTCCTTTTGCCGACCCACGCCAAAATGTTTTTCTTCAAAGCGGATTCATTACTGACGCTGAAGGTAACAAGGTGGCTGACGGCACCCTTATCCACTTCATAGTACAAGAAAACGGAACTGAAGTAGCCCATTACCGAAGCTTTACAAGTAACGGATCGGTTGGGGTTTACATCCAAAATCCTGAATATCCAACCGATTGGGAGATTTTTGCATATGCTGAAGGGGAGGAAAAAAGTAACACGCTGGAGCTAACATTCGCTTCTTATATAAAGGAATTGCCTTTCGAATACGACCCTGTTGAAAAAGCTTTACTGCTTGGTCCCATAAGTGGGCCGCTCGGCCAAATGGTGAGTGACGATTTTAAAGTCGATATTCAATTAGCCGGCCCGGATACGACTTATTTTTTTTCGAAAAAAACAAAGACTGGTTTCTGTAATTTATATTTGCCCTTTGATTTCCGCCCTGGTGTTTATCAATGTCAGGTCCTTGCAGGAGGAAAAAGTATAAATGAGGAAATTGAGATTAAATAATATTTGACAATTATGGACAGCATCTACGTTACCAAATCTACAAGAAGGACGCTGGTATCAATACTATGTTTATTAGTGTTGGTGCTGGTGGTTTGGCTGATCGGCATGGTGCTTTCTTATTTCAAAACAGGTGCGGAATGGGGTTACCCAGACAATTATGCTTACAAAACATTGCTAAAAAACGCCCCGGATGCACATTGGGTGAATACCACTCCACTTTACGGTTTAAAGCCTGACTCTTTCCAGCTCAACGAAATTGAAACCGCCTATCTCGAAGCCTGGCAAGCCCTCAACCTCTGCCACAGAAGCAAAGAAACTACTTTGCTCAAGGATCATTTTGCCGAAAACCTCTGGTCAAAACTGGATGCGCTGGTGTACGATCAGGAAGATCACCTACTTCAACAAGCCGACCTCGAGCATCAGTTGGATCTGCATACTTTCGCTTTGGACAAACAATTGGTTGCTTTTAAGGACTGGGGCGTTCGTTTAAAGAAAAACATACACGAAATTGAATCCGGACGGCTTGTTTACTCCGGCATTCAGCCATCGAATTACGAAGTAGTTATGACCCTGGATGATGGCCGCTGGCGCATCCGGCATATGAAGCGTGAAGCCACCAGGACGCTGGTGCAAGCTCAGCAACAGCCATTCTCAAAAAAGGCCGTCCGGATAAAAGACAAGCAATTTTACATTGGCGACACTCCTTTCCGCACCCAAGGTATCAACTATTACCCTCAGGAAACGCCCTGGTTTGATTTCTGGACGCAATTTGATCCTACTGTCATCAATCAGGATTTCCAAAAGATCAGTGAATTAGGATTTAATACCCTTAGGGTTTTTGTTTTTTATGAGCTATTTGGGGCTCAAGAGTTAAAGCCCGGCATGCTGGATAAACTAGAGGCATTATTGGATCTGGCCCAGGCCAATGATCTGATGGTGATGGTGACCTTGTTTGATTTTCTGCCTTCTTATGCCATTGCCTCCTATCCTGCGACAGAAAAACATCTAAAAGGGATTCTCAGTCGTTTCAAAGAACACCCAGCCCTTCTAGCCTGGGACCTTAAAAACGAGCCTGACCTGGACTTTGATAACCACGGCCGTCAAACCGTGCTGGAGTGGCTGGAGTACATGCTGGAAAGAGCCCAGATCTATGACCCAAACCATCCTTTGACCATAGGCTGGTCGGCGACCGAGCCGGCAGCATTGTTGAGCAAGCAAGTCGATTTTGTGTCTTTTCATTTTTATAAAAAAACATCGCTGCTCGAAGCTCAATTGAATCAGTTGGAGCTCAATGCCGGTAATCGCCCAATCATGATCAGCGAATTTGGACTTCCTTCCTACAGGCCATTCATCATTGTAGGAGGCCATTCACAGGTCGACCAGGCCGATTATTATCAGGAAGTATTAGACATCATCGAGCTACGAAAGAATATTTCCTTCATCAGCTGGACGCTTTACGACTTTCCCCAATTGCCCAAATCTGTTTTCGGTGGCCCTTTCTGGCGCAAGCTACCTCAAAAGCATTATGGGCTAATTCGAACGGACGGTAGCTGGAAGCCTGCTGCGGAAGTGATCAAAGGTCATCTTTTAAACGAAGAACAGCAATAGCATTAAAACACCAAGGGCATTATAACGATATTGCTGCGCTCAGAAATTCCTACTATTCTATGTTTGGCATCTATTTTTCTGATTTTGGTCAGTATTCTTCGTTTTTTGGTAAAATAGGCCCGCCGAATGGTAAGCGCTTGAAGCAGTCTTAAAAAAAATGCCCTTAATATTGTAGTTGTAATAGACAATTAAAATCTGATGAGACTACAAACTTTATTAATCACACTAATTATAGCAGTCCCTTTTCTTCTGCTGGGACAGGTAAAACTCGAGCCGGGCTTTGAGCTTTTAGAGCGAGGGCAATTCGCTCAGGCAGAGCGTTTTTTCGCATCCGCTTTAAAGCAAGAGCCTCAAAATAAAACCGCTATCATTTGTTATGGCCGGGCCGTTGGCTTGAACGGAGCGCCACGGAAAGCCCTGACTATCTTCTCTGAACTGCAACAGCAATTCCCCAATGACCAGGAGGTACAATTGAATTTGGCAGAAGCCATGATGTGGGGTAAAAATTATTCGCAGGCGGAGCAGTTATATAATGAATTATTAAAATTAGTACCATCGGATTTTACGGCTAATCTGGGGGCGGCCAATGCACGAGCCGGCCAGAAAAATTATACGGCAGCCTTGCCTTTTATTGAGGAAGCACTCCTGATACAGCCCGGTAATACCAACGCCCTGATCTCAAAGAAATTTATCCTTTTGGGAATGGCCAGCCAGGAAAAGGAAACCTGGAAATACGATACGGCGCACCAGCGCCTGGACAGAGTGGAGGCTCTTTTCCCAGGTGATAAGGATGCCCGACTTTTACGCGCAGACCTTTATCTATCAGATCAACAATACAGACAGGCTCAGTCGGTTTACAAAAATATGGTCCAGGATAGTATCGAACTTGTCAGAGCCTTCAATGGACTATCCTACACCAGTGTTTTGCTGAAAAAAAACAAGGAAGCCTTAGCTTTTGCAAAAAAGGCGGTAACTCATAGCAAGCTACTCAAAAGCGATAGTATTCAGCGCATCAGCGCCGGCATTCAGCTGGTGAACGCACTGGCACTGAATCGACGTTTTAAGGAAGCCTTCGAAGAACTGGACGCAATGGAAGAGGAGCTTGGTCCGGCCCTGCCGATCAGTCTGGCAGAAGCACGACTGAAGGTATGGAACAGAGATTTCAAAGAAGGAGAATTAGCATATGATTCCCTCTTGCTTGATTATCCTAATTCCTTTGACCTGCTTATGGGAATGGTGGATGTAAAGCGCGCCCGTCATCAGTTGGATGACGCCCTGGACTATCTGGAACAAGCGCGCGAGATACTTCCTAATCAGCCCGATGCTTTTAGGCTATGGCAGGAGTTATCTTTATCGGACCAGGCAGCTCTTCAAATAGGTGGTTCCTATTTAAAGGACAGCGGCGGGAACATTGGTCAGGGTCTGAGCGCCCGTTTTGAGGCCGGCCGCTTCGGAAACTTCCAGCCATTTCTTCAGGTAGAAGACTGGCAGGCATTCCAGGAAGGCTCATCAGACAAAGCGAAGCAACAGACCCTGCAAGCCGGCACAAAGGTACAGCTCAACTCAGATATGAACGCACGTCTGATGGGTGGCACCACCAAATACCTAAACGAAGAGGCCGTTCAGCAAAATGCGTTTAGAGGCGAGGTCGGGCTAAACTTCTTATTGGGTAAATACCACAATTTTGACGTAGCGCTGTCCAGAGATCTGCATAATTACACTGCAGATCTGGTAAGAAACGGCATTACCCGAGATCACCTGGTACTCACTTACAACTTTGCCTCTGCTTCCAGGCTGGGGTTATATGCGCAATATATCCGCACGGCCCAATCCGATGGCAACAAAAGAGACCTGGTGTTTGCCTCTCTGTATTTTAAAGTACTAGAAGCGCCCTTACTGAAAGTGGGTGTCAATTATAATACCTTTGGTTTTGAGCGACAGGAATCTGAGCGTTATTTCAGCCCGACTAATTCTACGGCAAGTGAGCTATTCGTTCAATTAGCCAGCGATCAATCCTCTCGCAAAAAATGGTTTTACCAGGCTTTCGCAGCCTTTGGCATCCAAAGAGTGTCTATCAATGATCCTCAGCAAACCAATCGCTTTGAATTCTTGCTGGGTCATCGCCTCGCTTCCAACTTTGAGATCAGGGCTCACTATCAGACCGGCAATACCGCACAATCATCTATCTCAGGCTATGCTTACCAAAGAGCAAGCCTGCAATTGCGATACCAGTTTCCGGTGAGTGCCTCGACAAGCTTAGAATAGGACTTTTCCCTAATTCGTTTTTCACCAAAAAAAGAATCCTTTCTACCATTTTCCTAAAGGAAATGACTAAAAATCGAATAGTCTGAAATCAGTGGCTATTTACGGCCACTTTTGTATAAAAAATAAGTGATGAACAAAATTCAACAAATATTACTCGTTCTTTTTCTGGCCCTGTCCGGCACTCAAATCGCCCATGCTCAAGATTGTGTGGATTGCAATGTGATGGTGTGCGATGGAGTTAACTGCGATGATGGGTCTTCAGCGGACGGCGTTCAGACCTCCCGGAAATGCGGCTGTGGCACGGAGATTAGTGGTGCCTGCGCCAAGGTGGTAGTAGACCTTACTTTAAATCCATACTTTGACCCGAATGACCCTAACTGCGGCTTGATCTTCAAAACCCAGGAACAGGGCAACTTTTCTATTTATATGGCAGAAGGCAACTGCGAAGTCAGTAATTGCGGAGCTCCTGATTTTGTAGTATCAAGTGGACAAACCATTAGTGGTTTTCCAAGTAGCGGAGTATTCACCTTAATGGTCTGTAAAAACGGTGGAAACGCAGGAAGAAGGGATTTTTCTTTCAGCATCAGCTGTAGTACAGTCGAAAACTGCGTCAATCAGGTAGATGACAATGGCAATAATTTCATCGACTGTGATGATGCTGACTGTAGTTTGGACGAAAACTGTACTTTTTCAAGTACTTCCAGCGGCAATGACGGCGGCTTGGAAAGCAATAAGCGCCTGGCTCAAAAGATTGCCCGCAGAAACTATTTACGATCAAAAAGCAATACTACGGAAGTGGAGATCCGCACGGAAGAGAATTTGTTTGAGAATGAATGGATCAAAGCTCCTGTTTTAAAAAGTGGCAATTCTGAAAATATTAACCTCATTGATTTCATTCCTGAAAATGCGATTCCCGGCGCGGAAACTTACACAAGCTCACCTACTGATCTGATAAATATTACCAATGCCAGGGAAGTGTATAGTGTCGATATTTTTAAAGCTGAAAAGCGAGTAGCCTCTGTTTTTACCACCTTATCTGAAAATGGCGTTTATGAACATACCAAGTTCATTTGTGACAGGCTGCACGGCGCAGAGATCGAACAGATCTGGGAGCACCATATTGATGGTCAGCATCCATTCATCGTTACGAAATTTACAAGAGCCAGTGGGATCACAGAATACGCCTGCAATTTTTCTTTCTTTAAAACAGAAGCTGGGGACATTCAAATGGAAAGTCACTGGAATACAGCTGCCTATACTCCCGAAAAAGAGTACGTCAATTTCCAGATCTGGGCCAACAACATGCTGAACCTGGAGTCAATTGTCAAGGAAGCACTAATGCTCATTCATGAAAAAGGCCTGAATATCTATTACAATTTCAGTGCGGCCCCCAACCTATTTGTCAGTAAAGTTTCCTACGAAAAAGGCCTGCTCAATCTGGATGTGGTCAATAAAAACAGAGCTACTCAACTAGATCTAAAAGGTGAGTGGACTGCTACAGAAACGGAAGAAGCTCAGGCCCTCTACCAGGTGCTGCCCCTGGAAGGCCATGAAAGAGAAAGAGTAAGCTTACAAACGGAAGGTATTTACAATATGGGGCTAAGTCTTTATCACAAAACCCAGACGGTAGCAGATGGCGTATATGTGGCGGATGGAGCCTGGGGCCTGGATTATCCTGTAGGAGGTGCTATGATCTATGACTATGAAATACTACCTAATGACTTCAGCAGCGATCAGGAAGGATATCTGATTGAGCGCAATTTATTGCTGAGAGGCACTTTAAGGGATCATGTGGCTGCCTACCGGGCGCTCAATCCGGCCTTCCGTCCCGTGGACCTGAGTGCGTATAACACTCTGAGTTTTGAGGCCAGAGGTACCGGAGACCTGGAAATCACGATTGTCAGATCCGGTATCCAGGATTGGGAAAAACAGATGAAAACCGCAGTGAAAATCACAGAGGAAAACCAGCAGATCGAACTTCCCATTTCCAGATTTTTTGCCCCCGAACAAGAGACTGACTGGAGTGATATAAAAATGATCGTCTTCACTTTAAAAGGAGATCTGGAAACTGCAATGGCATTTAGCCTGGAAGTGGAAAACATCCAGTTTGTGCAAAAGGAAAACATACCATCTACCTACCTGGCAGATGGCATTCAATCTACCCTTTTCCCAAACCCGCTGGTCGACGAATCGACAGTCTTATTCCGCACGCTGAGCCCGGTAGATTATACATTCCAGCTACTTACTCCAGCCGGAATTATTCTCCAGCAAACCAATGGAAAAACTACTACAGGGATTAATGAATTTAAAGTGAAAAATCAAGGATACCGCCCAGGAATGTATTTCTATAATATTCAGCTATCCACAGGGGAGATAATAGGAGGAAAAGTAATTGTGCCGGAAAAAACGTAATGAAAAAAGGAGGTATTTTTAGAAAAAAACGAAGTTTTTTCTCTAAAAATACCTCTCAATAATTTCTTTACAGAGGATCTATTTTTTCAATTAGCAGATTGCGGTGCGCACGGCTCACCGGGATTATTTTTTTATCGATCAAAACGCTATTGTCCTGTATATCGACGATCTTAGACAGGTTGATAATATAGGAGCGGTGCACCTTTAGAAGGTCCGGATGTTGTAATTTCCGGGCGATATTTTTTAAAGTAGCATGCACCAGGAACTGAGCTTCAGAAGTTTTAAACAACACATAGTCACCCACGTTTTCCACATAGAGTAAATCGTTCAGGTTGATACGCACAAACTTTCCGTCGGAACGAACAAAAATATAATCCTTCACTCTGAGCGACTCCTCCTTACTTCTTTTTTTCCGTACACTTTCCATCGCCTTAAGCAGGCGCGGGAGGGTAGCTGGTTTGGGAATAAAATCCACTACCAGGTCTTTGTATTCAAAAGCCTCCGCGGCATATTCCTTCTTAGAACTAATAAAGACGATCAGGGGGAGTTGATCGCTGCTCTGGAGCAGATCAACACCACTCAGGCCCGGCATTTCTACATCTAAGAAAAGGAGGTCAACTGCATTGTTGGAAAGGAATTGCAGGGCTTGCAAGCCATCTTCACAAGTACCCAGAACTTCCAGGTCGTCTACTTTGTCGCACAATTTTTTGAGAGACATTCTGGATAGTTTGTCATCATCTACAATCAGGCATCTCATAGTTTTTAGTCATTTATTATGTATTCATTAAATTGCTCCAGGGCTTGTTTTACTGAAGCATACAAGGTCTCCATTTGCATTTGCAGTTTGGAAAAGCATTCCTCAATGGCGGCCTCATCTGGCTGTGCATGTTTGCCTTCCATTTCAATTTGAGAAAGCAGTTCGCTTAAGTCTCCTTTCCCCACCATTTTAAAATGGGGTTTTATCTTATGAGCCTGTTCTGCTACAACCGTCCAGTCTTTTTTCTGGATTCTTTCGGCCAATTTTCCGAATTCGGAGGGCATATCTTCTGAAAAGAGCTGAAAGATCATTTGGGCGTGTTCCAGATCTCCTTCATACATTTCCTCCAGTTCATCGCTACTCAGGAAATCAGGCCAATGAAAGCTTGCCTGCAGCGTTCCATTATCCTGATCAATCGGGAAGAACTCACGAATGGCCCCCAGGAGACTTTCAGGGGTAAAAGGCTTGGTCAGATGATAATTCATGCCGGCCGCCAGGGCCTTTTCCTTTTCATCGGTTAGTGCAGAGGCCGTTAGCGCAATAATAGGAATATTGGCATTGGGGTTATGAGCATTACTCCGCAGGCGTATGGTCGTTTCGTATCCATCCATTTCGGGCATGCGGATATCCATTAGTATCAAATCATATAGATCTTCTTGGAGCGCATCTAATGCCTCTACCCCATTTTTGCATGACTGAAAACGGAAGTTCCATTTGGCGAGGGTCCGCTCGAGATACAACCGATTGGTATTGTTATCTTCCACAATAAGAATGGATAGGTCGCTTTGCTCCTTTGAAGTGCCTTCGACCTTTGGGATCTGACCCTGATCCAAATCAGAAGTATGGCGAGGAAATGGGATCCAGAATGTAAAACAAGTGCCAAGTCCTTCCTGGCTCTCCACCACAATCTCTCCATGTAGCAATTCAACTAATTGCTTGGTGATGGGAAGTCCCAGCCCCGTGCCGCCGTATTCACTTGAAGTGGCTTTACCTGCCTGGCTGAAGCGCTCAAAGATATGGTCAATGCGATCAGGAGGGATTCCAATTCCTGTATCCTTAATCCTGAATTCAACTGTAGCTTTCTCCTCATTAAGATCCTTCAGTCGGACATTCAGGCTCACCTCGCCTTCGTGGGTAAATTTTATGGCATTACCAAGTAGGTTTAACAAAATCTGGTTCAAAAAAGTAGTATCCGTTTCAAGGGCATCCGGTATCGCCGGGTCAATTTCACAGGAACAAGCAATGGGCTTACCAGCTATCCTAAATTTATAGGTATTAGAAATCGCGCCTATTAATTCATGAAGATTGAACGAGCGAAGATAGGGCTCCATCCGACCCTGAGAAATTTTTGAAATATCCAGAATATCGGAAACCAGGGCCAGTAGGACCTCAGAAGAATATTTAATGTTTTTCAAATATTCTAGTTGTTCTTCTCCTAAAGGGGTATCATAAAGTAGGTGAGTCATCCCCACAATAGAATTAATAGGATTGCGAATTTCATGGCTCATATTCGCGAGGAAATCCTTCTCTGCATCCCGGGCTCGTTCGGCTTCCTGCCTGGCCAATTCCAGTTCACGTTGCAGCTGCTTTTGATGGGTAATATCATAATGGATACCGATGGATCCGATCATGTCGCCATTGACATCATAGAATGGGGCACCACTGATCATCACCCATTTTTCTCCGCCACCTTTGACCTTCATTTTAATTTCGAATACGCCCGGCTGCCCCTGCTTCCTGTTCTTATCCTGTTCGCGCATGAGTGCCACAGACTCATCCGGTAGCAGGAAGGAGTTGGCATGCTTGCCAATAAGCTCTTCGGGTTGATAGCCTGTCATCTGACAAAATCCTTCATAGGGCTTAGTAATAATGCCATCCCTATCCACCTCCATCAATCCGAGCTGCATATTTTCGATGATCCCCCGGTATTTTTCTTCACTATTCCTGATCTTTATTTCAATTTTCCTCTCTTCTGTGATATCCGCATACCTCCACAAATGTCCCTTGTAATGACCTTCATCGAAAATGGGAATATAATCTCTTGTGAAAAACCGGCCATCGGTCAGCTCTAAGGTATCTCCCGTTACTATTTTCCTTTTTTTCAAAATACCCTCTACCCGCTCTAAAAATACATCCGGATCTGTAAAGAGATATTTGGATTGTTCGGCTGAGGCTGCGCAATCGACACCGATCATCGCCTCCGGAGGAGCCGGAACTCCAAAAAGATTACAAAACTCCTTATTAACCAGCACAATTTTGCGTTCTTCATTTTCCAGCAGAATGCCCTCTTGCAAATTTCTAAGGATAGCACTGAAGCGAAGGTTTAACTCGGCAATTTCCCGGTCTTTTTCGACCCGATCCGAAATATCTCGTGCTATAGCTGTTAACTCCACTACCTCACCATCAATGATCTGCAGGCTCAACTTCTGTCCTACCCACATCGTCCTTCCATCCCCACAAATAATAGGGAACTCTAAGTAAGAGATTGGCTTTTTTTCACTGACCTGCTTAACATAAAAATTCGCCACCCGCTCTACATATTCCGGAACGATCAAATCCGTATAGTGCGCCCCTAAAACCTGATCTTTGTCATAAGAAACCAGTTGTAATCCTACAGGATTTACATATTGGAAAAAGCCATCTTTTGAGGTTACAAAAATGATGTCCTGTGCCGAATCAACCAGCATCTGGTAACGCTCCTTCTGACGTTCTAATTCTGCCGTCTTCTTTTCTACCTCAACCTCTAGGTTTTGGTTGAGCGATTTAAGCTTTTCGTTGGCATAATACAACTGTAGGGCTCTCTCCTCTAATAGCTTTTCCGCTTCTTTTCGAGCCAGGCGTTCCCGCTGAATCCTTTTTCTTAAGCGATCGACTTCTTCCATATGGGGATTATTTTCTGCTTAGCGTAAACTTAACCCTGGAACCGTCAGCAGCTTCCAGTTCTTCTAAAAGATCAACATTGGGTTCTTTATAATGCAAAATAGATGCTTGAAGCAAGCCCCGCGCCAAGTCACCCATTTTTCGAGGCGACTCGTACAAAAGCACCAATTGCTTCTCCGACTTATCCATCACAAACAGACTGGGAAGCTCTGCATCAGAGTACAGTTTTTTTACTTCTACATGTATATAGGTGTGTATGGTCGATAAAAAATCGAACAGGTCGGACTCCTCAAAAAAATGAGGGTATGCTTTGTGCAGTCCACTAAACAACACGTGCCCAAATTTTTCAAGCAGTTGGGCATGCGAAAGATTACTTTTGAGGCTTAATTCGTGCACTAATTGCCGCATTTCGCTAGCCGGATAGGATCCAACAGCTGTATAGGCACCTCCGCTTTCCAGGTCGGCGCTATCAATAATATTTTCCATGGTATCTTCTCCGAACTCACGTTCTACCATGTCCAGAAACTCTGTAAAAACAATTCCTTTCATTTTGTTTGGGTTGAAAAATGAAAAAATACCTGCTGAAATTCAGTTTAGGTTTTGAAGGGAAGCACCTAGCATTATTAACCTGATGCGATTCTTCCTCTAATCGATCCGCTACTTTCCATATTTATAGACGTAGCGGGTAACTGTAAGGTCACTTAAATGAAGGTGGGAATAAATAATTAACAATGGTCTAAAGAAATATTTATGCTAACTAAAGTTACATAAATATTGGTGAAAAGGGAATTCAAGAGGTGTAAAATATAATCTCTTCTGAAGTTAAAATTCTTTCCAAATAACTTCAATGAATATGACCTCTCTTTTTACCTCTCCAACCCAGGTTACGGTCACCTTTCCACCATGCAAGCCCGCTTTGAATTGTGGATACGAATATCGGGAGTTACTTTTTTTCGAAAAACTCATAGTTTAGGGTTTTTTAGTCGAACTTCAGGGTGTATTTAAATAACTCCTTTTTTCAGCTAAAGCGCTAGGCCATTTTAATGCTGTTTTCTTTATCTAGCCCAAGTTCCTTCACACTTGTCTTTCTCATCTCAACCTTACGGACCTTTCCTGTAACGGTCATTGGAAAGCCATCCGTAAATCTTATATACCGAGGAATCTTAAAATGGGAAATCTGTCCTTTGCAAAATTCTTTTATTTCCTCCCCTGTGGCTTTTTCATTTTCTTTCAACTTTATCCATGCCATCACCTCCTCACCATACTTTTCATCCGGCACACCAATAACCTGTACAGCACTGATCTTGGGATGGCTATATAAAAATTCTTCAATCTCGCGGGGATAAATGTTTTCTCCACCCCGAATGATCATATCCTTGATTCGGCCTACAATATTGATATACCCTTCTCCATCCATGGTGGCCAGGTCTCCCGTATGCATCCAGCGGGCCGCATCGATGGCGTTTTTTGTTTGTTCCTCATTATTCCAATACCCAAGCATAACGCTGTAACCTCTGGTGCACAATTCTCCAGCTTCTCCAACAGGAACCACCCTTCCTGTGTCCGGGTCAATGATTTTGACCTCCAAATGCGGGTGGATCTGACCAACGGTACTGACCTGCTTTTCCAGCGGGGCCCCTATCCGGGTTTGAGTACTGACGGGGCTCGTTTCGGTCATGCCGTAAGCTACTTGCACATCCTTCATGTTCATCAGCGTTTGCACTTTTTTCATTACTTCGATCGGGCAAGGCGAGCCGGCCATGATGCCAGTCCGCAAACTAGTCAGGTCAAACTTGCCAAACTCCGGATGTTCTAATTCGGCTATAAACATAGTCGGCACACCGTAAATAGCAGTTGCTTTTTCTTTTTCGGCAGCTTTCAAAACTGCCTGCGGCTCAAATCCTTCACTCGGATAGATCATGGTGGCACCGTGTGTCATACAGCCCAGATTCCCCATCACCATTCCAAAGCAGTGATAAAGTGGCACGGGAATGATCAGGCGATCTTTATTCGTAAAATTCATGGTCCGTGCCACGAAGTAGCCATTGTTTAAAATGTTGTGATGGCTCAGGGTAGCGCCTTTAGGATATCCCGTCGTTCCGCTGGTATATTGAATATTGATAGGCTCATCAAAATAGAGCTCGGATTGCAGCTGTGATAATGCTTCTGCCGGGCATTCCTCCGCCTTTTGCATGAAGTCTTGCCAGGATAGCATGCCTGCAGCAAGTTCATCACTAAGACGGATCACTATTCTGAGATGAGGTAATTTTGAAGTCTTCAGCTGCCCAATAGAAGCCGTTTTTAAGTCCGGCAGCAAATCATACATCATTTGAGTATAGTCGGAGCTTTTAAATTGATCGGCGATGATGATCATACTACACTCCGACTGTTTAAGTGCATATTCTAATTCGTGTAAGCGGTAAGAAGGATTTATATTAACCAGAATAGCTCCCATCTTTGCCGTGGCGAATTGCGTGACGGTCCATTCATATCGATTGGGTGACCAAATTCCGATGCGCTCTCCTTTTTTGAGCCCTACCGCCATCAAGGCCCTTGCACAATCATCTACTTGCTTTTTTAACTGAGCATAGGTCCATCTGATATTTTGGTGGTGGACAATCAAGGCTTCATTTTCGGAATACTTTTCGGCCATTTGGTCAAATAAATCCCCGATGGTAATGCCAAGCAGGGGTACATGACTAATCCCACTGGTGTAGCTGAGTTGATTCATGTTAACTGGATAAAATATTGAGGAAAAAAACGCTTATTCTAAAAGTAAGCATTTTAGATTGATGAAGGGAAAATTGCGATTAAGTACTAGGACAAAAATTTAAAGGAATTCTGATGCCCAATAGCGCCCTATTCAGAGCATATTTAACATAGTGCCCAGTCTCTTATTTAGGCTCAATGATCAAATACACAGAAGTGCTATCTCCAATATTTTGTACTTCATGCCAGGCGACGCCGTCACTTTCAAAAGAGTAGCCGGTCGGCAAATCTACTTCCCTGACACCGGTCGTGTCTTTTATTCTAAACCGACTTCCACTAAGTGTATATCCAAAATGGGGAGGATGCTGATGCCGCTCATGGCCGACACCGGGCTCAAAAGTACACTTGAGCACCCTCAGTTTTTCATTTTCAGAAAGGACCTGACACACCTTTTTCCCCTTCCAGCCGGCTTCTAAGGGACCAGGCAAAGCGTTTTGCTCTTCCGGCTGGCACGAAAAGGCAGATAATAGCAATATGAAAAACAATGGTTTTGCAAAATTAGTCATGATTCAATTATTTAGTCAAGCTATTTTTTATCCAACTCCTCCCAACTGATCGGGCTCACATCATCATGATTGAGCACTCGGGATGACTCCCTGTCTATGCGCATGATGAGTTTACAGGCAGGATCGGGGCAGATTACCCTGGAGTCGGTCTCCATCCAGTCGGCCGGGTGGTTCATACGTTGCTTGGCAGGCAGCAACGGAATGGTGGACTGCATGGCGTACAGGCAGAAGTTGGAGTCATTTGGGAGGGAAATTTTTCCTCCTTTCAGGAAAAAACAGTCGCCTACCTGCATGTCGCAGGTGCAATGTCCATCGATTTTTTCGACGACTATTTTGAGGTCGTAGAGCTCGAATTGGTCTGCTCGTAATTCTTTTTGATCGCTCATGAAACAATTTTTTTATAGGGCTGCACAGACGTGCCCGTATGGGCTGAAAAACGATGATCTGCACAGTTGATAAATCTATTATATAAAGTTTGTTATTGGGGAATAAAACAGTGTTTTCAGCGTAGACAGTGTCAAATCATCCATCTGCCTTCCTTCCAAATCCAAACAAAATTACAATCATTACCATCCCTATCAGGCCCCAGGCCACAAAATTATACAAACCCGCTTCCAGAGGCGCCACCGGCGGAATGCCAAATTCCTCTCCTGCCAAAGTGGTATTGGCCATCAAAATGACCGGAATAAAATAGGGCAGTAAAAAGGGGAAGATACAAACCACCATACTCAAAATATTGGCCCTTCTTTTAGGCGACACCCCCATTTGTTCGCCTGTTTTGTTAGCAAACTCGGCTACCATCAGGATGGCCACCACACTGTGCGTGGTCAGCAAAACCGCTGCCCCCACCGTGCCTGCCATCCAGGATTCGGCATGTTGAGGCGTTTTGCTGCGCCCCGAAGCAAAGGTGACCAGACGATCCACCAGGCCACTAGCCTTTAAAGTCGCTACCAGCCCCATCAAAAGGATCGTAAAAAAGCTAATCCCCACGGCTCGATTGATGCCGTCAATGACAAAACTTTTAGCTGTAAAATTTTCCAGATCCAGCGACAGCAGTTTTTCCGTAGGTAACAAACCAAGAATTAATCCCAGCGCCACTCCAAACAGCAGGCCCATCATCAGGCCATGCAACAAATGTTTTCCCCGTAAAAAAAGATAAATGATCAGAGCCGGTACCAGCAACATGGGCAGCCCCCGAGGGTTACCCAGCGACTGGCTTTCCATACTCTCCATACCGCCCACATTCAAACTCGCGCTAATAAAAAAAGCCAGCAGGGCCGCCGCAGCGACGGGTAGGATATACTTCAATCTCGAGCGAACGGTAGGCCCGATCGCCGCCTTTTGGCTCAAAGCACTGGCGATGGTCGTATCAGAAATAGGCGCACTAAAATCCCCAAAAGTCGCGCCGGCGATGATCGCGCCGGCCAGGCTGGGCAGATGCGCTCCTAACAATCCGCCGGCCGGATACAAGATCGGGCTGCAGATCAAAATAGTGGCAAAACTAGAGCCGGTAGATAAAGAAACGATGCAGCAAATTATGAAGGTCGCTACCACAAAACCCGGCCCACTCAGGTTTAATTGACTCGCACTCCAACTCAGTGCTTCCACAAAACCGGTGGCGGTCATCAACACGCCGATGATCGAAGCCAACATCCAGGCTGTGATCATGATCATCACGATCTCTTGCGACATCCCACCGATGACGGTTTTACTGAATGCATTTTTATCCTTTGCCAGGATCAAACCTAAGCCCAGTGCTAAAATAAGGATGGGCCAGAAACCTCGTTCATCGGGCGCTCCAGATAAGGCGATGATAATGACTCCCGTCACAAATACAATGAAAGGTAAAAGAGTACCCAGCAGGCCGCCATAAAAACGAACCTGCTTTACCTCTTCGCTTGCTTTTGATAATTCACTCATTGCGGATCATTGAGATTGTACTTCATAATACGACCGTGCTTACCTTCTTTGTCACGCTCGAGTTCATAAACTGATCCAAGTGGCCCTTTGGACCGGTCTACTAGTTGCTTAATCCGGGCTAAATCTTCAGCGTTTAGCTCAAAACTGCTTAGCTTTTGTAATTTTTCTAAATGCCGTCGGTTGCGAGCACCTACAATGACTCCACCTACATTTGGTTTTTGCATAATATATTTCGCCGCCACTTCTGCTATGCCCACATTGTATGGGTCGGCAATATTTCGGAGCAAGCGAAGGGTTTCCTGGAAAAATTCGTAGCCGCCGAATTCATCAATGATCAGTCGGTACTTGGTTAACGACCGATTTTCCAGCGGTTGAGGAGGATCGGGTGCATCCAGGTATCGATCAGAGAGAAAGCCTCCGGCAATGGTGCCGTAGCACAGGAATTTAAAGCCATATTTTTCAGCCATACCCTGCTGAACTTTTTCCGGGCGATGGTCTAGAATGGAATATTGTACCTGATTGCCAAGAATAGGAACTCCGGCATCCACCATAGATTGAATAGCCTTAGCATCGAAATTGGTTACGCCAATATGACGGATCTTTCCTTGTTGTTGGAGTTCGGTCAGATGAACGGCTGTCTCCACATATCCGGGCACCTCATAGGTCCACCAGGCAAACTGAACGAGGTCGAGTCTTTCGACTCCTAGTCGCTGCAAAGAACGGTCGATGATTCGCACTGTATCTTCCTTTGTTAAAGTAGCCAGTGCATTGTAATCGGGTACGTATTTGGTGTGTACCTGTACGGGAGCCAGGTTTCCGGAAGTGAAGGCATCTTTGTTTTTTCGCAAAAAACGGCCGATGAGTTCTTCCACGCCGGTGTATATATCGGCACAGTCGAAGGTGGTTATGCCGGCTTCTACGAAGGCCCGCATATCCTCGATGGCTTCCTGTTCGTCAATATTGCCGTGCCCTCCGGCCAGGTGCCAGCCTCCTTTGATGACTCGGGAGATGGCGTAGTCGGGGGTGAGGGCGATTCGTTGGATTGGGTTGGTCATGTTTTGTTGTGATAGTGTTTTTGACCCCAGTTGAAACTGAGGGTTATCAATATATCACCCCGATGGGGCTGTTTGCATATCGAGGACAATGCTGGACGGTCACACCTTTCAATATAATTAATCTGGAATTACCATTTTGAAAACATCATAAAATTCTTCTATCGGGACCGGGCCTGTTTTCATGATCGTATCCATGAAAAGGAGGAGGTCAAACTGATCTCCGAGGCGATCTTTTTCGGCTTTTTGGAGTGCTCTGAACTGCATGCCTCCGTAAAAGTACGAAGTCATTTGCATAGGTGAGCGCATCAGACGGCCCCAGAGGCTTTTGGCAAATTGAGGCGCCAGCAGAGAGGTTTCGGTAGAAAACTGCATTACTTTTTCCTGATCCCAGCCATTGCAGTGGACCATAACGGAGGTGTAGGCCCGATTGGCATTTTCGAGTCTTTTTCGCAAGTGGGCCAGATAGGTCAGCGGCCGTTCTTTTTCCCAGCCGGCAGCGAGGGCCACTTCTTCAGTGAAAGAAGCCCAGCCTTCAAAATAAGGACCGTAAGGAAAAAGCAGGCGAACGGGATGTGGTGTTTCGCGGCTGATCTTGATCTGCATGTAGTGCCCTGGAAATAATTCGTGGATGACGATCATTCGGTTGAAAGGCTTGTTGAAAGACGACCAGAAGTCTTTGCGCTCTTCCGCGGGAAAGGTATCAGGAATATTAGGCAGGTAAAGTGTTGTTACTGGATTGGGATCAAAGGGAGAGGCACTGTCGACCCAGCCGATCCTGGCAGCCGGGCCGGCACTTTCGGGAGCGGGAATGATCCGAAGTGTCTGAAATTCCGGCAGTGTTGCGATGTTTTTTTCTTCGATAAATTCCATGGCGTCCTCGGCCAGGTCTTGCCAAAAAGCGAGGTATTCGGCACCGTTAGCCGGGGCGTCCTTTTCCATATCGTCGAATGCCAGGCGAACGCCTGCCTGCTTATCTTCAGGATCAAATTGATTGGGATATTCTTTTTTGACATACTCCATGGAGGTCAATTCTATGAGCCCTCTAACCTCCTCGATTTCCTTTAAGGCCAGGTCGGCCAATTGTTCCGGAAAAACCGGCTGGTCCAGGTAATTTTTTAGCTCCCGGGCGTAGGCTTCCCGACCAAGTATGGTGTTCGCGGGGGAATCATCTACCAGAGCATCATTACGGAGATAATCCATGAGTCTCTGGATCGCGGCTACAGTGGATTGGACGCGGGCTTCAAAATTATAGCAAGGTTTTTGAATGCCTGCTTGCTTCATTTTTTCCGATATTTCTTTTTCGAAGAAAACTTTGTTTTTCTCTAATAATTCCAGGCTTTTTAATACCTCCTCTTTTTTCATTTCTTCCAACAGCTTATTGCCGGTCAGGCACAGATCCTGGATCGACTGCAAACGCGAGCATATGATCTCCACTTTATCAGAAGAGGTTAGGAAGGTCGCTTCAAAAACCGGATCAAGGGCTCGATCGATCAGTCGGGCATAAAAGGAGGCAGAAGTAATATGCGGCATTTCTTCTTCCCAATACTGAATTTCCTTTTGTATTTGAATTTTCAGCAATCGGGCATTGATACCTTTAGAACTACCTGAGGCATTTTCTGTCCGGGGTAGTTGTGTGAGCATTTTTCTATTAAAATCCAGCCACTCCAGCACCCTTTCGGAAGAAGGATCTTCATAGTCAAAAATAACATCGTGCATGCCCTGAGCGAGTGCTTTGGATGGGTAGAATTTTTTCCAGGCGGCGATATAGTCCTGTTCACTCAAGGGGTCTTCATGCAGGAAGGTACAGGTAGTCAAAAGCAGCGGTGCGATTACCAGGCAGATAGATAGTGGTTTCATGAAAGGTGTTCGATTAGTTGATCACAATGGGGTGAATATAGGGATAAATCTGCAAGAACCAGACATGTCATGTCTAGGCCAAGTCGAAATTTTATTGATAATCAGCAACTTACGAAAATATGGGGTTTCTAATTGGGGACATGTCATGTCTAGACATGACATGTCTGGATTTTTTTTTACCTTCCGCAAAAAAAACCGATGAAAAACTTAATCACTTTAATTACACTATTCCTGGCCCCTGTTTTGTTACTGGCACAAACCGACTGCAAGCCCTTTGTACCGCTCAAAAAAGGAGCAAAATGGGAGTTGACCAATTATACCCAGAAGGGTAAAGAAACTGGCAAAACAGCCTATGAGCTAGTCGACGTCGCCCAGTCGGGAAGC
This sequence comes from Bacteroidia bacterium, assembly GCA_030430845.1. Lineage (GTDB taxonomy): Bacteria > Bacteroidota > Bacteroidia > Chitinophagales > Saprospiraceae > JANQPA01. The sequence continues at coordinate 7,078 of JAUIKE010000004.1, read as the reverse complement.
AATACCACTTTTACCATCAAAACTACTTCTTTTGATAAAAAAGGTAAAGAAACTTACACGAATCAGTTCGAAGCCTATTGTAAAGATGGGAAATTTGAGTTCGACATGGCCTTCAAAATCAACGCCGAGTCCATGCAATCCTACCAGAATATGGATGTAAGTGTCGATGCTTCCGAATATGTGATCCCTTCATTGGAGGTGGCCCCAGGTACTACCTTACCGGATGGCAACCTAAAAGTGACCGTCGCGGGAGGCGGCCCGCTTAATATAAATATTACCGTGGAAGTGACAGACCGCAAAGTGGAAGCCAAAGAGGAGATTAAAACCCCGGCCGGTACTTTTAGCTGCATTAAATTATCTCAAACCATCAGTACCAAAACCATCATGAAAGTTCAGGGCTCTTCGACGGAATGGTATGCAGAGGGTATTGGCTTGGTCCGCTCAGAATCCTACAATAAAGGTGGAAAGCTTACAGGATATAGTGAGTTAACTAAACTTGAGAAGTGAAAAGCCTGGGGTTGTGTAAAAAGTCCTTCGACCTTTTTCCCCAACCAATAATATTCTTTTAGGAGGTCGTTTTAAGAAAAAAACTTTGTTTTTTTCTTAAAACGACCTCCTAAATAAAATTTAATGGGGTGGGTAAAAACGAGGAACGAGTTTTTACACAACCCCATCTAATGATGCTTGATTTCACCCTTTAGGGTGATGCCTCCGCTATTTTTTCCCCTCATCTTTGTGATAGATAATCAATATTTCACCCAATAAAGCTTACGAATGAAAAAGTATTTGTTTTTATCTGTCGTCTTTGCCTTGTTTACTTTTAGTCTATCTGCACAATCTCCCGGACGCTGGACAGGGGAAGTTCAGAAAAATGGCAAAACGGTTAAGTTTAATCTCGACCTAAAAGCCACAGGCTCCTTTCTTATGGCGTATGACCTCAACCCCAATGATCTTACAGTAAAAGGCCGTTGGTCGTCAAAGGGAGATGTTTTAAGCTTCAAAACAAGCAAAGGGAGTGTTCAATTTAAGAAAATAGCATCCAAAAGAGCTTCTAAAGGTTTTCTTTTAACGTTCAAAACCGACAAAGGATATAGTCTCTACAATGTACATGGGCTTCCGAAGGAAAGTCTTAGAAAAGAGGCGAGTGCCGTATTTGGCTGGGATGAAGGCGTGGCCGCTGTAGTTGTCAATCACGAAGAGCAGTATTGATAATTAAATTAACTTAAAAGGCTGTTGGCCGGCCGGCCAACAGCCTTTTGAGTTTAGGAAGGCTACTCACTCATCACTTTCCCGATAAGCGCCTTCACCGGATGATAATGCTTTACCATAATGACGGTTTTGTTTGTCTTTTTAGCAATTTCTTCCGGTATGCTTCCAAAGAGGATTTGTGGGTAAATACTTTGCCCGGCCGCCCCGATCATGACTGCATCGTAATTCTCAGCAGTTTGTATGATGCCTTCTACGACACTTTTATTTTCAATCAGCTGATCGTCCATATCGATCCGGGGCATAGCCCTGAGTCGTTTGATACTCCGGACCAGGTTGTTGCGACTTTGCTGTATTTGTTCTTTATCGGCATCAGGGCTGACTACCTGGCAAGTCGTCAGATGCCCGTCGATGGCATGTACCAGAGAATGAGCGTACTGCTCGGCACATTGGGCATGTTCTCCTCCGGCAGTGGGAAGCAAAATCCGCTTGATCGGATCATCTCCTACCAGTTTTACCAGCATGATATCTGTTTGAGCATGTGTAACGATGGTGTCGGTAATATTGCCTAATATCCTCTGTTTGCTACTGGTACTTCCCTTCCAGCCTAAAACCGTCAGATTGCAATTGTGCTCCCTGGATGTCTCCAAAATAGCACGAGCGACATTATAACCTATCCTTATGATGGCATGGGCAGGAACTCCTTGAGACTCAGCAAATCGTCTGGCCTCATCCAGTATGAACTGTTCTTTTTCGATCATACTGTCGTCATAGCTGGTCAGTGGGATCTGGCTAGGCAGTTTTACTACCTTTAAAAGAAGGAGTTCTCCATCCCGATCTTTGGCAATGGCTGCGGCGATCCGGATCAGGCTGTAAACCGTTTCGGGGTTCGCCAGGGGCACTACCACTCTGAATTTTTCTTTGTCAAAGCGGCTTCGGCCCCGACTATGAGCCACATGAGAAGCTGAGCCGGGGATGGCGGTTTCGGCATACTGTGAGCCCTTCCAGGTAAAAAAGCCGATCACTCCAAGGATCAAGGTTCCAATGGCTAAAAAGAAAGGCAGCGGATGGCTAAAAATCTGGTAGATCAAATAAGCATTGGCCAATATGCCGAGAATGGGAATGAGCGGTACCAGGGGCACCTTGAAAGGCCGCTTTATATTGGGATATTTTCTGCGATGAATGATCAAGGCCAGGTTAACCATAATCAAGGCCAGGAGTAAAACAGTATTGGCAAAATAAGACAAATCCTCCAGCGGAAGGATAAGGGCAAAAATAAGGATCGTGCCTCCTATTAAAAAAACGGATACAATAGGGGTTCGGGTACGCGCATTGATCGTTCCTATTTCTTTAGGTAGATGGCCCAGTTGACTCATAGACAAAACTACACGCGAGCCGGCCATAATGGAAGCATTGGAGGCAGAAACCATGGAAAAAATAGCCCCCCCAATGATGACATATCCCCCCACAGAACCTAAAAACTTTTGGGCTGCCTCCCCCATCGAAGCCTCATTATATTCCGTCAGTCCTGCAAATAACACCACCAAAACCACCGCTGTGTACAAGAGGGTAACTACCCCCATCGAAATAAAAATAGCCCGGGGAATGTTTTTCACAGGGTCTTTCACCTCTCCTGCAGAAGCAGCGATAGCCGAAAACCCAAAGAACGTAATAAACACCATAGCTGCTGTATTTCCAATTTGCACCACGTCGTCACTAAAGCGATCCATAACTTCTTCCATATTAACAAACCGTACCCCCCCGAACACGAACCAAATCAACAGCGCTATTTTAGCTGCTGTTACAATGACCTGAAACTTCCCGCTTTCCTCCGTTCCCTTGATGTTTAATAGGGTGAGAGCGATCAAGAAAACAATTCCGGAAAGTGCTTCTATTGGACTGTGCCAGATAAACTCATTGAAATAACTAGAAAGACTGGCAATATAAAAAGCGCAGGAAGAGGTATACCCTAGTACCAATGCCCAACCTACAAAATAAGCCAGCGGCCCAGGATAGGTTTTACGGGCATACAGATACCCTTCGCCGGTACGTGGATAGATCGATACAAACTCACAATAAGTAAGTGCCGTAAAACTAGCTACCATCGCAGCTAGTAAGAAGGATACAATGGCTGCAGACCCGACGTTTCGAATAGCAAGGCCTGATAGCGTGAATATACCTGCAGCGATCATGGTGCCGATCCCGATGGCCAGGGCTGTGGTCAGGCCGAGGTCCCGGCTTAATTCGGTTTCTACATTATGATGAGAAGACTCTTGATTTTCCATGGTGAATGGTCAGTAGTTGTGTTTTCTATAAAAAAACATGAGACATCCCGATTTTTTTAGCTGATGACCAAAAACAGATGCTGATTCGGCTGCCGGGGGCAGTCGAATCAGCATCTGTTTATTGGGACCTTTCGAAAATTCGAGATGATTCATGTTAATTAAAGCAAGCCAGCACTTCTTTCAGCAATTTATTCATATCAAAAACAGGAGGCTCTTCCAAGCCCATGCGAACGATCACCAGATCATGGGAAGGAACAATAAATACTTTCTGTCCCTGAAACCCATTACAGGAATACACTTCTTCAGGAGCATCCTTAAATTGACTATGGTTTACATTCAGCCAGAACTGCCCTCCGTAAATCCCTTTACTGTCAGAAGCCGGACTACGTACAAAATCAACCCAAGCCGTATCAATGACCTGATCGCCGTACCAATTGCCCTGATTTAGATATAGAAGGCCGAATTTAGCCCAGTCTCTGGGAGTTGCATAACAATAAGAAGAGCCGATGTACAAACCGGACTCGTCGGTTTCCATAATCGCTGAATTCATACCAATACGATTGAAAATACTGTCGTACGGCAAACGAAGATAAGCTTCCTCTCCAAGCTTATCTTTTACTATTTGTGAAAGCAAATTAGTAGTTCCGCTGCTATAGTTCCAATGGGTACCAGGCTTGTGTATTAAAGGCTTATTCAAAGGAATGTTCGAAGCATTCTCTGAGCGGTACAACATTTTAGTAGCATCCGAGATTCGGGTGTAATCCTCTGCAAATTCCAAACCACTTTGCATTTGAAGTAAGTCCTTTAGAGAGATGTCTTTTCGATCATCGGTCCATTCGGGGAAAAGACCGGTATCCTCCAGACTCAACATTCTATTTTTTGCCAATATTCCCACCATCGTAGAAGTGATGCTCTTGGTCATTGACCACCCAAGGATCTCAGTGTCAGGATCAAACCCCTTGGCATATTGCTCCGCAATTAATCGTCCCTTATGAACCACCACAATAGCTCGGGTTTTGACGCTGTCCATGTCCATAGATGGATCGAAGTTATTGAGAATGGCTGCTTGAAGTTGCTCCAAGTCTATATCTTCCATACTATCTACTTCCGAAACCTTAGTGCCCCGAGGCCATTCCAAGGTATCGGACAGAACAGGTCTTTCAACTGATAAGCTTGTCTGATAATCGTCTTTCCCCAGAAGTAGGATACATCCTACGTTATCGCGAAAAACGGCCGTTTTGGGTGACATACCAAAAAGGCTGGTCGTGACGGTTTTCTTTTCATAATCAACCGTTGACTGGGTCAAGGCAGTAGGGCCAAAGCCAAGGTCGTCCTTTTGAATACTTTCCTGATCACGGTCAGCAATAAAGATGCAGGAACACATTTTTTTAGCAGAATAGCCATTGGCTATGGGAAACTGCGGGAAAAGCATTAAATAAACATAGCCAAAAGCAAGCAGTAAAATGAGGAGAATGCCTAAAAGTATTCGTTTGATCATGATATTGAAGCATTAGTAGTTATCTATGTTGTCTAAAAAAGAGTTGCACTACAGAACTTATCCCAGCTGAACTTTCCAGTGTTTCCGGCCATTAACGACAAATTTCTCCACCTTTCCCTGATTTGTGACCACCTTCATACCTGTAGGAATAAAGCCTAAGATATTGTAAAATCTTATTTCTAATATATCCGAACGCTTTATTGTCATCTCGTGGTTTTGGAAATTAAACTGATGGGATTTAAACACGATTTTATCTTCAAACAAATACAGGCGGCCTCCAACTCCTTCCCTATTCAGAAAATGATTGGCTGGAGAAGAAAGGATAGGCATTTCTTCATCGAGAGGTATTTGGACTTGTTGCTGAATCTCTGAAGAAGAAACAAACTGATGGAGGAAAAGACCAAAAAGGAATCCGCTCAAAGGTCCGGCGACTAAGCCGAACATTGCACCATAAATCAATGCCAACACGAGCCCCATAAAGGCTCCAAAGACAACCCCGGCTATAATGGCGTTCTTATATTGATCCATGACTAGGAAAGATACTTAATTACGTTTTTGTGCTGGCGACGGGCATTACCCCCCCTTAAACCACATGTAAAATAAATATATTCTTAAAAGAAAAAAAATGCCCCAATCGACGAAAGCCGATCAGGGTGTAACTCTTCTTTTATTTATTAAATATATTCCGCCGGGATAGTGTATATTTTGTGAGGGGTGTATAAAAGGCCGAAAACCTTTTTACACAACCCTCATAAAATCACCTCTTTTCTTATTTCAATGTTGGAGGCATTCCGATGTTGAATCCGGTTCTGGTTTTTTGGATGCGGTATTTACCAGCCTTGAGGTTCAGGATAAACCTCTGTCCTTTGTGTGAAAATGTTGCGGAAAAATTCTCTCCTACGACAAATTGGCTGCCTGAAAAGAAGGTCTTCAAAGTGTTTTCATTCATGGAAGAGCTGTGAAAATGCAGACTGGTTATCTGGCCATTCTCAGCGGTGGCGGTGGCGATGACACGGTTCCCGTCAAGAATTCCTTTAATTCCGGCGCTTCCTGAAATTTTGCATACGCCGAAGCCGCTGCATCCTTTCTTTTTTCGGCCGAGATCAATTTCTACATCCACATCTACTTTTTTCGGTAGTTTATAATTTTCTTCTATAGTCTGATCATAATCAGCAGTCACGGTAGTTGGTTCTCCGGAAAACAGCATGGTAAATGGCAATACGAGGGCAAACAAAATAGCTTTCATTTTTTGAGTTTTTAGAGTTATTTAAGTTGGGAGGATTTCCCTATTGATTACACAGACAAATTTATGCGGAAAATGGAGGTAGGGGATCACCCAAAGGGGTGATTTTGAGTAGTTGGGAAACCACCCAAAGCAAGTGAGGTGATTGGGAGTTCCCTGAGCAGGTAGAAATATTAGAGTGTAGAAATATTAGAGTCTAACAATATTGGAGTCCAAGAATACTGGAGTGAGGGCTGGGGCGGTAGTGACCTGGTGACTTGGAGTCACCAGGTCACTACCGACTTTTTTTGCTTAGACAAAGTTACAAGTTTTCGCCCGCCCCCGCTATCCGGTGTCCGCTTTTGTCCGGAATTGTCCGCTTTTGCAAGCTTCCTTTTTTAATGCTTCAAATACTTATCCGGTACCGGTACGCCGTTTGAATCGACGGTCATTTTTTACTGGGCGGGAAGTATTGCAGGTAGCAACAAGCAAAGACAAATAAGTATTGGTTTCATGAATCGTTTTTCAATAAGGAATTCTAAAACCCTCATATGGTTGGCCCTTGTATCACTCGATCCAGGTCAGGTAGGCAGTAATAATCTTCCTTCACCGTTTGATCATTTGAACCACCAGGGCTTCTCGATCTTCTACCGGATTGTAAATGGTATCCGTTGAAAAAATATAGATGCTGTTTTGTGCAAGTAGAAATCGGGCATTTTTATAAATGTTATTCCCAAATTCGGATCCTCCCATTAGCTCAATTCTATCCTTCATTGCCGTACACTTTTAGCTCGGCAAAAAGTTCATTGAAAATTTGGAAAGAGAGACAGAAAAAATAAGGGTTTTCTGAGATTTTAAAATCTTTAC